>CAZETG010000007.1:0-35325 GCA_964514875.1 uncultured Candidatus Saccharibacteria bacterium | reverse complement strand
GACTAATTCGCATGATATTATCATTCTATCATACTTATGTTAAATTGTCAAGAGGTATGTAATATTTTTATTGAATCATTCTGTGCAAACTGTGAATTCCCCGTGGTTACTCGCGGGGAATTATCTAAACGCTGTAGTTTTTATGGATCCTAGATTTAACTATTTTGAATACCCAACATATCACTCATGACAAAGTTGACGATGGCAAAGGCGAGTAGCGCTACAATGAGACCGACGACACCATACAGGATTGTATTGCGGGCTTTCGTAACTTTGTTAGTGTCGCCCTGTGAGGTAATAAAGCTGATGCCACCCATAATCATCACTACGACTGCGATCACGCCTACTAATCCAATAACTACATTAATGATCGTCTGAATAATGCTGAGCAAATCAGTTTTAGTTCCCGTGCCTTGCAATTGTCCAACATAGTTGTAGCTGCCCGACCCTGTCGTACCGGTATCGCCCGTTGGAAGACCCGTGATTTGTCCGGTGTCGTCTGCTATAACTACGCCGGTAGCGGAAACTGCCGGCACTAAGCATAGAATATTTAGTCCAATCATCGCAAGTGCCAAACATGCAACTTTGGTTTTCTTAGTATCCATAAATACCTCCTTTAACGCCGCATTCTGCGTCCACGAAAAATGCGACTATTTACTAGTCGCTAAACCAAACAGTTAACCAATCATGGATACTGCGTAAATAGCCGCATTGCTACCACGATCGGCAGAGTAATTAAACTGTTTGATTTAGCATTTCTATTGTATCACACTTGTGATATAATGGAAGCATGAGCAAAATTTTGATTATTGGGAATGTTCTGAAGGATATCTATCTGAAACTTGATGAGCGGACGAATGACTTCGAGAAAGACGAAAACGGTATCAGTTGGTTGGAGCTAGGGTTTAATGGTGCGGCGCACCAGTTTTTTCGGCGGACGAGTGTGTATGGCGGCGCGGCGGTTTCCCTATCGGTTTTAAATCATTTGGGAATTGATGCAAAAATTTTGGGTTCGAAGACCGAGTTTCAGAATGGTGAGGTTTTATGGCAAACGGAGCCTGACAATTACCGTTATATTCTCTGTCACGGGGGCGAGATTACGTATTTTGTGCCAAGCAGCCGGAAGCAGACTGATTGGTCGACGCCGGCCGGTACGCCGGAGTGGATTCTAGTAGACCGTTCGACGTTCGTATCGACAAAATTAGTCGATGAGATTAAAAACTTTCTAAAATTCTCGCCGACGACGAAGTTAGCTGTACACGTCGAGAAGAATCTTTCGCCAGCGGGTCAGCGGTTGGCGGATATGGCGGATATTTTGTTTGTCGAGGATGAGCCGGCGATACATGAGCCGGAGAAGATTGTTGATAAAATCGAAATCGAGAAACCAAATACGCAGCTGGTTTGCCATATTAGCCCGCGCAAGATTATCATGGGCGAGGAAGAAGAGAGCTGGCATCTGAGTCGGACGGACATGTTGACACATCTGACGGTTTATTCGACGATTGTGGCGACGGTGCTGGGAGTGATTTCGGTGGGTGGCAGTGCGGCTGATGCAATTTTGTGGGCGCGGATTAATGCCGAACAAGCAACTTTGGAAAGTTCCCTGTCAGCGCGTAAGTTAAAGGAATTAGCACAAGCAGAAATGGAAAAGCGTGCTAATCTAAAATTAATTGCGAAGTCTTTGGTAGCGCCAAGGCGCGGAGTGTTGGCGGCAGATGAATCCGAACATACTTTGACCGAACGTTTAATTGATTTTGGGATTTCGGCGTCAAGTCGCACGCGTCAAGCTTATCGTGAATTATTGCTGACGGCGCCAGAGCTACCGAATTATATTAGTGGCGTGATTTTACCGGAAGAATTGATCGGCCAAAGGACGAGCCGAAACCAGGATTATATCGAGTATTTGACGGGACGTGGCATAATTCCGGGAATTAAGGCAGATCGCGGACAGGCAAAGTATGCCGACACGCGCGAGACCTATACACTGGGTGCGGAAGATTTAGCGATACGGTTAGATCGTTATTATGACGCAGGTTTTCGCTTTGCAAAATGGCATGCGAAGTTTTATGTTGGCCAAAATATGCCAAGTTTTATCGTGATTGAGAAAAATGCAGAAGCTTTAGCCAATTTTGCCAAAGAATGTCAGCTGGCAGGGTTGGTGCCGATGCTGGAGGTGGAAGTTGATTATGATGGCGACTATACGATTGATAGGTGCATTGAGGTCTTGCATCGGATTTTGACGACGATTTTTGATAAATTAGTACAGCGGCACGTTGATGTGTCCAGCTGCTTATTAAAGACGAATATGGTTTCCGCCGGTAAACAGTCGATCGCGCAGTCTACGCCGAGTGAGGTCGGTGTGGCAACGGCAGCGGTTTTAATGAATGCGGTGCCGAAACGTTTGGCAGGCGTATTGTTGCTGAGTGGCGGCCAAGAAGCGAAGACGGCAACGAAGAATCTGGCCGCCATTTGCAAAAACGGTCCTTATACTTGGCCAGTGACTTTTGCTTTCGGACGCGCCTTACAGGATCCGCTCATGAAGACTTGGAAAGGTAATCCAGAGAACAATAGAGCTGCTCAGGCCGCCTTGCGTCGTTATTTACAGGATGATACTGCGGCGTTGGCGTAAAGTGACAGTTTGCAATTCACCATATTCATACCATTATCCCTACCGTACTAGACAGCGGAGGGGAAGAGCGTTGCTGCGGCCGTAACTATGGAATGAATAAACGTTCAAATCGTTAAACATTAAGTTGCATGTACCCTGAAAATATGTATTATGATACGTGCGAGAAGACCATAACGTTGCTATATATCCCGGCCAAGAGATTTGATGATCGATCCGATCACTATAACCGCTCCGCACGAAGAGTTTGTTGTTAATTAATGGGGAGCTACTTTTATTGCCCTCAGACGCTTGATATTTCTACTGCTTTGCAGTAGAAATATCTGCGTATCCTCAAAAATGAAAGTAAACTTTCATTTTACTCGGATACTTGATATTTCGTGCGGAGCGGAGAGTATTATACTTCCGGATTAATTGGTGGCTGGACCGGAGGTAGTTTATATATATGGACATCCACATCAATGAATAATACAGATGTTCAGTATGCATACGACCTTCGTTCCGGAAATATTGATGTCGCAAGCCTTAATAGCCATTATCGTTGGTGCGCTTTTCCTCTCCGCTGTCTAGTACGGTAGGGATAATGGTATGAATAGATGCTTATGTCGAGATATGCCTACAGGGAGCCGCCCCAAGAGATAGTACAACAGATGCCCACCGCTACGGCGGGCATCTGTTTTGCCTTTTATAACTGACTAGTTTACTCTGTCTTAGCTTCGGCATCAGCCTCGGGAGCAGCCTCAGCCGGCGTCTCAGACTCAGCTTCACGCGCAGCAGCTTCAGCAGCTGGGTCGTAAACACTGGCTACGACAGTATTGCTGGCCATTTCTTTATCGGCCACTTCGACATTAGCAGGCATCTGCAGATCGGCGACAGTGAGTTTATCATCAATATCGGCTAGTTTTGCGGCATCAATGATAATTTCCTGAGGGAGATCGGACGGACGCGCCTTGATCTCAACATCCTCCATCACTTGCAAAATCACGAGATGCTTCTTTGCAGCCTCGGACTGTTCAAAATCGACGATACGAATCGGCGTGACCGCTTCAACAACTTCATCCGCAGAGATAGCTTGAAACTCCACATTAATGATACGCCGGCTCACTGGGTCAATATCAATATTCTTCACCAAGGCAAGCTGAGCCTGATCCTCGATCGTAAGTTCGAGCGGCGAGTGATAACCAACTTCAGCGAGTGCCTTCTCAGTCAGATTGTAATTAGAGATAGTCATAATCGGATTCTCAAGACCATAAACTACCGACGGGATCATCCCCTCAGCACGCAGAGCCTTAAGTTTTTTACCAGTAGCAACACGCTTATCCAGCGTCAATTGATTCGACATAAAAATAACTCCTTTGTTTATGCTATTTTACTACATTTTGCCGCCTGTAGCAACCTCTGATTGTGGCTTTTCCTGGGAGAGCTTAACTCTTTACGGAACCCTATTTTTCTATTGTAGCATACTTTACTAGTTTTGTCCATAGTTTTGATCATTTTTTCGATTTTTGCAAGCATAGACAGGATTTTATGTTGTAAATATTACAACAGAGTGAGGGATAATTTTAGGTTTTGGGTGATTGTTGACATATTCTTAACAATAGAGAGAGTGTGAAGGTAGCTTTTTCGAGGTATGTTGTTCATCTTGCAACATTCAGCACGTGATCCGACGGAGCAGCATCTTCGTGCGGAGCGGACATTTTTCCACTGCGAAAGCGTTTAATGAAGCAAGCGGGACTCGTGGATATTGCTGGTCCGCAATAGCTTCTACGGAATTAGCTACATATCGTCTAAGTTTTACTGAAAATAATAATGTAACACAAAGCACCAATACGAAACACTGGGGCAATTCCCTCCGCTGTCTAGTACGGTAGGGATAATGGTATGGCTATAAAAAGCTGCCAAGTTTTCGTGCGGAGCGGGGATGTTTATGGTGACGGCTATATTGGATGGTCGGGTTTATTCGGTTTTCATTGGTCTAATCGTGCAAGTATAGACACTCCGCGCAGTTTTTATTTTGATTTTACTGAATCTGAAGTTATTGTATTTAATGATTATATTACTCGCAATTATCCATTTCCCCTCCGCTGTCTAGTACGGTAGGGATAATGGTATGAAAGCGAAAAACTACAAGATCGGATCTTCGTGCGGAGCGAGACGGTATATGCTGACGGTCGCGTTAGTCCCGGCACAGGCACTAACGCCGCATTCTGGTCCTCTCGTACAGGCCCTCATGTTGATTCTCGGCTTGCCTTCGTCCTCGGTTTTAGTGCTTCAGATGTCTATCCGTCCGGCAGCCATGGCCGCTGGCTTGGTATTCCCCTCCGCTATCTAGTACGGTAGGGATAATGGTATGATCGTGCGGAGCGGCTTATTTTTTCCTCGAGGCGGATATATCGATACTGTTGGCGAAAAGGGCTATTACTGGTCATCAAAACACTCCAGAAATACAGACGAAAATTATTCCATACAGTTAGCAATTTATAAAACTACGACGTTTCCTAACCTTAGCCACCATCGTTATTGGTCATTTCCCCTCCGTTGTCTAGTACGGTAGGGATAATGGTAGGAAGAGAGGCAAAATCCCAGGTTTGTAAAATACCTGGGATTTTGCGGGCTTGAGCTGAAGTAACGAAATCGTTTAAGCCTGTTTACGTTTCAGTAGGCGACTGACAATCCAGAAGATAGCAACGGCGACGAAGAGAATGATTACTACGAGAAACCAAATCGGGCAGAGGAAAACGAGCTTTTCCGTAGTGGAAGTTTCGTCGAAAATTGTAATAGTTTGCTTCACTTTGAATAGGCCGAGCTGCGGCGCGCCGTCCCAAGAAACTTCATTGTAACGCTCAGTCTCTGGAAAAATCACCTGCAAGCTCTCTTCTTCTGGAGTCGTATAGACATTCTTGCCGCCGAAGAATGATGAGATTTCGAGGATATATTTCGCGGCAGTATAGACGTTACCAGTATTTTTGACAGTGGAGGTGGCGATAACTGGCGGATTGAATAAAAAGCTGGGGATTTTATTGTCGATAATTTCAGCCGTTTCGCGGGTCTCACCGGCGATATTAGAAAACATGATAAACGCTACTTGCTGAATCGTCTTGATACCACTGTCCGAGGATTCGTTTTCGTTTAGTAACGTTACCGTGATAGCTGCGTTTTGATTACCGGCTGGAGCATCGTTAGGCACTTTAAGTGTATACTTTACTTCAGCTTGTTCTCCAGGTTGCACCTCGCCCTCTCCGCCTTCGATCGTAATCCAGTCTTTCATAAGCGTATATTTACTGTCTTCAACAAAAGTCGATTCATAAGACCCGCTCTTAACAGCATATGGAGCAATCTCAGTCTCGAACTTATAGGGCTTCTGTCCCGTATTTTGTACCTTAAAGCTACCAGTATAGGTTTCGCCTGGTTGAATTTCTTTCAACTCGGCTTGGCTAGGTGAGACCTGTAATCGATATTCTGGAATATCAGCCGCAAGAGCGTATTTCGTGGCGCCCTGATTAACTAAAGAAACACCGACTATGCTCAACAAAACGGCGAAAAAAACTCGTCCAATACTTTTCAATTTCAACATTAACCTCCTTATCTTTTAATATATTATATATAATAATAAGCTAGATAGCAACTAGAAAAATGCACATAAAATAATCGCCCCTAATGAAGAGGCGGTTATTTTTTAGTGTCACTCGCAACTAAGCGTTAGGATTGGTAGCAGCAGTGAAGGTGACACTGGTCTTGTAAGTACCAGCCGGCTGAGCACCATCGACGGTTGCACCGAAGTTTACGGTGATGTCGGTGCCGCCTTTATCTGCCGGCAGAGCATAATCAGCCTTCAGAGTAGCCTCAGTGACATTTTCTCCAGTGAAGGACATCCAAGTATCCGTACCGTCTAACTTAAAGCCCCAGGCAGAAGTACCAGGAGTTGGAGTGCCGGCAGGAATTTTCGCACCGCTTGTTCCGCCGTCAATAACCATATCAGCATTGCCTGCTGCAGTTGGCTTAATCTTAAGAGTAAAGCCGTTGGCGCCATTAGTCTTAACATTGACAGTACCATTCTTAGATACAATAGCAGCATTATTCACCAGCGTTCCAAGATGAACAACACGATCTTCCGCAGTACCAGTGGTATTCTCGATCGAGATAAAGTTTTCAACTACTGCATCGACACCCATGTCGGCAGTATCACTATCAATAGCAGCATAGGTACTCAATGGCAAAGCGGCAACGCCGAGGCCAGCGACTACGCCGAGAGCAGCGAGAGCTTTTGTTGTTTTGGACATAAAAATTCTCCTTTTTATGTATTTTGATTTGATATGTTTGTGTGACCTTTTTCTAGTAATATTGTACACGAGCCATCCATAAAACGCAAGCATTATATTTGCGCGTTTCGGCAGTTTTCCACATTACGGTGATTCGTTGTGGATTGTCAAATTTTGCCTATTTTGGGGCATTTGTACCCGTATATCGTTGTAAAAATTACAACGATATTGAGGCGCAGGCTTATGACCTGCTAATCCTACCGTTTTTACATCCCCAGCACTTGTTTCAGGTACTTGCCGGTCGGGGTCTTGGAATCTTTGGCGAGCTGCTCGGGCGTACCTTGCGCCATGACGAGACCACCTTTCTGGCCGCCTTCAGGACCCATGTCGATCACCCAGTCAGCGCATTTGATAACGTGAAGATTGTGCTCGATAATAATCATGGAATTGCCGCCGTCGACCAGCTTGCCGAGGATCTGCAAGAGGCGATTGACATCATCGGTATGCAGACCGGTCGTCGGCTCGTCAAGAATGTAGAGCGTCTTGCCAGTACTGCGGCGCGCGAGCTCGGTCGCGAGCTTAATGCGCTGCGCTTCGCCACCGGAAAAAGTCGTCGCGGGCTGGCCAAGCTTAATATACCCCAGGCCGACTTCTTGAATTGTCTTCAATTTCGGCGCGATCGCCGGAATGCTGTCGAAGAACTCCACCGCTTCGTCGATCGTCATGTTAAGAACTTCGGAAATATCCTTACCCTTATACTTCACTTCCAGTGCTTCATGATTATAACGCTTGCCATGGCAAGTCGGACAAGTCACATAGACATCGGGCAAGAAGTGCATTTCGATTTTATTGACGCCGTCGCCTTGGCAAGTCTCACAGCGACCGCCTTTAATATTGAAGCTAAAACGCCCAGCTTTGTAGCCGCGTAACTCAGCTTCGGGCTGCTTGGCAAAGAGCTCGCGAATATGATTAAACACACCGGTATAGGTCGCGGCATTACTGCGCGGAGTGCGGCCAATCGGCGACTGGTCAATCACAATCGCTTTATCAAGAAACTCGATCCCGTCGATCCGCTCATGCAGGCCGGCCACCGTCTGCGCGCGATGTAGCCGCGCGAGCAGTTCATTAGCCAGGATTTCATTCACCAAAGTTGATTTGCCGCTACCGGAAACACCAGACACCACTGTCATCACGCCGAGCGGAAAATGTACGTCGATATTCTTTAGATTATTCTCGCGTGCGCCGACCACGACCAGTTCTTGATCTTTTTTAGGCTTGCGACGCTTCTTTGGGATCGGAATAGTCTTGCGACCAGAAAGATATTGGCCAGTGATCGAATCGGGATCGTTGGCGACTTCCTCGGGCGTACCAGCCGCGACGAGCCGGCCGCCGTTTTTACCGGCGCCGGGACCAATATCAACGATGAAATCCGCCTCGCACATCGTATCTTCATCGTGCTCAACGACGAGAACGGTATTTTTCAAATCACGCAAATGCTTCAAAGTCGCAATTAATTTATCATTATCGCGCTGGTGCAAGCCGATCGACGGCTCGTCTAACACGTAAAGCACGCCCTGCAAGCCCGAACCGATCTGTGTCGCCAAGCGGATACGCTGCGCTTCCCCGCCAGACAAAGTATTCGCCGCGCGACCCAGCTCTAGATAGCCCAAGCCGACATCTTGCATAAATTTCACTCGCTCACGAATTTCCTTAATAATCGGCTCAGCAATGATCGCTTCGCTGTCAGTAAACTTCAGATCTTGATTCAAAACTTCCAACGTCGCGTCAACATCGAGATTACACATATCCATAATATTGAGACCGTGCACCGTCACCGCCAAGACTGCCGGCTGCAAACGCGCACCATGACAAGTCTGACACTCGTGTACGCGCATAAAGCGCTCGATATCCTTGCGGATAAAGTCCGACTCGGTCTCCTTGTGGCGCCGCTCCAATGTCGGAATGACGCCTTCGTAAGTCGACTGATAAGTCGCACCGTTGCCCCATTTGCCGTGGCCGCCGACCGTCACCTCATATTTCTCTTTGCCAGTACCATATAATAATATCTGCAAATTTTCTTCCGAAAGCTGACCGATCGGAGTATGCACCGAAAACCCATGCCGCTGCGCCACTGCGTCCAGCCGCTTCAGCCACCAAGATTCCTGTGTGACGCGATTGAACGGACGAATTCCGCCTTCCGCGATGGTCAAATTCGGGTTTAGAACCAGATTCGGATCAATTTCCAGGCGCGTGCCAAGACCGGTACAAGTCGGACAAGCTCCCTGTGGCGCGTTAAAGCTAAACAAGCGCGGCTCCAGCTCTGGAATTAGCTCGTCTGGGTGCAATTCGCAGGCGTAACGCTGCGAAAAAGTATAGAGCGTATCACCATTCGGCAATTCAACACCGTCCTTGCGGACTTCGCGCGCTGCATCCTCGATCGTAATCTCCGGACCCCCTCGCAAAGAGGCGCTAGCCTGCCGAACACCATGCGCTTCGATCGTCGTACTATTGTCATTAATTTTCAGCAATTTAATAATCCCCTGCCCAAGCTCCAGCGCCTGCTCAATCGACCCGGAAATCCGGCTGAGCAAATCTGGCGACAGTACAAAACGGTCGACCACGATCTCGATGTCGTGACGATCATTCTTGTTTAATTCGGGGAATTCGTCCAGCGCATAGACAATGCCATCGATTCGTACGCGCGAAAAACCTTTCGCCTGGTATTGCTCGGAAACATGCTGAAAACTACCCTTTTTCTGTGCGACAATCGGCGCCAGAAGCATCAGCTTACTGCCGAGCGGTAATTTCATAACTTCATCAATAATATCCTCGACACTGCGGCGCTGCACTTCGCGATGACAAATCGGACAATGCGGCACGCCGACGCGCGCAAACAAGAGGCGTAGATAATCATAAACTTCCGTCACCGTCGCCACGGTCGAGCGCGGATTGCGACTAGTCGACTTCTGGTCGATCGAAATCGCCGGACTGAGACCAGTAATGCTATCGACGTCCGGCTTGTCCATCACCCCAAGGAACATCCGCGCGTAGCTCGACAAGCTCTCGACATAGCGCCGCTGTCCCTCGGCATAAATCGTATCGAAGGCCAAGCTCGACTTACCCGAGCCAGACAACCCCGTAATCACGACTAATTTATCGCGCGGAATATCCACATCGAGATCTTTGAGGTTATTTTGCCGCGCACCGCGGATTCGGAGATAATTATCATTCATTGCCGTATATTATACAGGTTTAAGAGCGTTTAATCAAGGATCTGACATTGTCAAAAGTGTCACTTCTAGTCGTATGTTCTACTGCTTTGCAGTAGAAATCTCTGCGCATCCTCAAAAAAATGAGAGCTTTGGCTCTCATTTTACTCGGATGCTTGATATTGCGTGCGGAGCGGAAATCCAGTCCTTGAGGGGGAAGTGAGTAATTCTGGCCAGAATGGGTTTACATGGTCATCAATGGCTGCCGGTGGCCGCGATAACTATGTTTATGTATACACCTTCAGTGCCATTAACATCGTGGCGGCACCTGATAGCGTAGTCTATGCAATCAATGGCTTTCCTCTCCGCTGTCTAGTACGGTAGGGATAATGGTAGGACAATGGCATGTAAATAGCCCCCAGCGTAATGCCAGGGGCAACAAAAGGAGGTGAAAAAAAGTATGTGTAGTAGATTTGGGCTGCGTAAAACGGGTTTAGTCGTCGGTCAGTGGGAGCTCAACGTTCAGAGTGCCTTTGCGGCCCTGGGCGTCGTAGTACCCGCTGAATGTACCCGGCAAGTAAGGAGCGCACACGCGGAGAGATTTGGTCATCGAACCAGGGTAGAGGCTCATGATTCTGCCGCGCAGATTAAAAGAGTCTCCGCTCCCGTCCTCGTGCGAAACGCTGGTCGGAATGATGCCATAGATAGCTCCGGACGCGTCCTTCATCTTCGTGGGGAAGGCCCGCTCCTCGTCATACGCATAGGCGAACGACATGAGCAAATCCATTTTGCTGGGGCCACCGACAATATCAATAACACACTGCTTTTCCTGGTAATGCATACACAATACCACCTTTCTAATAAGTTACACTGCCGAAGCAGAGTATATCGCATACACGATACACTTCTATTGTAGCACACATCATTACTTTTGTCAATATTTTTTCATGAAAATCTTGCATTTTGCAACTAGATCGGTATTTTTACGAATCACATTGAGCTGAGGCTAGCTAGTATTGAGACTCTAGGACAAAGCACTCTTCCTAGTAATCCGTACTCTGTAAATTTTGATACCAAAGCATTAGTTCCTCGACCAAATATTGGCATTCGTCAACACTTTTGCCGTTGATTTGCTCATTTTGGGCGAGGCGAGTCTGGATATCGGTGATTTCTTTGAGGAATTTCGGAGCTTGACGCTCGAGACGCTTCGTGCGATAACTCTCCCACTCGCCCATTTCCTCTTCGCTGAGAGCACTGGGGAAATTCTTGGCTTTGTAATGCAATAATAGCTCCGGTAGGCGCTCATCCTGGAATTGTGGGTGAAAATCTGCCAGCTCATCGGCGCCATTACGACGAACGACCGCACAAAGCCGCTGGTCACTATTATCCAGAAAACCGTCGTAGAGCATCGACTCGACGTCGTCGGCCCGCGTATATTCCGGGCGTTGCGATCTAGTCATTTTTTCGATAAATTCTGGATGCGCGAGCAGGCTCTGGAGATTTTTGCGCATTGTTTCCTCGGTTAGCGCAATTTTCTGCCAACCGTCTTCCCTATGCAAAACTCCGACCGGCGCGACAGCTGGGCAGTGATTGTATTGCATTTTCTTCACGACCGGGAAATAATCACGCTCCCAGATTTCGCGCTCGCGGTAGGGCTTCTTTTTGTCGAAAGTGCCGGCCTCGCGCGCCGCGGCTTCACCTTGCAGAAGCTCGTCGAGATTATAGCGCAAATCATAGACTAAAATTGAATTGTTTGGCGCCGGTGCAATCGGATAAGCGACGGTCGTAAAAGCAGTCTTCGATGGGTAGCGCCCGCTGGAATAGACGAACGGCTGCGGATTCTCGAGATTAATCAGGCGCATGACGTCGCGTTTACTACGCATTTTGTACAAAAAATCGAATAATTGTGGCTGTTTCTCTTGGATTAGCTTTGTCACACTAATTAAAGCCTCGACGTCGGAGAGCGCGTCGTGGGCGTGAGCGTGAACAATGCCATTACACTTCGTAATCAGCTCGAGGCGATTCGTCGGCTTCCCTTCGGGCGTGAGCGGCCATTCAATTCCCTCCGGCCGCAAGGCGCGCGTCATCCGCACGACGTCGAGCAAGTCCCAGCGGCTCCGCCCCTCACGCCATTGCCATTCATAAGCGTCAAAAAAATTGCGCCATAAAGTATTGCGCATAAATTCATCATCAAATCGCACCGAATTATACCCCATAATCGTCGTATGCGGAGTAGCGATCTGGTCGATAAAATACTGGCAAAACTCGCGCTCCGTCATGCCGTCGGTACGCGTGGCGTTTGGAGTAATGCCGGTGACCATAATCGCGCCAGGATTTGGCAGGGTATCTTCGGAAAGCGCTACTAGGAGATTCGTCGGCTCGCCGATCGACTGAAAGTTCCGATCTGTGCGCTGACCGGCAAATTGCATAATGCGATCCGTGCGCGAGTTTAATCCGGAAGTTTCCAGATCGTAAAAATAAAAAGTCTCCTGCATAGGATTATTATAGCATAATCGCACAGGATACTGGTGCGGGGAACCCGCCTATTTTATTTCGAGTTTTAGGACTTATAGCGTAATTGACATAAGTTGGCATGGGAAAGCCCGCCGAAAGGCGGGCTGCAAAAGTGCGAAAAGGTTAGCCGATGCGCCGGTTGGACGCGCGACGGGAGCGAGTATCAATGACTCGCGAGGTGGTATGAGCCGGAACACTGGCAGTGATTTTGCACCTAGTGCGATCGCCCAGAATCAGCTCGCCCAAAGCCATCACTACGAGAATATACTTACTCTCGATCACGTAGCGTGGCAACAAAGAAATTACCTGTCCACGCTTGACCGTCCGGCGAGGTTGCTGAGCAACTGAGCGCTCCGCGTCAACCGCGCGAACCGTGTTATAGGCTGAAGTTGACAACTGGTTACCACGAATTGCCTGGCTGGGCTGACAAATAATTGACGCGGCGGCCGGAATGTGATCAAACTCGGCGCCCGCTGCCTTGCCATAAATACAGCTGGCATCTGCTACGGATGTAGCTACCATTGGCTCTGATTGAGCAACTTCCGGCCTTGGCTTAATGGCATCCTGCGCCGTAGTCATGTAGCTCTTTTCCAGCAAATCGCGGTGGCGCAAAAACGCCGACACCACGAAAACCAGAAATTCCAGCGGAAAAATTCCCGCCGCTACGATTGCACCCAAAACATAGGCGCCGATCGTCAGCAACAAGCCTGCCGCCGGTTCTACGCAGATGGAAGCGACGACTTTACCAATCGCGAGGCTGATCAATCCGGACAAAACTATCCCCAACACCACGCAGACGCGGCCGCGACAGCTCTTCAGATCGCCATTCTCGTCCTGCACGCTTGTGCACATGCCCAGTACGACCATTACGACCGTACTCATGATGATTGCAATACCGATGTTACTCATTCTTTTCCCTCCTCAAAGATTCGTAAGCTGAACACCGTACTTGAGCCGACCTTTTTCATACAGCTCATACTTACATTGTAGCACACATTGTTAATTTTGTCAATACTTTTTATGCTATTTTGTGAAAATAGCAAGTTTTTGAGGATAGATTTGTGATTTTGGCAAAAAGATGCGTAAAGAAGTAATCTTGAAAGCACTCTCGCCGGCTCCCCATAAAAGCATCAGCTCGCAAGTATAGTAGAGATTCAGCATAATTACTAGCGGATTTCGCGCGTGATACTAATTTCTGCCTTGCTCTCGGCTGTTCTAAGCTTTGCGAGATTTGAGATAGGAAATTGCCTCAATTGCCGCCATAGCGCCATCGCCGGCCGCGGTAATGACTTGGTGAATCGATCCGGCGCGGACATCGCCGGCTGCAAACAAGCCGGGGATAATCGTCTCGTGCGGGAGAAAGGTGGCGGAAGCCAAGCTAGCCTCGGCGCCCACACTCGTCGCGCTGCTGACCGACGCCCCGGCGCCAGTGACTGCGATGTCCGCGCCGGCATGATTATCCGTCTCAGGAATCCCGGCGAAATTTTGCTTAGTCAGGATGTAGCCGTTTTGATCCAGAAGTTTATCGCCCTCAAGCAGATGTTCGGCCAATGGACGTAAGCAATCGCTGGCCGGAAACTGACCAATGTAAACAAAGATATGATCAAATGGCTCTAGTAATTCCGGAGTCGGCTCGGTATTTTCGAGAATTTTGATATTCGGATATTTACGCAAGGCGTCTTGGAGAGTTTGGTCGGATTTGAGAGCAGAATGCGTAATTAGCGTGACATTTTTAGCTAGGCCAGCGAGGTAGATCGCTTCCTGAGTGGCGGAATTAGCGCCACCGATGACGGCAACATTTTTACCACGCGCCAGATCGCCATCACAGAGCGCGCAATACGAAACCGGACGGGACGGCTGAAAGCTAAGCTCACGCGGCTTCGAGCCGGTAGCGATAATGACGGTGTGGGCTTGGACTAGTTCATCGTCAATCGTTAAAACAAATACATTATTTCGGCATTTTACCTCCGTACATTCGCCATATCGTACGGAAATGTCAAGAGCGCTGAGTTGATTCAGTATCTGCTGGCTTAGCTCAGCGCCAGCGCCAGTGAAGCCCGGATAGTTATTAATAGCAGGAATCGTCGCAAGGAGACCGCCGGGATTCGTGCGCTCGTAGAGCTGCACCAACAACCCAGCCCTCGCGGCATAGAGCGCGGCCGAGAGAGCGGCCGGACCGCTACCGATGATTGCTAAATCAAGAATTGCCTGCTCCGACATAAACACCTATTGACTGAGCGAAGCATAAGACATATAGAGCTGGAGATAAATATCTTGGAGCTCCTGACGAAGCTTGACAATATTCTCATCCGGCTCGATCGCCATGACGATAAACTTGAGTGGCTTATTATAACCGCCGCAGATTGAGCGCGTCTCACCATAAGCGAGATCGCCAGAGATAGTCAGCTCACGAATACCACCAAGCTTCATGCCGATGACGCCCTGATTCCAGCCTTCAATGAGACCACCAGACGGATCGAGCGGCGGATTGAGGCTGGTCGGGTCGGGCTGGGAATCTTCTTTGCCCTGATTATCAAAGGAAGAGTCGAAGATCGAGCCATCCGCACACCAGCCAACATAATAAGCGAGATAATCAGTATCGCCTTCGGCCAACTCCTTGCCAGTGCCAACTTTGAGATCCTCATGTTTGAGGACAGCTTTGGTAGCGTTGGCCTCGTTGTAAGCTTTGATATTGGCGGTATATTTCTTAAACTCAGGGAAATATTTGTCCGAGAGCGGCTTCGCCGCAGCGGTAATTTCGGCGTTTTTTGCGTCGTATTGAGCCATCAATTCCTCGGCGTGCTGCTCACTCTGCGAAGCAACGTTTTCACTATTGCCCATAAAAATGAACATATACGTCAACACTGTCGACCCTAAGAGTAGAATCGCGATCGCTAGAATCACAACACGTTGCCAAACTCCAGTTTTAAGTTCTTTTTTATCCATGCTTCCCTTTCTGATTCATCTATTAACCGACAGCTAGACGACCGTCGCGCCGAGCTGTACCACCTCTACATTCACTGCATTCATTATAGCAGAAATTTCTTCTTGCCCAAGAGTTTTGTCTGGATTAGAGAATTTTAGATGAAAAGAGATATTCTTGGTCGCATCTTCTGCCGAAGCTTGGTAAATCGAAACCGGAGTGACTTCAGAGATCAAATCATGGCCAGCCAGAACTTCCTCGATTTTGTCATAAAAACGGCCAAAAGCAGCATCACGAGCGACGCGCAACGTCAAATCGCGCTCGACGAATGGAAACCTGGAAATTTTGAGGTCAGCCTCAATCTGGCGCGGTAACTGCATCAAGGCGTCTAAATTAAGCTCAGCGGCAGCAACGGGCTGGTCGAGCTTGAAACGGCGCAAAACGGCAGACTTAATCTCACCGAAAGCGCCGATCAATTCTCCATTTACAGTAATGCTAGCACTACGCACCGGCTCGAGATAAGGATAGAGCGCGGCAGCCTTGGAATTCGGGGTCATCTGGGCGTATTCAATCTGCATCTTGAGACCCTTCGTCGCCATAGCCAAGATCTGCGCTTTGAGATGATAGAAATCGCCGAGCGAGACGACGCCAAGATCGGTCTGCATAATTGGGGTAGATTCGTCGTTTAGACCCCAATTCTTATTCGTCACTTGGTTCATTTCGTACAGGGTAAAATCGCGATGGCCGGATTTGAGATTTTCGCGGATTTTGTCGAGCAGACTCGGGGCGATCTGCTGACGGAAGCACTGCAGCTCCGGAGAGATCGAATTGACAATTTCGTAGCTCTGATCAGGATCTTGACCGACTTTCTCTAAGAGGCTACGACTAACAAAAGAATAAGTCAAAACTTCATTCATCTGGAGATTAGCCGATAGAATATCCCGTAATTCGTGCTTAAACTGGAACATCGGGGCGATTTCGCTGCCGATAAACGGCTTTTCCGGCAGAGAGAGCGCAATATTATCATAACCGAGCAAACGCCCAACTTCCTCGATAATATCCTCGGGAATATGAATATCTGTACGCCAAATTGGCACTGTTACCTCTAGCAACGCATTAAAGGCGTCTGATTCAGCATGAAAAGTCTCTCTGGATTTTGACCTTGCTCCTACCGCAGTTTGAGCATAAGCGACATCAGAAGGCTCGAGAATAGCCTCTAGCGGCATTTTCTCTAAAATTTGCACGGAAAAACCGACGTTTTCGAGGGTGGTTTTGATCGTGTCGAGGTTGTAATTTGTACCAAGCAGATTATTGATTTCGCGCGTAGAGACTTTGACGGTTACTGTAGACTTATCCGCCACCCATTCGTCGGTAACGGCCAGGAGCTGCAAAGAACTGCCTAATTCTGCCACTGTCTCAGCGAGAACTGGTAGGGTCATCGCGGCTGGCTGCCCCTTCGTAAAACGCGTAACTGCTTCTGAGAAGATGCCATGCGCCATTTGGGTCTTACGGAGGTGATAGAGCGAGAAAGTCGCGCTCTCGAGGACGACGCGCTTGGTCGAAGCATCAATTTCGGTATTTTTGCCGCCCATAGCGCCAGCGAGGGCGACCGGAATGTTATTAGAAGTAATTAAAATGTCTTCGGGGTTGCATTGAATAGTCTTGCCATCGAGCAACTGCAATTCTTCATCGGGCTGAGCGGCGCGCACGATGATCTTCGGACTTTCGGTACCGCCGACGGCAATTAATTTATCATAATCAAAGGCGTGCAGCGGCTGCCCGGTGCGGAGCATGATTACATTGGTCAGATCAACCATTGGATCAATGCTGCGCATACCAGCTTTAGCCAGAAAAACATCGTTATAATAGAGTAGATATTTCGACTTTTCGTGCTTTGGCAGGTCAAACACGGCACAGGAATAGCGCGGACAGAGCTCCTTGTCGGTAATCTCGACGCTGAGAGGCAGCTCGTGCACCTTGGCGATTTCCGGCCAGGTCGGCTCCTGGAAATGTAGCCCGAGAATACCAGCGATTTCGCGCGCAAAGCCGATCAGGCCGAAACAATCAGGACGATGCGTCAAAGATTTATTCTCGACATCGAGGATTAAATCGTTTAGCTCAAAAACTTCGGCAAAACTATCACCTGGCTTGGCCATATCAGGATTAATTTCGGCGATGGATTTATGTTCGTTGTCGAAACCAAGCTCATCGGCGCCAGCGAGCATGCCATTGGAATCGTAACCGCGCAATTTGCGCTTGCCGAGCTTAAAATCTTCCCCGCCGTAAGTACTCGGGGCGATGGCGCCGGGCGCCAGCCAAACCGCCAGCATCCCCTCGTGAACATTAGGCGCACCGCAGACAACCTGAATCAGCCCGTCCTCAGCCAATTCTTCGCGCGCCTCGCCGGCGTCAATTTTACATAAACTAAGGTGAGTGTCAGGGATCTTCTCGGCAGAAACGACTTTCACAATGTAAGATTCGCGATATTTTGGCGCGAGATCAATGACTTCTTCAATTTCAACTAAGCGCGAACCAATTAGTTCGATCAACTCCTGATCCGAGACCGGCAACGGGTCCGGCAAGTATTTTTTGATTTCAACCAATGAAATTAACATCTAAAACTCCTCCAAAAAATCAAGTTTACCTGACTCAAAATAGCGCACGTCGCTGAGATTGTATTTCAGCATGGCAAGACGATCAATGCCACCACCCCAAGCGAAGCCGTGGTATTGCGCTGGGTCGATGCCAGCCATTTTGAGGACATTCGGATGAATCATGCCACAACCGAGCATCTCCAGCCAATCGCCGCCCTTGCCGCCGAGGCAGGCTGGCTTCTCGATCAGAAGCTCCGCCGAAGGTTCGGTAAACGGAAAATAGCCCGGCTGAGTCTTGATTTTGAGCTGTTGATCGTAATATGTCTCGAAAAATTGCTTGAGCACGCCGAACATCTGACCCATAGTCGCGTCACGCGAGACAAAAACGCCTTCGCATTGATAGAAAGTGTGCTCGTGCGTCACGTCGACATCTTCGTTACGGAAGACCCGACCTGGTACAACCACAGCGATCTGACCGCCATGCTCGAGCTTATGTTTATATTTTTTTAGGGCGCGATGCTGCATCGTTGAAGTATGTGCCGGCGGGATGAAACCTTCGGCAGTACGAAAAGTATCGTAGCCATCGCGCGCCGGATGACCCTTAGAGAAATTGAGGCTATCAAACATATGAAACTCGTCGTCAAGCTGCTGCGGCTCCATTACATCGAAACCCATATCGGCATAGATTTCAGCCACGTGATCAAGCTCGAGCATGAGCGGATGCTTTGTGCCAAACTTCGGGCGAAAAATCGGCTGATTTGGAGCGGACGGCGCAGAAATGTCAATCGGTTCGATCTCGGCACTCTCAGCTGCTCCCTCTGCCTTCGCAATCGCCGCCAAAATTTTCTGCTTCTTAGCGTTCATTTCCTTACCAAACTGACCGCGCGCTTCCGGCGGTAAAGTCTTGATCTTGGCGTATTCAGCGTTGATATTTTTTAATTCGGCTTTCAACTTCTCTATATCTGACATAATATATATTGTAACATAGTTCGCGAAGATTTATTGAGATTGAGAATTTTGTGCGAAAGTCCGATTCGCCTGACTAATTGTATATATGTGACAAATTTGGCGAATTACTATTGACAAAAATAGAAGAGTGTGCTATAATGGAAGGGTAGGATGTCGCAGAGCACCTTGCCGAGCTAAGATTTAGTATTTTCTCAGACTTTGCGTCTCAAAAATAACTATTTTAGATAAAGACGATACAAATAATTGACAAAATTGCTAGAACAATTAAGACAATCCAAACCCAGGTGAATTTGCCGGATTTTTTGGTATTTTCAATGTAAGCGGAGTCGTCAACATAATCCGGATCATCGTCGCGATCGCGAGCACTTTGCGTCCGAGCGCGCAAATCCGCCGAAATGCGGCGATCCAATTCTGACCTTTCGTCCATATCTCTTGAAACCATAATTCCCATGAAAATCCTTTGCGATTGTTATGCTTAACTTTGTACCTTCCCATTGTATCACACGTGTGCTATAATTTAGTGAATATCAGTGTAAGGAGGTTTTAATAATGGCAAATCAAAAGCCAAAGAAATCCGGCAAGAAACCGGCAGATAGGCCTGAGTCCAACAAAGAGACCAAAGTTGTAGAGGAGGAAATTGTTGAGACTGAGACTGTTTCCGTAAAGGCAGATAGTCCAAAAGTCGCTCTAACTACCTGCGATAAGCCAATGAAAGGGTTTTTTGCTCGTAAGTATGATAAGGGGGAGAATATTCTCACAATTTTCAAAACTCCAAAGATTTGGGGTGCTTTAATTGGTGAGGCTTTGGGCATGATGGTTATTACTATGTTCATGCTCATGGTCGGAGTTAATTCTTCGACACCACTTTATTGTGTGCTAGTGCTTGTTGGCGTTTATCTGATCGTAGTGAAGCTTTCGGGCGCACATCTTAATCCGCTTGTGACTGCTGGCATGATGGCAACCCGTCGCGTTTCGGCGATCCGCGGTATTCTCTATATGCTGGCACAATTGCTCGGTGGCTGGATTGGCTTGTTGATTCTAAATGGTTTCCGCGTTGCGAGCGGAGCACAGGCTGAGTTACCAATGATGGGGGAGTTGGCTTCTTTTGAAGATTTCTTGCCATTTGCGTTGCTCGAGCTTTTCGGTGCAGTTTTGATCGCCTTTGGTTTTGCACGCGCATTGCGTTTTGCAAAGAAAAATCCAGTAGCATTTGCTTTGAGCGTGACAGCAATTCTTTCGTTCGTGTTCTTGTTCGGCTGGTTGATTGCTTACGGATACTACGGTGTTCAGTATGGCTGCGTTTTCAACCCAGTAGTCGCTTTAATGTATCGTATCATTCCAACAGCTTTGGATACTGAGAGCAATGCTTTCGCAATCGCTGGCTTTGGAATCTTGGCATATGTCGTCGTGCCAATTATTGGCGGTATTATCGGCTTCTATTTGTCTGACGTAACGACGCGTTTGTCTTGTGGTGGTTATTTTTGCGACTGCGACAATGAAGAATAAGCGATAGATTAGTTACTATCGATAATCCCCAGTTTTGGCTGGGGATTTTTGATATGGAAGAACCGAAATTTTATGTAAGTAGCGAATATATTCTATAATTTTCCGTACGATTATAACGTAGTATGTAATGAGTATGAACTGCAACTAGGCTATATAAAAAACGCTTGGCTGGCGGCGCAACTGCATAATCATAGCGAAACCTCAACATATCACGGGGGCGCTGATTTTTTGAGTTTTTGATTTTTATGCTATAATGTAGTCAAGATGTCTAAAAAACGCAAAAACAAAGTTCCAGATTCGATTTTGAGCCTGTCTAGTACTAGCCAAAAATCCAACACACAGCAGTCAGTCAATAAACCGCTAATTAAGCAACCTTCCGATGAGCCTACCACTTCTAGAAGTGACTTCAGTAAAAAAAAGAATAGTAGTAATGAACTTACGCGAAGCTTGGATGAGATTTCTGCAAAGATTGATCAGCTGACTGCTAAGACAGCTACCGTGCAGCACCAAGCTAAGACTACGCAGGTCGTGGTTACAGAGCCAAAGGAGTCTCAAGGAGATAAAGAGACGTTTAAGTCTCCGAAACCAGACGCGATGCGGGGGAAAAGGCAAGCGCAAAACAAAAACAAACCATCACAGGCAATCCAAACTTCCGACCTAAATAATGGAGCAAAACAGCCAAAGACTGCCCTCGCGGCTCGTGCCGAGTTGCGACCAAAACCGATCTTGAGTAATGAGAAGCAAGAAAAGACTTCCAAGAACCAGGGTGCAAGCAGCGGCAAAGAGGAATCGTCGAGTAATCTTAATATCGCTGGAGGCAAAGTCAGTCAGAGGCCATCCCAGGTGAGAAAAACTGCCAAGATCGTGAGCGACATAAAATCCAAGTCGCTGCATCCAAAGCCTAGGCCTGCCGCGGAAATCAAGCTGGTTGAATTAGCGAAAAGCGACGATACTGATTCAGTCAAAATTCAGCAAGAAAATGCCGAAAAAGTAAGGCTTGCAAAAGCACAGAATTTTGATAGAAAACGTCATACAATGCCGGTTTTGTTGCGTGTGTTATTTTCGTTTTTATTGCTGGCAGGCTGCTCGTTTATTTTCACTTGGTTTATTCTGTGGCGGCAAAATCTCTGCGAGCTGGAACCGACGCAGGATTTTATAAATAGTAAACCGGCGCTGTTTGCCTATAGCTGGATTATTGTTTTCCTACTGATGGCGATAATTGCTTCGCTGACGTGGCGCGTCTTTTTTACGATCGGGATTTCTTTTTCAATTGCCAGTATTATTTCTTTTATTAATATACAGAAGTTTACCATGCGCGCGACACCGCTAGTGCCGGAAGACTTTTTGATGGCAGACCAAGCCGGTAATATTACGCAATTCGTCGATTTTTGGAGCATTGTACGGCTAGTGGCGGGCGTAATCTTGATTATGATTGGCGTGATTTTCTTAGAAATTTGCGCGGATAGGGTGATAGGACGCGACAAGCGCGGATTGGCCTGGTGGGATCGGTTTGCGTTTGTGCCGAGAGCTTCGTTCTTTATGGCTTCGTTGGCTGCTTTTAGTTTAATTTCGCATCCAGTTTTGGTACGCGAAGCGCCAGAATGGCTTGAAGGCGCGGATTTAGTGGGTTGGAATCAGGCAGAAAACTATTTAAAAAATGGTTTTATTATTGGTTTTTTGTATAATTTCGGTAGACTTTCCGTTGACCCGCCCGATGATTATAGCGAGGAGACGATGCGGGAAATAGCTCAGAAATACCAGGACATGAAGAAAGCAGATGAAAAAAATCCGAGGAGCAATCGTCGACCGATTGACGAAATTGCGGAAAATATTATCGTAATCCTAGACGAAACGTTTTATGATCCTGAATTATTGACAAAATATTACAGCCATCGTGGAGGAGATCCATTACCGAATTTGCGACAGATTTTCCGAGATTATCCGAGCGGTTATATGTATTCTCCTGAATATGGTGGTGGTACAGCTAATGTTGAATTCGAGGTGCAGACGGGACTATCGAATTATTGGGCCAATTCAATGCCTTACGTTAATTCAATTCCAAAAACGCATGGCGTTTTGAGTGTGGCGAATTGGGCAAAAAACCTCGGTTTCAAGACAACCGCGATCCATACCTATGATGGCACAATGTATAAAAGAAACTGGGTGTATCCGTTAATTGGTTATGATACTTTTATTGATGAAGACCTGATGACACACACAGAGAAAGAGAATCTAAGTTTATATATTAATGATCGTTCAGTTTTCCTCGAGGTTTTAGATTTACTAGAAGAAAATGACGAGCCGCAGATGATTGCGGCAGTTACAATGCAGAATCATTCCCCGTATAATATCGCACAGTATCCGGAATTGAATTACGCCTTGACTGATGTTGACAGTGTTTTTCTGGAATGTAGTTTTGAAAGTTTACATTATGCCGATCAATATGTAGGTGAGTTTCTGGAAGCGCTCGATAACCTAGACGAACCAACCGTAGTATTGTGGTTTGGCGACCATGCGGCGGGGTTACTCGATTTGTACACTCAGTCCGAAGACAAGGCAGATCGTGATCTCGCACATCTGACGCCGTATTTCATTTATGCTAATTTTGATATTGAGAGTCAATATACATCCACGGAAGTGGCTGAGATGAATGCAGAATCAGGTTTTGAGTTTCCGGCAAATTTCGAGCGCAATATTGATTTGCCGGTAGTGTCGCCAAACTGTTTGCAAAATACTATGTATGATATTTTAGATGCAGAAAAACCGGCGTTGTTTTATCTAGTGGATGAAGTTTGCAAGGAAGTGCCAATTCTGACATTGGCGTTTCTAGGAAATACTATCTTAGAGCAGACTGAGGCTCTGCATGATTATGAACTGGTAAATTATGACGTGCTCGGCGGCGAGCAATATTGGGATGGAAAATAGAGAAGCAGGAATAACAGTTGTATACTATTCCCGCTTCGACATTATCTAGTGCTCTTTCGGGAACAATGGTGCGGGCGGTGGTAAGATTTCGGGGCTGGTGAAAATATTAATGATCGCTTCGGCCGTATCCGGCAAAAACGGAATAAGCAGATGCGCCACAGCCAGTATATTGTTAACTAAATCATTCATCACTTCTTGCAATTTCTGTATATCGCCAGTTTTAGCTAATTCCCAAGGCTTTTGTTCTTCGACTTGTTTATTTAGTTTTTGGATTGATTTCCAAACGTAATCAAATGCCTTGGAAAACTCGAAGTTGTCCATCAACTCGCGGTATTCAGGCGGCAAGGTTTCGGATCGCGCGCCACCAGAAATTTCGTTTTTGCGGCATAGAGTCGCGAGGCGCTGGACTAAATTACCGAGATCGTTGGCAAGCTCATTATTATAAGCATTCTCGTACTTCTCCCAAGTAAAATCGGAATCGGTAAAAGCATCAATGTGGCGTAAGAAGAAATAGCGAAAAGCAGCGAGACCATGCTTCTCTAAAACTTCGGTTGGATCAATGACATTGCCAATACTCTTGCTCATTTTCTGATTATTAGCAAGGACATGACCATGGGAAACGACACGACGCGGCAATGGTAAACCCAAACCGAGCAAAATTGCCGGCCAAGTAATAGTATGGAAGCGCAAAATATCTTTGCCGACGAATTGTGCCGTGGCCGGCCAATAATCTGAGATATCTTGATCAGGGTATCCGAGCACGGTAATATAATTTGACAAAGCATCCACCCAGACATACATAATCTGATCTTCATCACCTGGAACTGGTACACCCCAAGTCAGCTGCTTGCGTGGGCGCGAAATTGAAATGTCGGGCGCATCTCCAAGTAGCGCCAACATTTCATGTTTACGAAATTCGGGAAGAATTAATAATTGGTCGTTCTCGATTTGCTGACGAATGTCGTCTTTAAAGTCGCTGAGACGGAGATAATAATTCTTCTCGGTGAGCTTCTGGTAAGGTCTCTGATGATCGGGGCAAACGCCATGGTTCTCGTCGTATTCTTTTTGCGTGACGAAACGCTCACAGCCTTCACAATACCAACCATCATACTCGGCGGAATAAATATGCGGCGACAGTTTTTTCCAAATTTCTTGGCAACGCCGGACGTGATCCGGATCAGTAGTACGAATAAAATCAGTATAAGAGATTTTTAGCTGCTCGATAAAACTGCGGAACTTGTCGGAATTCTGCTGAGCATATTCCTCGACGCTGAGATGATTCTTCTGCGCAGAGCTAAAAACTTTATTGCCGTGCTCATCGGTACCAACCTGGAAGCGCACTTCGTCACCACAAAGCCGACGATAGCGCGCGTAAGTATCAGCCAAGAGATAATCCATGGCATGGCCAATATGCGGATTACCATTAACATAAGGAATTGCAGTACAGAGATACACTTTTGACATAATATATATTATAGCATATCTCAGAGAAAAATAGAGATTTCGGGAAGGTTATTCCATGCCTTCGGTGATCTTTTCGCGTTTTTCTTCGCAAGTCATACCACCGCTTTCATATAACTTGCGTATTGCAGTCATGCTTGTATCCGGCGCTTCCGCAGGAAGCTCCACAGCAGTCGGATCAGTCGTCTCAATGCCAGGATATAAGCCAAATACCACGCCATAAGCATGATTATTACGGATATCGTCGCCAGAAGCATAAACGACGGTAGAAATTATATTATTCAGGCGTGCAAAGCTAGTACCAATGTTAGTAAGCCCATATTGATCGCGATAAGTTGCAGCCTGTTGCTCAAAGTCGGCGCGCATTGATTCGAGCATACTTTCGGCAGCTTCATTACTAGCAAAAGTCATCTCGACCCCCATAGCAAATTGCTCAAGCTGGTCATTACGATAGCGCGCTTCGCCGGTCAAGCCCATACCTGTCGGTGCGGATGGATCAACCTCAACATCTTCGCCGAAGCTCGGTACATCACCGCCAACGCGACAGGAAAGTATCGTCTCGTATTCGCCATCGTCTTCGGCAGGAGGTTGCTGCTCACTACTACCTGGGTTATTAGCATTATCTTGAGGCTTCTTGGTTTTGGGAGCTTGCAGCCAAAGAACGCAGAAAATAACCGCCGCAACTGCAAAGACCACAGCCAATAAGCCTAGAATCAAATTCAGCGTGTGATGCCTGCCTGGCTGTTTTGGGGCTTTAGTAGCAGGCTGATTTTGCGATGATGCACTGTCAAAGGGATTAAACGGCGGCACTGGCGTCATGCTAGGATCTGGTGCAGGTTGAGCAGGCGATGCCGCAGGTATCGCCGAACCAGGCGCAGAGTTCGCCGACATGTCGTTAACAATTGGTGCGCCGTTGATGCCAGGCGTGGCGCTAGGATCAGCTGGACCACCAGTCATGGAGTTAAGATTATTGATAGCATTATTGGTTGCCGACGGCGTTGCGAAAGTAGGCATCTGATTTGGCGAAGGTTGCGCCACAGGTGCTGACGTCATATTATAATTCGGATTATTAGCACTAGCTGCAACTAACGGATCAGTCGATAGCGGCTGAGGGGCATTTTGTGCCGGATTTAGAGCAGCATTATTATTCCAATTCGGATCCGAGCCGGCTGGAGCAGGACTCGGTGTTAGTGGCGATGGTGAATAATTGTCTTGCGGATTCATCTTTTCCCTTTTTGTTTTAAAATCATTACTTCTATTTTAGCGCAATTCTAGACTTTAGGCAAGATATAATTCCTCCCAATCCCACAGTTCCAAGTCTTCGGCGCGCGCGTCGGGATTAATTTTGTGCTCTACTAGGATGGACTGCCAGTCAGTTTTACTCCGATCGCCAACAGCGAGATTCGAAGCAAGTTTTTTGCGTGGATTAGAAAAACCTTTTTTAATTAAAGCAAAAACTTTTTGATCAATCTGCGACTCAGGTAGCGGAGTCAAAATGATTACTTGACTGTCAACTTTAGGCGGTGGCGTAAATTCACAAGCCGGCACGATTGGGCCGAGCTCGACTTCAGCTAAATTCTGCACAAACAGCGACAGTAAGCTATGGTTCCCCGATTCTGCCGCAATCCGTTGCGCGACTTCTTTTTGAATCAATAAGACGATTTTGACTGGCTTAGTTTCTGCAGTCAACAAAGTCCGAATGATCGGCGAAGTAATATAATATGGAATGTTCCCAGCGACCACATAAGGTCGATTTTGGACCAATTGTGCAATGTCGACTTGTAAAATATCAGCATTAATAACTTCAAGATTCTTGCCCGGAAAAGATCCTGGCAGCTTATGTGCCAAATCCGGATCGAATTCTACCGCGATAACTTTTGAAAAATACTTAAACAAACTTGACGTTAGCGTGCCGAGACCGGGACCGATTTCGAGACAAGCGTCAACACCAGAAACCGCCGCAAGCGCAGCGATTTCGTTCAGAAGTGCGCGATTTTTCAACCAATGCTGCCCAAGCGACTTTTTGTTTTTCATGACTTAATACCAACCATGCGTTTGCTTAAACTGTAAGGCACCTTGCCAACCGCCGTAACGATGCTGTACGTAATCAATCATCCAGCGAATTTGCGTAATCGGATTTGTCTGCCAATCATCACCCATTTTTTGCATTTTGTATCCTGGCAGAGCCTGTGGGATACCATAAGCACCAGAGCCGGCATTCTCAGCATCAACACGACAAGCCGATTCGTGATATATAATATATAGCGCCGCATCTAGATCCTCCTCGCTCACTCCAGCTTCGCGCAGCCAACCAGCGCAAGTCTCCTGGCCTGGGGCGATTGACGGCTTTGCACCGACGACTTTGATTTCGGGGACTGGCTCACGCACGACTTCTTCGGATACCAACGTACGGCCAACTTCTTTATTATCTTCAAAAGTCACTTCGTATACCGACGTCCGCTGACCATCTTCGCCAGCGCGCTCAAGATAAGTCTCACCCTTTGCTAGTTCATAATCATAACGCGTCTCAGTCGTATAGGCAATCGGCTCATTAGTGGTAATAGTCCGGCCACCGTTGCGTTCGAGACGATAAGTCGAAACGGCGCCAGCTTCAAGAAAGCTGGTATTAAACTCAAGTTGAAAAGTATCGCCATCGTAAACTGTCAATCCGGCTTCTTCGGCAATTTGCTTCGGGTCGTAACTAGCAGTCATGACGTAGCGCCTCTCGATTCCGTCAATCACGATCGCTGGGCGCGCACGGTGAATATTAATATTAAAATCGTCGTTAATTACTGTATCAAGAGATGGCTCGACGATATCTGTCTCCGCCAAAATAATCTGCGCCTGCTCGAGCACTTCGCTGACCGTCGCCTCGCTAGTCTTCACCGTCAAAAAACGGCCTTGATCGTAAATCGAAACAAAGTATTCATCGGAAGTTGTCCGAATCGGCGTACCATCGTCGGCATAAGCATACTTTTCATCTTGTTGCATCATAAAACGAACTGTCAAAAAAGCACTCGACAGCATCAATAATGCCGCGCAGGCAATATTTCGGAAACGGAAATGTAATCTCATCATATCCTGTCTTTAATTATAGCAGAGATACGAGCAAAAGACAAAACTTCGCCACCTACTCAAACACCGGCACATCATCTGGAAACGGATCAAAATCGCTAAATTCTCCGTCTGGATCGCCGCCTAAGATACCTAAGCTACCTTGGTCAACGCCAAAAACGCCCGATTCACCAAATTCTCCCGAACCATACGGATTATACCCCAATTCCAAGAGAAAGCGCGACGGCATATTATAATTGCGTCCGCCAAAAGTATAACGCGATCCAGCAAAAGTCAGGAATAAATCCTTCATGGCGCGTGTCATACCAACGTAGGCCAGGCGGCGCTCCTCCTCAAGCTCGTCCTCGGAATTATCGGCGCGACTGCTCGGGAAAAGCCCATCTTCGAGCCCAACCATGAAAACTACCGGAAATTCTAGACCTTTTGCAGCGTGCAAAGTCATCAGCGAGACGACGTCGTCGCCAGCCGTGCTCTCATCGGCCGAGCTGAGCAGCGCAGCATCAGCTAGGAAATCTTCCAGCGTTTCATACACGCTAGCGTTACTGGCGAGCACTTCGAGGTTTTGCATACGTTCCTCGCCGTCGGGCGTGTCGCTATGTAAAAGTGTCGCAAAATCAAAGAAATGCACGATTTTCTCGACAATTTCTGCTGCCGGAATTGCCGTAATCGTCTCGGCGCCGTCTGCGCTCATTTCACGCACCAGACCATCCACGCCATCGTTATTAGCGCCACTGTTACGCATATCCTGCAAGAAATTAGATAGACGCGCCAGATTATTACGCGCCCGCCCCGGCAAGATAGTGCTTTCGAGCAGTTCGCTACAATTTGCAATGTCCGTCCCTGGGTGTGTATCAAAAAAGCCAAAAACTTTTTCGAGCGAGGCGCTACCGACTCCCGATAAAACATTTTTCACAACCCGTTCAAGGCTGACGCGATCATGCGGGTTCGGGATGAGTTTCAGGATCGCGAGGACATCTTTCACCTCTTTGCGGTCATAAAAACGCACACCGCCGATGATTTTGTATGGGATGCGCAAAGCCATAAACGCTTTCTCGAAGGCCGAGGATTGAGCGTTGGTACGATAAAGAATGGCGAAATCGCAAAATTTGCGCTCGGGGTGGGCGGTTTTGATCTGAATGATTTGCCGCGCGACATAATTTGCTTCGCTGGTCTCGTCAGCCGTACCTTCAATCGTAATTGGATCGCCCTGGCCGGACTCAGTGAATAGCGTCTTCTCGGTGCGAGTTTTGTTCTGATTAATGATTTTCTGTGAGGCGGCGAGAATATTGCCAGTACTACGGTAGTTTTGCTCCAGCTTCACGACTTTCGCACCTTTGAAATCGCGTTCAAAATTCAAAATATTTGTAAAATCCGCTCCGCGCCAAGAATAAATAGATTGCCAATCGTCGCCGACCACGCAAATATTGCGCTCTTCATTCACGAGCAGCTTAATCAGCTTATACTGCACGGCATTGGTATCCTGATACTCGTCAATCAGAATATGGCGAAATTTTTGCTGCCATTTTTGGCGAATTTCTTTGTTTTGATCGAATAAATCAGCTGTTTTGGTCAATAGATCGTCAAAATCTAGCGCCGCCGCAGCAGTTTTCTCGCGTTCGTATTGCTCATAGACAGCAGCGGCAATCTTCTGATTGGGATAAAATGCTTCGCGTTTAGCATCGGCCGGGCGCATACCGGAATTTTGGTAGTTGCTAATCATGCTTTGGATGTTTTTAGGGGTGACGGATTTTTCGTTCATGAGGTTCATTGCGCGCATAATACGCCGTATCAAAGTTAACTGATCCTCAGAATCGTAAATCGTGAAATTGCGGTCAATCCCAGCGGCGAGATATTCAATATGTAAAATCCGCACGCAAATCCCGTGAAAAGTCCCCATATACGGCATGAAATTTCGCGGAGGTTCGTCACTGGAGGTATTTAGAGGTGCGCTGGAGCCGGTAAGCTGCGGATCTGAGTAGGAAGAAGGGGCAGATTTTGAAGGGTCTTCTTGGTCTTCCAGTAAGCTACTAGGGCTATTCTGAGAGGTTTTGGGAGATTTAGCGGTAAAATCAAGCTTCTGGGCGGAATTTTCAGTGGAATTACGCGTACTTTCGAGCAATTTCCAGAGTCGAACGCGCATTTCCTTGGCAGCCTTGTTCGTAAAAGTCACTGCCAAAATCTGGTCTGGGCGCGTACCGTGCATAATCAGATTAGCAATACGATGCGTCAGTACCTTAGTTTTCCCAGAGCCAGCCCCAGCCAAGACAAGCACTGGACCAGACAACGTTTTTACAGCTTCCTCCTGAGGAGGATTCAAACCTCGCAATATCGAATTCATAGTTTTAATTATAGCACAAGATAATTCAGGGGAGCGGAATTAAGTAAGTATCACCATAGAATCATCTAGCAGCCGTGCGGGGGAATGCTAATTCTTATGCAATGACACCGTCTAATTCGCTTGCCGCCGACTGAATTTGCGGAAGCGCTTCTGTTTATTGCGAAGATAGACCAGATAGAGTGCCAGAATAATCTGCGGAATACAAATTAGCGCCGATAGACCGAAGACATATTGCGCGCCATATTGCAACATTTGCCCACAAAGGAAAATCCCCACGGCATCGCCCAGATAATTAACGACATGCTTGAAGCTATTGTATTGAAGTTGATGACGGTTATCAATGGCGTTGATATAGTAACCGTCGGTAATGTTTTCGTAAGCAGTACTACTGAGCAGTGCCCATGTTAGCGCCAAGAAGCAGACAAAAATATTACCAGTAGTCAGAGCGAAAGCGAAGGCAATCACGCGAATACCAAACTTGAGCCAAATCGTAATGTAATCATTTTTAGGTGTAAAATAGCGCAGAGCCAAAATTCCTACTAAATCCGACAAAAGTCCTAGAACTAAGAGATAAGTCGTCGCCATACTAGCGGAAAAGTCAAAATAATCCGTCAGCATAAGCATCTTTAGGCCGGTCGCCGTGCTCCAGGCTACATTGCCTAAAAAGGCAAAGATCATGTAGAGACGCTGGATTTTGTTTTTCAGGATGTATTTAACCATGGAAAATTTGCTAATCGGCATCCGCTCGGTAATAATAATCTGAATTCGCACCATGATAATCGTCGTGACCACCGAGAACACTAGAGCAATCATCAAACAGACATTATAATCGATCAAGAAACTACCGATGTGCTGCCCAATAAAAATACCACCGATGAAGACACCAACATCGCGAAAGAGGTATTCGACCAGCTTGCGACGACTGTACGCACTATTGCTCTTCATAGCAGTGGTAATGAGCGGATAGACGCCGGTAAAGACCAGCGAAGTCGTGAGAATATCCAAAATAATACAGAGGTCGACCAAGAACCGCAGACCGCTACTGTTGAGCAAAAACATCAGCAGCATATTAATCGAGCGGGCGATTAGCGCAATCGACATGAAGCGCTTCATGCGCGGTACATCGACGGTCTTCGCGACAACAATCACGCCGATCACCGTAAAAATCGTGCCTAGGCTGGTGATATTACTGATTTCGGTAGCAGTGAAACCGTTTTTCTGGAGCCAGAGCTGGCGGAAATTCTCCCACAGCCCAACCGAAATACTGAAACAGGCTAGCATAATTAGAATCTGTAGCTCAACCCGCGCGCGCCGGGATCGATGGCGTTTCGGACGGCGTCGAGGGCGCTTTGAAGCCCAGTATTCGAGGAGCGGGTTTTGCCAAGTCGGCTGACGAAATTCAGAACGCTGACGTTGTCGCGCGCGCTTCAGAGGCTGCGCAGACGGGATCTGCACGTCCGCCTGCGAGCGTTTAATTCGTTTTGCCTCCTTGACCATGGTTTTATTATACATAAACATCATGCCAAAGTCCAATCTTCTAAGACACCGATGCCCTATTCCGTAAAACCCTTTTCTAGGGACGTATTCGGTCGCTTCGCTTCCTCGCCTTGGGTGCCATTACGGAACAAACTACCTCGCAATATTTATAGAATAATATCAAGCGCCGGCATTATAGTATCTCTAGTTAACTGACGCCGCCCAACTTCCCCAAGCTAGAAAAATGCCCCAGCTAAAAAATAACTGGGGCGGAGATGTCTGCTGACATTTTAGCTCGAAATCGAACTGTGGATCGACAGCTTTGCAGGATGCTATTAACGAATGAGACGGGCCTTATGAGTGGACTTCTGCTTCGTCCGCCTTTGCTTGGCATTGTCAACCGCGTGTCGTAGCTCTTCGATTTGATTCGGCCGAATCGCGATCGGGCGTTCATTCGGCCACATAATCATGTAACCGCCGTCTTCGAGACGATGAACCGACGCTTGAGTTTGCGCAAACAGCGGCAAGATATTACACAAAAGCTGCGTCACTTCTTCGCGCTCCACCCGGTCGATTAAATCCAGTATGCCGGCATTGGTTGCTGGAAAACGCAGCAAATCCTCCTTGCCTTCACCGTTGTCCCTTGACTTCAGAATGATGATTTCTTTAGTATTCGGCCAGTTAGTACTGGGATGAAAGACCCAACCCACCCCAAGGACACGCCAATAATAAGCGTGGATCACGCTCTGGACATTGACTTGCTCCAGCAGCTTCGTCAGGGCTATGACACACTTCTCTAGAGTCGCTATGTCGTTAATCGGAAATTGATTGCTGTAATACACCGCCTCGTCGTCATCCTCATCAGCAGAGCTGGCGAAAACTCGCAACAAGCTCATCGAATCAGTCTTCTCCCACACTACTTTAACCAGCTTAGTCTCGCGCAGTTTAACAACTAAATCGTCCAGCATCTGGGACAGGGTTTGCTTCGAATCAAACTCCGGCTGTGTAATTGAAAATTTGTACGGAAACGACATTTCATTACGCATGATGGAACCTCCTCAAAATACGTCTGACTGCATGCGCAAATTGCAGTCACATTTCTCGAGATTTCATCTAGGCTTATACCTAGAACTCTGTCTCAAAAATGTTAACTGTCAAGTTTCGGTATGCAAAGGTGAATAAGATTAAATTGGGACAAAATTGCACAAAAATCGTTCTATTTCGGTATTATAGACATCAAAAAGAACCAAGCGTACAATTTCGTACCCCTACCTGTTCATTATAGCACACTCAGTGCGAAATGTCAAGAGAGACGCGCTGTTAGACCTGTTGATTACTATACAATTATAGCAATCAACAGAGACGAGCGATGCTTCTAACCTAGCTACGATTCGAGGATCGCCTTGATGCGACGGACGCCGGCGGAGGAGGATTCTTCTTTAGTAATTTTGAATTTGCCCAATTCCCCGGTTCGGGTAACGTGCGGGCCACCACAGATTTCCGCCGATATACGATTATCGAGGGCTTGCCGCCACTGCTTCGTGGCGGGTGAGCCGGGCTCGTCTAAAGAGGGCGCTCCCGCAGAGCTTTCCGCGGGCGTCGCCTCGGAAAAGTCGGAGCAAGCTCCGCTTTTCTCTCGGCTTCTACGCGGTTTGCCCTGGCTCAGCCCTAGCTGGGTTAGCCACTCAGCAGCGGCGTCCAAGCCCTCCCCGATCATATACACCGTCACTCTATCAGGATATCTATCCCTAAATGAGCCGTGCGCGTGCAATGTATCGAAGGCGTAATCTTTGTCGTACTCGGCGTAAACGACCGGATAGTCAGCCTCGATCCAAGCATTGACGCGGTCTTCGACTCTTTGCAATTCCTCTGGCGTGAGTTTATGGTCGATATTGAAGTCGAAGCGCAGGCGTTCAGGGGTGAGGTTACTGCCTTTCTGGTTGATACTCGGGTCGATTTCTTTTTGCAAGGCCGCTAACAATAAATGACAGGCAGTATGATATTTGACAGTCTGATCGCTGGTATCGGAAAGGCCGCCCTTGAACATGCCTTTGGAGGCGGTCTTACTGCGTTCGCGCTGCTCGTCGAGAGCCTTCTGGAACTCTTCCTGATAATTATCGGAGAGTTTAAGATTCATCTTGTAAGCCTCCTCGACGCTCAGTTCCAGCGGGAAGCCGTAAGTATCTTGCAATTTGAATAACTCCGCGCCAGTGAGAAGCTGATCGGCGCCGAGCTTCTGAAGCTCTTTGACGCCTTTGCTCAGAGTTTTACGAAAAGCATTTTCTTCCTTCGTCAAGACTTCTAAGACATTTTTGCGATTTGGCAAAATATCATCCGACAATTCTTGGTAATTTTCGGCGATAATTGGGATAATCTGCTCCAGGAAATCCTGGCCAATGCCGAGGTCCAGCGCTCTCAAAACCGCTCGCCGCACCAAACGCCGTAAAGCGTAACCTTGGGCCTTATTGCTTGGCACCAGACCTTGCGCCGCTAAAAGGTATGCGCCACGCAGGTGATCGGCGATGATCCGCATTTCGTCGGTGTTATTATCATACTTTTTATGCGAGATTTCCTCGAGCTTCTCGATGATTGGCAGCATGAGAGAAATTTTGAAGACATCGAAACTACCGATCGCCGCCGCCGCCAGCCGCTCCAAACCGCCGCCAAAATCGACATTTTTATGCTCTAATTCCGAGAAAGTGCCATCTTCATTACGCTTATACTCCATAAAAACCTGATTGCCGATTTCCATAAAGCGCGCACCATCGGAAGCGGGATGACTTTTGCCGTATTTCTCGACATCTTGCTTGTCCTCGCCAAAATCATAAAACACTTCCGAATCCGGACCGCAAGGATCGCCCAGCGGCGTCGTATCGATACCGCCGCCGCGACTCCACCAGTTTTCCTTGTCATCATAGAAGAAAATCCGCTCGCCTGGCTTAATACCGCGCTTATCACCATTCTCGGCCGAGCCAATTTCGGCAATTTTCGCATCGATGCCGGCTTTCTTGAAAACACGTTGCCAAATTTCCGCCGCTTCGGTATCTTTCGGGATGCCGTGCTCCTCGCTACCAATGAAACAAGTCACATAAATCCGCTCCGGATCGAGCCCGATTTCCTTGGTCAAAAACTCAAAATAATTCTGAATCTGCTCTTCTTTGAAATAATCACCGAGCGACCAATTTCCGAGCATTTCAAACACCGTGGTATGGCGCGGATCGCCGACGTCTTCGATATCCTGCAGGCGCATCGACGGCTGCGAATCAGTCAAGCGTGTACCCTCCGGATGCGGCTGACCAAGCAAATACGGCAACAACGGCTGCATCCCCGAGCCAGTGAAAAGCGTTGTTGGATCATTCTCGAGAACGAGCGGAGCGGGCGGAATAACTTTATGCCCGTGCTTAACTTGGAAATCTAAGAATTTTTGGCGAATTTCATTTGCGTTCATGG
>CAZETG010000006.1:0-41094 GCA_964514875.1 uncultured Candidatus Saccharibacteria bacterium | reverse complement strand
TCTATAATGTAGATAACTATTTATTCTACTGTTCTGCTTTGTTATATTGAACCAGGGTATTTTCCACTATTCCTAACCCTCTCAATCTATGCTATAATGACAATAATATGTTTGAGTTAATTGATATGATTATCGTTCGCCCGATTACGAACGTGCTCTTTATGATTTATGGCTTGGTGGGCGATTTTGGTCTGGCAATTATTTTATTTACGATTTTAGTAAAGATTTGTATCTGGCCGCTCACGAAGCGTCAGCTTCATCAGACTCGCCTTATGCGCAAAATTCAGCCCGAGCTTGCCGAGATTAAGAAGAATTGCAACGGCAACCGTCAGCTTGAATCGTTGCAAATGATGGATCTATATAAGCGCAACAATATTAAGCCCTTCCGCTCGATGTTGACGCTGATTATTCAATTGCCGATTTTTATTGCACTCTACACGGCTGTTCGCGTCATGGTTTTGCCGACTCCGGCTGATAACCTCGAGCGTCGGGCTTACGCTCCAGTGCGCCAGATTGAGCGCATCGATGAAGTAATTCAATTACAGCAGCCGTATTTACATTACACCGAAGAAGTCCAGAATGCTAAGAACCAAGGCGGTAGCGAAGAAGAAATTGCCGATCGCATTTCGAAAATTGAGACTAAAACCTACGATTTTCATCCGAAGCTTTTTGGAGCGATTGATCTTGATTCGCGCCCCGGCCTGACGTCCATTAGTGCACTTATTGCCTTATTATTTGCAATCCTTTCAGCTTTTATGCAGTTCGTCAATTCTCGTCAACAGCTTCCATCGAATAAATCCCAAAAATCCCGCACTTTTCGCCAAATTATGCGTGAAGCTGCCGACGGCAAAGAGCCGGATCAGTCTGAACTCAATCAGATCATGACGAAACAAATGTCATTTACTATGCCTGTTATGATGCTGTTAATTCTCATTAATCTTCCTGGCGCTCTCGTATTTTACTACTGTCTTAATAACTTGTTGACTTTTGTCCAGCAGCGTTACATCCTGAACAGGAACACCGAAGAAATGGAAATCGCCGCCGACAAACGCATTATCCGTGAACTCAAAAAAGTTGAAGAAGCGCAGATTGTCCAGGATGCAACGTCTGACCGTTGGGTTAAAAACAAAAATTCCACCAAATCTACTACTGACAAGCCTGGTGTTAAAGTCACGCGCATTACCGCCAAAAGTCACAAGAGTCATAAGAAGAAAAGGAGCTAAAAACTATGAATAAAGATGAATCTATACGTTTTGCTACGAAATATCTGGAAGATCTACTATCTTTCTTCGGCATCAATGTGGCGATTGATTCTACGATTGACGATGAGGTGATCCAACTTTCCATCCCATCCACTTCGATGAACTCTCTATTGATTGGCAAAGAAGCTAACAATCTCCGGGCTTTGCAACATATAGTTTCAATGGCATTAGCAAATCGAGAAGCTGAATTTACACGCGTTAACGTTGACGTTGCTGATTACAAACGTCAGCGTGCTGAGCGTATTGCTGAGCAAGCCGAAGATTGGATCAAAGAAGTTCGTATCACTGGTCACACTAAGCGCCTCAACCTTAACGCCGCCGATCGTCGCGTCGTCCATAAGGTTGCTCAAGATTATTCCGATATTACTACTCATTCCGAAGGGGAAGGACGCGAGCGCCAACTTATTATTGAAAAAATATCAACTCATAAAGCGTAAGTTCAACTGAAGGTATCGAGGACCGAGCAGACAGTAAGGTGACTCCACTGCCTCGTGCTCTATAACTCCGTCTCTCCATCATCCGTTTTGCCGATAATAATCACGAAATCTGCATCTGCCCATAACTCCTCCGGCAACGTATCGCCCTCTCGTATCTCAACACTATAACGATCCGTCAGCATCTTCTGCGTGCCAGGCATTTCTGGGTTCAATGCGTAAATACAATACCTCTCCTGACAGGTCGACGCATCGGCATCACCTACGCTCGCAACGTTAAACCCAGACGCTTCCAACTGATCACGCTCGCTGCTGGCAATTCCAAAGCCGTCTGTTGCATTATAGACTACGATCTTTGCACCTTCGCGCACTACTGGATCATTACTAAACATATTTTTAATATAATCTTGTATAACCTTGTAATTATTGGCCCCAGCTGTTGGCACGACATAAGAGATATCGTTAATCGTCTCTGAATTAACATAATATATATTCTTGTCGTAATCAACCAGCGGCACCTGTCGAATGCCAGAAACATTAAAACCAGATAACATACCTACCGCTGCTTTAATATTATCAGCTGAAAAATTAGAACGTAAATTATCGCCCAGAATATTTAATAATCCCAGCGCCTCGTTTACACCGACACCATTGCCGACGATTTTCTCGACAATACCTTGCACGATTTTTTGCTGCGTATTTCCGCGCGTAAAATCACCGCCACTCGTCCCGTGTCGCGCTCGCGCCAATCCTAACGCCTGTGTACCGTCAACCTCTATTGGTACTCCGGCCTGCGCCACGGCATTCGTCCAGCCATAATCGTTAATATCTTCATCAAGCGTCACTGTAATGCCGCCGATTGTATCAATAATACTAGTTAATGACGCCCAGTTTACGTGTGCATAATATTGAAAATCTATGTCCAAAATATTTCCGACTTGTTTCATTAAAGCTTCAGCGCCTGCCTGTTCATCCGTACCGTCCTTATTGTAGCAAGAAAATACCTCGTTAATTTTTCCGGCCATACATGCCATAGGTACTTTTAAGTCGCGCGGCAAACTCAAAAGTGCCACATCTTTTGTTTCTTGATTAAAGCTTACTACCATGAGCGAATCAGTCAACTGCGCACCATCATGCTGGCCATCGGCAAGGTCACCGTCCATATTATATCCACCAGTACCAAAAACCAACACATTCGTCCGTCCGTCCGCATCAGTTTCAAATGGCACTGCATCCGATACGATCGCTGACAGTGTATCCCATAGACCAGATTTACCGTTCGTTAGCCGTGAAATCAAGTCATCACCCCAAAAATACAACGCTCCACACCCTCCTACAAGCAGCAAAGCAACCGCCAGCGCAACTACCTTACCAATTGAAAAATGCTTTCGTCGATGATGTTTTTCTTTTTTACGGGGTTTTTCCTCGGGCTCATCCTCAAATTCCTCTTCGTCTGCGCTTTCGCCGTCACACAGGGAGCTAGATGAATTGCTCCAATCATGCACCCAATCATCATTTACTTTTTCCTCGTTAAGCCTCTCCACCGAAGCAGGCAATGACTTATTTTCTCGGTTCATTTCGCCGAGTAAAACTGACCAATCGTCGTTATTACTCTGCACGAACGAACTGGAGCCTGTATCTTGAGAGCCATAATCAAAACTCTCCACTGGATCAAGGAAGCCCTCGTCCTCAACTTCACTTCTAATCAACTCTTCAATATCAACTTCCGGCGTAGCGGCATCCTGGTGCTGATTGCGCAAAGTCTGCTCTTTATAGGTATTGTATCTGCTTGGCTTATTACGCCGTCCTTTTCGTGAATTTTTACGTATCATATTCGACGACGCAGGGGCGGATGTATGCGAGACAGGCCTTGGCTGTTTTGCTGTTGTAATATCTACGCGATTGTGCGAATTTTGTGGCACCCCAGAATAAGACCGTTTTGTAGACGACCGCACAGCTAAACCATCAATCGTAGTTTTTCCCATTTGACCTATTTTTCCCTATACCCTACAATAATTATAGCATCCTTGTGCAAAAATAAGCATTTTTCTAACTATCTTGCGTAAATTCCCGGATGACTTTAATTAAAATACATTGTATTATATATTATAACATATGAAAAAGAAATTGACGAAAAAACAAGCGCTTATTATTGACTTTATAAACGATTACACTGCTCGTCAGGGTGAGTCTCCGTCTTATCGTGAGATTATGTCCGCCCTTGGGCTGTCATCGGTTTCTGCGGTTGCTGAGCATATCGATAACCTTGTTAAAAAAGGCGCCCTAAAAAGAGTTCCTGGCGCCGCGAGATCACTAGAGGTTGTAGATTTGACACATCCCGAAACAGTTGCGCTTTTTCGTGAACAGCTTGCAAATTGTACTCTGGAAGAGGCTGAAATTTTACAACGTGCCGCCGAAATTCTTGGCCTTGAACTCGAAAATACCGAAGAATAATCTCTTGTTTTCCTGAGGCGTTTTGCTATACTAAAGACAGGAGAAAAGAGTCATGCCTAAGACAAAAACCAATGTGCCTCATCGAGTACCACCCTATCGTCGACCTATCTTTATAGCTGGTTTTATCGTTATTGTTCTTCTTATTGCTGCGGTCGTTTTCTGTGTCATTTCTTCACAGAAACCACAACTCGAAAACAACGATTCAAAAAAAGAGGATTCCAATTCCGCTACCGAAAATCAACCCTCCTCAGAAGACGACACTATACCAGATCAGCTCGACGAGCCTGACCAGCGTCCACCTCAATACGAAGGTCAAGACCCTAATACCCTAGACAATTTGACGGGCCATATCGCTTATCGATCTATTAATCCTGACAATAATACTATGACTTTAATGATTAGTATTGATCAATACATTAGTACTAACGGGGAATGTAGCCTAAGCCTCAAGACCAATGGTCAAGAAGTTTACTCAGACAGCTTACCGGCAACAGCTGATGTTACTACGTCGGTTTGTGGGCCGTTTGAAATTCCTATTAATGATTTCAGCCCCGGTCTTTATCAGCTCGAAATTACAATTTCTGCCGACGACAAGTCCGGTACGATTATAGATGAAGTACAGCTCTAAAAATCAAAAAACATTAATCAATAAACAAGGAAATATAATGCACCTCTCAAGAATACTTAAGTTGCGCCCCAGTTATTACCAGAAAATAGTTCTCGTCGCTAGTTTGTTTATCGTTGGAATTGTTTTTGGTTTTCTGTCAATGGCTCAGACTGAGCCTACTTCAGCTGCAAGCTTTAATCCTGGAAATATCATCAGTGACGCTGTCATGGCGAATTATAATTCAATGTCTGTTAGTGATATTCAGAGTTTTCTAACTTCCAAAAACCCTTGTAATAACACTAATTACGGTTTATATCTTGACCAAAGTAGTCGTTATAAGACTGTTAGTTGGCACTGGTCTGATGGGCATTTTGTCTGTCTCTCTCAGGAGCGCTTTGGTGAAGGTACGGAAATCGGTCAAGGCCAGACCGCAGCGGAAATCATTTACGAAGCCGCGCAAACATATCGCATCAATCCGCAAGTGCTGATTGTCTTGCTAGAAAAAGAGCAAGGGCTCATTACGGATACTTATCCACATAGCGGTCAATATCGCGCCGCCACCGGATATGGCTGTCCCGATACGGCTGCTTGTGACTCAAAATACTATGGTTTTAAGAATCAAGTTTTTCGCGCTGCAGAGCTATTTCGTTACACGCTAGATCATGGCTCAGCGCTTTATCCAGACAACCGCCAAGGAGTTTACGTCGCTTATAATCCGTCATCCAGTTGTGGTGGCACTAATGTCTACATCGAAAACCGTGCGACCTCAGCTCTTTATCGCTACACTCCGTACCAGCCTAATGCTGCCGCGCTCTCCGCTGGCTATGGTATGGGGGATGCTTGTTCGGCTTATGGCAACCGTAATTTCTACCTTTACTTTACAGACTGGTTTGGCAGTACACAAGCAGCCTCCGCTAAAACCGTCCAAGGCGATTTAATTAACATTCCTGACGGTGAGTACCTTATCGCGACTAAATCCACTTCTCCTCAGCGTACACTGGCTGCGCCTACGGGCAACGCTCAGTTAGCTGCTACTAATAGTTCTGATCAGGCTCAGCGCTGGCGCATTCAGAGCGCTGGATCATCGCAATATCATATTATTAATATTGCCTCAGGTCAATATTTGACTGTTAATAGTTCGCAGGCTGACAATGGCACAAATGTCTATACATCAGCCTACTCCAATCAATGTACGCAACGCTGGTCGATTTACCGCACTCCAGATGACAATATTACATTCGCATCTGCCTGCTCCAACTCAGCAGTATTAGATGTTTTTTATGGCGGCAGCAACGTTGGCACGAATGTCCAGGTTTGGACTACAGACGGTGGCATTCCGCAGAAGTGGCACCTTTTGACCGGACAGACAATTTCTGACGGTATTTACATTATTGCTGCTCAGTCCAATCAGAACATCGCGCTCGATATCACTGGCGCTGGTCAAAATAATGGTACGAATGTCGGTACTTGGCAAAATCATGGTGGTCTCGCGCAGAGATGGTATGCTGAATATCACGCTGACCGCGACGCATACACCTTCACTAATCCTAACTCTGGCAAGAATCTTAACCTCAATGGTTCGGCTGGCAACGGTACAAATATTACTATCCAAAGTCCAAGCTCGTCCTGTTCTCAGTATTGGAAAGTTCTGACTAATCTCGACGGCTCTCGCTCATTACTATCGACTTGCCGCTATGGCTACTTGGCCTCTGCGACGAGCATTAATAATGGCGGCAATGTCCAGCTCACCTCTACACAGAGAAATGCCAATGAAAAATGGGTCTTACAGCAGGCGAATCAACCGGTTCGTAATGGCACTTATATCATCGCCTCCAAGCGTTCCGATAATGTCGTACTAGATGTCGAAGGTGCACGCACCTCTGAGGGAACTAATGTTGAGATTTGGAGCAACCATGGTAATCTCAATCAACAATGGAGGCTCACTTATAATGTTAAAACCGATGACTATACTGTCATTGATCGTAATTCTGGCAAGGCTCTCGATCTCTATACTGGCATACCTAGCGCCGGGCAAAACATCAACATCTGGAATTCGAATGGTCGCTGTAATCAGCGCTGGCGCCTCGTTCCGCAGGGAAACTATTACATTATGTTCTCGTCTTGCGATTCTACGTACGCTATTGATATCTCCAATGGCAATCTCAACCCTGGTAATAATCTCTGGCTTTGGTATAGCAACGGCACTGACAACCAACTGTGGAAATTCATCGCTCGCTAAGCTATAGAATCAAACAAATTGTTATTAGCCTAGGGAGTAATGAGTATTACCCCTAGGCTGTACAGGGACGTTCCTACTATCTTTTTGAAAATTGATACATATAACGCTTATCATATCTTGCATAGCCCCTTGGTCTATCGTATAATGAACCTATGTCAAAACATACTTCATTGTCCAAACCAGCACCCATAGCACTATCGCTTATTGTAACTTTCCATCATGAAGGTATTACTGCCTACAAAACACTACTTAATATCCAAGAATTAATCCGCCCGTTCCGCGAGCAGGGAATTGGCTACGAAATCATCCTACATCTCGACAACGGCGACGAAGCTACATCAGAAGTCCTCCGGCAGCAAGAGTCGGATTCGCATATTCGCGTGTTGCGTAATAGTTTTGGGAACCCTTCCGATTCCCGCAATTTCTGCGTGCGTGAGGCTTGTGGGCGTTACGTTTCGATTATTGACGGTGACGACATTATTTCGGCAAATTGGTTAATTGATGGCTATCGTATGCTCGAAAAATCTTCGGAGCCGCTCATCTTGCATGTCGAATATAATATTACTTTTGGCCTCGCTGAGCCAGAGCCACGCCTTTGGCGTATGAGCGACTCGCGCTCGGACGACGAAGATACTGTCAATATGTTTACGCGTAATCGCTGGAGCGCTGGTATCATTTTGCCTCGGACGGTTGCTTTGAAGCATCCTTATAAACGCGCTAATCACGGCTATGGCTACGAAGATTGGGTATTCAATATGGACACTCGGCACGCCGGCATCAAACATAAAGTTGTTCCAGAAAGCGTCCAATTCTATCGGATTCGTTTTGGCTCAATTTATAATCTTCATGGTACCGAAAGTGCCGTCACCGATTATACTGACATGTTTGCTACCTCACGTATGCAAGAGCTAGCGCGACGTTTTGAGCAGGGAGACTTTTCTGTGCAAAGCCCTAATGGTACCCGGCGTATCCAGCAGGTTACCAGCGGTATTATGCACCTTGGTCGCCGAGTGATTACTTCGATTCCATATGTCGGCAGTTTAGCTCAGCGCGGTCTTAATCACGTCAATCGTCAGCATGGGGAGCAAGCTCTCAAGACCCTACCAGACTGCGTCTACCAGGCTTGGCTGGCCGCTAACCAAATCGATAGCGAGGCTTGCCCGACTCTTGATGTTCTTGGTAATCTTAAAACTTATAAATCCGATTTTAATGATCAGACTGCAACATATTGTAAGCTTGTTGCGCAGATCCGCAAAGACCCTGATTATCTTTTTCTCGCCCCGCGCCTTGCGATTGGTGGCACCGAAAAGGTGATCGTGAATTATCTCAATGCTTTTGCTGAGCTGCATCCTAATTGGCATATTGTTGTCTTAGCTAAACTCCCAGATAAACATCCCTATCAAATCCCCGAAAACGTTGACTTCGTAGACTACTATAAGCTAATAGAAGGCAAGGCTGATTACGAAATTGATTTCCTTCTCTCGCGTTTCATTGTCCAGACGAAAGTTAAGCGTTTGCACGTTCTGCATAACCAAGCTGCTTATCAGTGGTGCCTGAACCATTTAACCTTACTAAGGGATAATGATTACAAAGTTTACGTTTCTCAGTTTATGTATGAGTACAATAAAAACCCTCGGCTCAAAATCGGCTTCGTCGATCCCTGGATTCGCAGCATTTACCCGGCAGTGACGCGAATTATGACTGATAATCAGCCTGCCGCTCAAGACATGATCGACAAGGATGGTTTTGCTGCCGAAATAGTTAAAGCCCACTATCAGCCGATTCAACCGCTTAAGAGTCAATTACTGATGTCTCCGTCCGAACGCGACAAGTTAGCCTCTCAAGTTGCCAAACGTCCTCTGCGTATTCTCTGGGCTAGTCGCCTTAGCCAGCAAAAACGCCCAGATATTCTGAAGGCTATCGCTCAGAAGCTCGACGCCCAGCGCTATTCAATTGACGTTTATGGTCGCTGCCAGTCGCCATATTCTAAACACTATTTTGCTGATACTCCGACAGTCAATTATCGTGGTACTTATAACGGTATCGAAAGCCTCGACTTATCACAGTATGATGTCTTCCTCTACACGTCTCAGACCGATGGCTTACCAAATGTCCTACTTGAGATTTCTAGCTTTGGTCTTCCGATTGTCGCAAGTCATGTCGGCGGCGTTTCTGACATTGTTAATGAAGAGACCGGTTATCCTGTTGAAATGGATGATATTGCCGGCTACGTCGATGCGCTAAAACACCTTCAGCAAAACTATACCGAAGCCTTAGACAAAGCTCAGCGTGCCCAAAAAATCGTTGTCGATCGCCATTCCTGGCGACACTTCCTCGGTCAAGTTAAAGCCGATATCGACTAGTTATCACGGTAAAATTTTATGCACCTCTATTGCCTAATTAATGCCGCAAAAACTCACTTCCTAAAAAGAGCCCAGGCATACAAGCCTAACCACAGTGGAGCCAAAACTAAAATATCGACACACAACTAATCTGTCTCGCTACTCTTTTATCCAGCTTTTCGTCAGCTCTCTATGTTGCTCGAGCCATTTTTGCCCAGCTTCAGAATCCAGGACTCGTAACTTAGTAGTTTTTAGCTGAACCAAAAGTCGCGTTAATAACAAATCCCGTTGTTTTGGAGATAATTCTCGCGCTTCCTCTGCATAATTAATCATAAAACTTTCGCCTAGCTGCGTCTTGTCATTATGACTCTGTCGCGCATCATCGTCAGTCTTGCGGGGGTTTGCAGATTTATCATCACGTCCTAAGATAATAAATCCATAAACTTTCTCCGTCTTTCGTGAAAGACTCTTGACTACTGCTTGGTTGTCGACTAAGACCACTTCATCTGGAAAGCTTTTGATCTGCCCGCACAGTTTTTGATAAGCTTCGCTAGCAGGGCAATACGGATTTACTCCAAATCGCCCTAGTGCATTGATCCGCTTGTCTTTTGGTGACACCTTCGGCTCCAGGTTAGCCACCTTCTGCCATTCGCTTCGCACACTTTCTGGTAATCCTGCCATTGCCATGTGCTGCCCAGCTAACTTCTTCGAAGCCTCAATCACCTTCGTCGCTGCCTTACCGACGATTTTGTTCTGTCGCAGGGAAACATATAAATTCTTCATCCTACAAGAAACTGACCGTTGGTCATTTTTGCCTGACGATATTTGACTTGTCTTTTTCTGCTCTCTCCCCATTCTCTGCCATTCCCGGAAATCAAACAATTCACTATATGGCTGCGTCCGCATACTAGTATTGTGGAGATTCTGTCGCGAATGATCCTTGCGTCGATAAAAATACACGGTCTCCGGCGCCACTAGATGTTTAATCCCAGCACTCGTCAGTTCAATATTCAGCGCATAATCTTCATGTCCGTACCCATTAATACTCCGAATATAAGGATGCTCCAAGAATATTTCGCGTCTTCCTGCAATCGCCACGACCCATAGATTCACACTAAACAGCATAAATGCATCATGTTCACGACTACCTGAGTCCGCCATTCTTAGAATTGCTTCAGTCTTTTCTGCATCATGAAATTCTATACAATATTCTGGGCTTGCCACGATCTTTTTATCAGAACTTTCCAAGACTTTCAAAATGCTCGTAATATAATTCTCAGAAATTAAATCATCTCCATCAATAAAAAACAAATACTCACCCCGTGCTTGCTGTGCTGCAAAATTTCTCGCCTCGCCGACGTCGCCAAACTCATTCTCAAAAAACCGACATTGCACTTTTCTCTCATCGCCTATATCATCCCGGAAGCGCTCTTCTGTACAATATTTTTGTGCAATTTCACTCGTCTCTGTCGTCGCTTTATCCAAATGCACAATTACCTCAAACGCACTCCGTACTAATTTTGCTGCTAATGCCACACTTTGTAGTGTCCTCGCTAATATAAAACCTTCATCATGTGCCGTAATAATGACAGAAAACTTCATGCTGTCACCCTCTCGTATAATAATTTAGCCCTTGGCGCAAGATAAAGTATAGTCAAAAGCGTTATGAGCGGCAAAAATGGCGTGAAATATCGCGACGAAACTTCAACCAGTAGTGAAGCAAAGAACAAACCTACAATGACTAACCCTATATATATTGAAAAATCTGGTACTAGTGTTTTGTCGCGATACTTTGCAATCAGTTCTAGTAAGCTTGCTGTGGTCAAAAATAGCGCATAAATCGTGCAAGCAATATGTATTAATATCCGCGCATACTCTCTTTCCCAGATGCCGGGATAACTTTTGATGTCATAAACCGCATCAGCCTGATCTCCGCCCAGTACTAAAGATTTTCGCACTAGCATCTGCATCACTTCCGACCCCGACATACTCAGCCACCGCGCCACACCTTCGCGCGCTAATCGCGCTTGTGCCGCCGTCAAACTTTCTTCCTCCTCTAGTACTACATCAAGATGCCCATTTTCCGTATTCCATTGCCCCGTCGACGCCAAATTCGCCCCCACGTAAATCGACCAACCGCTGCTGTTCTCCGCCGTTTGCACTCCAGTCATTGCTGACACCAGATGAATGTACGAGTTATTTAGTATAAAGTAGGGAATCAGCATCGCTGATATTGTCGCAATGATTCTCAATATCTTCACGTGCTTTTGTTTTAGTAGCAAAAAATCTAAGAGTAGACAAATCATTAGTGCGATTATAAAAATAATCATAATCGGCCGCAGGGAATTAGCAATGCTTAGCGTGACGCCTGCGCTTAGTGCATAAAGTGGCGCCGACTTTTTGTGTAAATTTTGCATTAATAGCAAAATTAGCAACAATACCGCCATAATCAGCGTATTTACTGCAATCACCGGCAAAGACAGTGCCGAGAAAATCACATTAAAGGGGCTCACCCACCACAAAATCGCCCCAAATTTCGCCGTCGTTGTGTTTTCCGTCAGCCGACGTAGTAAAATATCCAACAAAACCACCGCTATAATGTCTAACAAAGTATTAAGCAAAATCACCGAAAATAAATTGACGCCGAAAATCTTCATCGTGAGCCCTAGCAACAGGTTATAATTCATTACGTAAGGGAACAGCGCAATATAATCCGCCTGATTACCAAAAGAATTCTCCGTCGCGACCGTACTTGCAATACTATAAAACGATGCCGGATCATTATCGTGCGGCGAGTATTCCAGCGCTAAGAAAGAAAAACGCGCTACTCCCGCCAAAAGCACAACCAACCCTAATAAAACCTTCATCAATACTATCCGTCGTCCAAAGAAGCTCACAATCTTCTCCCAGCGCTTCCGTGGAACCAACACCGTAATGCTAAAAACCGCCAACATCCCCAAGAGGATCAAGCAAGCATATCCGTTTTTTATTTCCGTGAGATCCTGACCAATACTGAGAATATTCGTCATCGTCAGCCATAAAGAAACTACTACCGCAAATCCTAATATGATCCGTAAACTTGCATTCACGATCCGTTTCACTTTAAACTCCTCCTTATCTTACTAATTATAACATACTCACTCTGTCTCAAGCCTACCTAGAACTATTTTGTGGTCAGACAATTGCCAAAATGCGCATCCTGTGTTAATATCATAGGAGTTATGGGAATTCCAAATATCCTCTGTCGCAAGAATAGAGTCTTGCTGGGAGAGTTAGTTAAAACGGATTTTAAGCTCCGTTATCAAGGCTCGGTGCTCGGTTACATGTGGGCAGTCTTGCGCCCGCTTTTGATGTTTGCAATTCTTTACCTAGTCTTTGCTAAGCTCCTTAACTTCGGCAGTGATATCCCGCATTACCCCGTCTATCTCCTTACGGGTACAGTCTTATGGAACTTTTTTACCGAATGTACTGGACAGGGAATCCAGTCGATTATCGTTCGCGGCGATCTCATCCGTAAAATTAGTTTTCCTAAATACATTATTGTTGTTTCCGCTACGACTACCGCTCTGATTAATCTTAGCATTAACATTGGCGTTATCATTATCTTTGCTCTGATTAATGGTGTTATTCCTAGTTTCTCTTGGCTCTTAGTTGTGCCGCTCATCCTGGAGCTTTATGCATTTTCTCTGGGCATTTCCTTCTTCCTTGGTGCGCTCAATGTCAAATATCGTGATATTACCTCGATCTGGGAAGTCCTTACCCAAGCTCTCTTTTACGCCGTGCCTATTATCTATCCGCTTACCATGGTCATGAATTCAGCTGGAGGTTTTGGCATGTTTGCCGCACAAGTCATCATGTTAAATCCCATTGCCCAGGTTATTCAGGATGTCCGCTACTGCCTGATTACAGATGCCACAATTACGAACTGGCAAATTAATCACGGCGCTTTAGGTTTTATTCCAGTTCTGATAGTTGTATTAATGCTAGCTTTAGCCGCGCTTTTCTTTCGTAGCCGTTCAGCGCATTTTGCAGAGGAGGTTTAATATGTCAAAAAAACATCGCAAATCACTCAAACATTACAGTCAGCTCAAGCAAAGTTCTGAACCGCTTAAAGAATCTGTGCACAAGTCACTTAAATCTGTGGAAAAAAGATCTAATAACAGTGGAAAATCTGTGGATAAAACCGTCGAGGCTGGTGAAAAAGATGCGAAAAACTATGCGCCAACCGTGGAAAAGTCACCAAGAATCGTGCAAAAATCTGCGAAAAACTCTGTGGATAATCCTGCCGACCTCCCAAAAAAGGTTACCAGTGATCATACTGAGTCTTCTGCAGCAATAGCCATCAAAGTCACTGATCTGCGCAAGGGGTTCCGTCTACCGACCGAACGTGCCAATGGTCTGAAGCAAGCTATTTTTAACCATCTGAAGGGCATCAAAGGCTACACTGAGCATCAAGTTTTACGTGGCATCAATTTCGAAGTTAAGAAGGGGGAATTCCTTGGTATCGTCGGTCGCAATGGCTCTGGTAAATCTACTCTACTCAAGCTCTTAGCGCAAATTTATCGTCCCGACAGCGGCACAATCGAAATCAATGGCACTCTCGTACCGTTTATTGAGCTTGGCGTTGGTTTCAATCCTGAGCTGACTGGTCGCGAGAATGTCTACCTCAATGGCGCCCTCCTTGGTTTTTCTAATAAAGAAATGGATGATATGTATGACGAAATTGTCCGCTTTGCCGAGCTCGAGCAATTTATGGATGCTAAGCTTAAGAATTACTCGTCCGGTATGCAGGTGCGTCTCGCCTTCTCGATCGCCATTCGCGCCCATGGTGATATTTTGATCCTCGACGAAGTGCTCGCTGTGGGTGATGCCGAATTCCAGCAGAAGTGCCACGATTATTTTGCCGGTTTACACGGTACTCAAACTGTCGTTCTGGTGACTCACTCCATGCAGAATGTTCGCGAATTTTGCGATCGTGCAATCTTGATTGAGAATGGCGAAATCGCTACCGAAGGCGCTCCTGATGAAGTCGCCACTGCTTACGAGAATCTTTGGAGCTAATTTCATATGACGTCCCGACGACATCTTCATCTCAATTCCGCTCATCCTAATTCTTTGGACACCAAACTTATTGCAAAAGCTCACTCCGCTAGCTTCGCTCGGTATTACACTCCTTCCGAACATTACACTAAGTCTGCCACGCATGCTTTTACTCCGACTTATCCGATGTCGCCGCTAATTAGCGTCATTGTACCGGTATTCGATGTTGCGCCATATCTTGAGCGCTGCCTAGACTCAATTCTTACACAGACTTATTCAAATCTCGAGATTATCCTCATTGACGACGGCTCGACTGACGGCAGCGAGAAATTGTGTGATGATTTTGCCCAGCGCGACCCTCGTATCAAAGTGATTCACCAAGCTAATCGTGGTCTCTCCGGCGCGCGCAACTCTGGCCTCAAGGCTGCCAGAGGGAACTACGTTACTTTTATCGATTCTGATGACACTATCCAACCTGCTCTTATCGAGACTTTGCTCGATCTTTGTCGTAGTAATCTTACCAACATGTCGATCTGCGCTTTTCGCGAAGTGGTCAATGAACCCATTGTGAGTGCCCCTACGTCTTCTGCGCAGACCTCTGTTTCGAACCTTCTCAATTCTGAATCGGCTGTCAATACGGATATCTCTTCACAAGGTACCGCAGACTCTCATCTGACATCTCACGCAGATTCTGCCGCCGAGACGACCGAAATCCTCAACACGCTTGACTGTCTGACTAGAATGTTATGCGAGCAAGGATTCTCAATGTCGGCTTGGGGTAAGCTTTACGCTCGTAAGCTCTTCGCTCATGTCAAATTTCCAGAGAGCCGCCTCTATGAAGACGTCGGGACAACCTACCGGCTGGTCATGCAATGCCCCAAAATTGCCGTTTCGTCAATGTCATTATATAATTATTATATCAACCCCGGTTCAATTACTCAGCAGCACTTTACCCTGCATAAGCTCGATCTGATTGACCTCACCGATCAAATGTGCGATGACATTATGCAGTGGGCACAATCTCAACCTTCTGCTTCCCGAGAGCATTTGGCTAATCTCACCAAAAAACGTCGTATGCATGCCAGGTTTAGCATTTTACGTCAAACTATTATGGTTACCATTCCTAAGCCAGTTACCGTTCCACAAAACGTCCCCGCCCTGCAAGGCCAGACCGATCAGCAATCCTTTTTGCTTGCCCAAAACGAAATTGTCCAATATCTTCGCGGACACAAACAAGATATCTTACAAAATCCGCTAGCTTCACGTCGTGACAGATTAGCGATGTACAGTTTACTCCTCGGACTACCGGTCTTTAAGTTCGCTTGGCGTGTTTATGACCGTCAAAAACACGCCCCAAAGACCCAGAATTTCAGCGGACAACCTAAAAATGGTCCTAAAAACTTTCCGAAATAACCGCTCCACCATAACATTTTCTGTTTAGCAATTATTATACAATAGATATACAATATATAGCAAATACTTCACAATGTATATACAATGTGAGGCAAATGTTTTATGCAATAGCTTCTCTTTAACTCTATTATCCCTACCGTACTAGACAGCGGAGAGGGAAACCGTAACGACGATTACTAAAATACGAATTTGGGCTAATAGCACTATTACTAAAACTAAGGGCATAAGTATGTTCAAAAACACTGGAATCAGATTTCTGTACCCAGAAAAGTCCGACGAGCCCGATATGATGTAAGTAATCTTCTTGAATGTCTCCGCTCCGCACGAAGATGATAATACTTATTCTTACCCCCCCTATTTATCACCATTATCCCTACCGTACTAGACAGCGGAGGAGAAAACCGGCGTAATAGTTATAGCTGCTGTAATCTCCTGGAGTATCCATCTCAAAGGTGAGAGCGCCTTGGACGTCTACACCCTGAGAGGTTCGAGGCGACCAATAGTAGCCATTTGAGCCAGAGTTCATGCCTGACCAACCCGCGTCCCAAAGACTACCGCTCCGCACGAATCACAAATCCGCTTTTCGTCAAATAATTCAGCGTGTCTTTCATCGCGTCATTAATATTCAGCTCCGCTTTCCAGCCCAACTCACGCTCTGCCAGCGCCGGATCCGCATAAAATTCCGCCAAGTCGCCCGCTCGGCGCTCAATCACGCGGTAGGGAATCTTAAACCCAGCCGCCTCCGAAAACGCCTCAATAATCTGAAACACCGACACTCCGCACCCCGCCCCCAAATTATAAATCTGCGCTCCGGCGTGCAGGTGATCTAGTGCCGCGAGATGACCCTTCGCCAGATCGACCACATGGATATAATCCCGCAAACAGCTCCCGTCCGGCGTCGGATAATCATTCCCGCGCACCAACAGCTCCGGAATTTCGCCGGTCGCCACTTTCATGATAATCGGCATCAGATTATTCGGCCGATCATTTGCGTCTTCACCCAGCAAACCTGACGGATGCGCCCCAATCGGATTGAAATACCGTAAAATCGACACTTCAAGCTCTGGATCTGCCGCAGCCGCATCTTTCAAAATTTCCTCAATCATGTATTTTGTTTTACCATACGGACTAGAAATTTGCGCACCCGTCATCATTGTTTCGATGCATTTTGGCGATTCTTGCAACCCATAAACCGTCGCTGACGAAGAAAAGACTAGACGTTTCACTCCAAACTCATTCATACACTCTAGAAGATTGAGTGTCCCGACGACATTGTTTTCATAATATCTCAGCGGCTGCTCGACCGATTCGCCGACTGCCTTCAATCCCGCGAAATGAATCACCGCATCATAATGACCTTGCGCAAAAATTTCCCGTAACTTCTGCCGATTCAGCAAATCCGCCCGATAAAACTTCGGCCCCACCCCTGTCAATTCTGCAATCCGCCCGAGAACTGACGCTTTGCTATTATAGAGATTATCAATAATTTCTACTTCGTAGTCAGCCTGAATCAACTCGGCTACTGTGTGCGAACCAATATATCCTGTCCCACCAGTCGCCAAAACTCTGCCTTTATTCATATTACCACCATTGTACCACACCTATGATCTTTTAGAAGATTTTATGCTATAGCAGCTAATGGTTAGTACGATAACTGCTCTCACCTCTTTTCGAGAGGATCCGGAGTTACGACGAGGTTGAGCGCCACGACCCCGCAGCGGCGGGCGTCGTGGACGCGCCTCGAGAAAAGACGGTGAGAGCAGTTACGGTATAAAATGCAGTTTTTATGCTATAATATACTCATGAAAAAGGATTTTGGGCTGGTTTTTCATATCTTCCTGATTTTTGGTGACACTTGCGCAATTTTGCTCTCTTTTTTTGTGGCCTATCTTATGCGCACACACCTCGATCAGCGCCCCTTTTACTTCGAATCCGCGCCTCTTCGTTTCGTCATGACCATGTTCTATCTTTTGCCAGTTTATCTGATCGTACTCGCCTGTTTCGGTCTTTACAAAAAGTCTATTTTCCGCCGTAGTAGTCGTCTCGGCGAGGCTGGTCGGCTCTTCCTAGCCTCTATTGTCGGCATGATGGCGATTATTTCTTGCGATTTCTTCTTCGATCTCGACCTCTTCCCGGTGCGCATCATGGCGATTTATTCAGCCATCTCGTGTTTTATTCTACTTTGTATTTTTCGTAGTGCGGTACGGTTTTGTCGGACTTTTGCTTTACGGCGTGGTCGTCGTGCCGCGCTCCGAGCGGTGGTGATAGGGAATAGCCCGAACACTGAGTTTCTTTCCGATTATATTTCAGCCTTTCCAGAATCTGGCTTCCGCCTTGCCGGCATCGTTGCTAATGCTAAATATATCCCCAAAGATCTCCGTCGCAAGCAATATTCTTCTCTCAAAGAAGCTCTACGTCGTACGAAACCCGACGTCATTTTTCAGACCGACGACAAGCGCACCGAATACGTTTATCGCCAGGCGCTCGACCGTCACCTTTTATACTATTTTGTGCCATCTACAACGGCGCTTTCTTCTCAGCTTGGCGAGCTTGAGCTGATCGGCAGTACGCCGGCCATTTTTGTCCCTGTTACACCACTCGCTGGTAGTGCCCGCTTCGTTAAGCGTTGTGGTGATTTAATTATTGGTATACTCGCTTTAATTGTCGCAGCAATCCCTATGGGCATAATCTGGCTGATTGAGAAAATTTCTGACCCCAAATCCCCGGCTTTCTACTCAGAAACTCGCCTTTCGCGTTACAATGAGCGCTTTAAGATTTACAAATTTCGCTCCATGAAGCCCGAATATTCCGGCCTCTCTCCTGAGGAAGCCTTCCTCAAAATGGGCAAGCCCCATCTCATCAAAAAATACCGCGCCGGCGGCGACATGATCCCGAACGACCCTCGTATTACGAAGCTCGGCAAATTCCTCCGCGCCACTTCGCTCGACGAGCTTCCGCAATTATTTAATGTGATCCGTGGCGACATTTCGCTGGTCGGTCCGCGCGCTCTCGTTCCTGGGGAATTACATCATTATGGTGACCGCTCACTTCTTCTTTCGGTCAAATCTGGCCTCACCGGCCTTGCTCAAGTCTCTGGTCGCCGCGACATCTCCTTCGAAGAGCGTCGCGCCCTCGACCTCTATTATATCCAAAACTGGTCCGTCATGCTCGACCTGCGCATTATCGTCCGTACTATCGGCGCCGTTCTCCTCTGCAAAGGAGCGAAGTAGTATATCATGGATAGCTGCCGCAAGAACCAGCGTAAACATGCTGACTCTGGTGATACCCTAGTTACCTTTGAAACTGTCCGCAGCGCCACGAGCGAGGAAAGGGTGGCTCGCGCCCATCACGACGAGCCACGAGGATGCCAGGTCGAAAAGATAGCTAAAATATCGCCTAGCCGTATTGCGCTTGTTTGTGATTGGTTGACCACCCCCGGCGGCGCCGAAAAAGTCCTCCTCGAGCTCCACAAAATGTACCCCGACGCGCCGATTTACACTTCTCAATACAGCAAAAATGGCATCGACTGGTTCGACAACGCAACTGTCAAGACTGGTTGGCTCCAAATTTTCCCCAAAAGTCTTCGCAAAATCCTCGGTCCGCTCCGCCAGCTTTATTTTAGCCACCTCGATTTATCCGCATACGACCTTGTCATCTCTGTTACTGGCGCCGAAGCCAAAGCTATCAAGACGCAATCTCTTCAGAAATCGAGCGGCAAAAACCTGCATAAACTCAAAAAACGCAACGAGCCTGAACTTATCGAGACAAAATCTACTTCTCTTAATCCTGAGAAGCATTCCATCTTTCCATTATATCACACTTCTTCAGAAAAGTCAATAGGTCACTCGCGATCTGCCTACCACCTTTGTTACTGTCACGTCCCAACTCAATATTACTGGCAAATGTATGATAAATATGTTGATAATCCTGGTTTCGGCTTTCTTAATCCACTCGTACGTTTCTTTTTTAAGCTCTTGGTCAAGCCTCTGCGCAAGGCCGATTATCGTGCCGCTCAGCAGCCCGACCAGTTTATCACGATTTCTAATTATGCCCAGCAGCAGATTCAGCAATATTACGACAGGGAAGCGGTAATCATAGCCCCGCCCGTTGATATTGTCAAATTCCTCCCGCCCCTAGAGAACCCGCCAGAAACATTTCAAAATTCGCAACCAGATAATGGCGCAACTTTGCGCAGTCGGAATGCAACTCAATTTCCAGCTGATGCACAGCCTCCAGCCGACGTACAATCTAACAGCGAACGCGCTCGTAACATTCAGCCTCAAGGGGGAACATCTTTACGAGGGCATGCGCAGCCTCAACCTAATTCATCCTTTTCTCTGAAAAATGCCGCAAAAACCTCTTGGTCTGATCCAGCTTTTTCCACCAAAAAACCAACGAAATCCACCGCTTTTCCACAATCTCAGGCCAGATTTTCCACAAAAGACCTTCAAAAATCCACCGCAATCGCCCAAAAATCCACAAAACTAGCAGACTTTTCCACAGAAAGTCCACCAGAAAATCATACTTTTTCACAGAAATCAAGTATCTATTCACGAAAAACCGCAAATTTTCCACAGAATTCCACGATTTATCCACAAGATGTACGAGGCTTATCCACAACTTTTCCACAGCAAAACTCTAGTTTTCCACAAAAATACTTCATTATTGCTTGTCGCCAGGTAACTTGGAAGCGCGTCGACTTGGCAATTCAAGCCTGTCTGCAGGCGAAATTACCCCTGCTAGTCGTCGGCGACGGCCCCGAGCATGCTCATTTACAGAAACTGGCTGGCGATTCTCGGCTCATCCGCTTTGCTCCTTGGGTGCAATCTGCTGAATTGGCACAGTATTTGCAAGGTGCTCGCGGCTATCTTTTCCCGAGCCTCGAACCCTTCGGTATTGCCGCGGTTGAAGCCTTGGCTGCCGGCTGCCCGGTCATCGCTTATGCTGAAGGTGGCAGCCGCGATTTTATCCAAGAGGGCAAAAACGGCTTGCTCTTTTCCGAGCAAACTGTTGATTCACTTGCTAAAGCTCTCAAGAAGTTTTCTCATTATCAATTCGACCGCGCAAAGATCTCACCAACTGCCCAAGATTTTAACGCTAGCGTTTTCCGGCGCAAAATTCAGAAGTTAGTCGATCAAAATATGTCTGACACCCAACGATCTCAACGGTCTCACCGGCCCCAGGATCAGTCTCCAGCGTATCTCAGCGATAGCCTCCAAAAACCGCCTCAAGATTCGTCTCATATACAATCTCAAGTTCACCCTGATACTAAAACTCAAAGCTCACCTCGAGCAAACCCCAAACGTTCACTTCAAACCAAGCCAGAAAACAATCACCATAAGTCAAAGAAAGGAACCAAATCATGAAAATTCTCCGCCAAATCCTCTGGATTTTAGTCTATGCTCTACCCGCCGTCCTCTTTTTCTCCTATTATCCTGTCATTGCGCTCGGCGGCAGTGAATCGATGAACTATGAGTTGTCGTTACCAATAATTTGGTTGGTAATATTTGACATTTTGGCATTAATCTATGCTGTTTTGCTCCACTTTTCCCACAAACGTCCGCCCAAAACCTCCCAATCACTTCATCACGAATCACAAAAGTCAAATCAAGCGCATCGCTCATCTCATCAGCCAGCAAAGATATCCAGACCATCATCCTCGCGCAGCGTCAAGACTGGCACTGGCGCGGTAATGGGTAAGAACTCTGCTTCCGTCGACCGTTTTACGAATTGGGGTTACAATTTTCCTGGGATTTCCGATCGTCGTTTCTTCTTGTTTACGCTTTTCCCGCTTTATGCTACGCTCTCCGTCTTCTGGTCCGCCAACCCCGTCCGCGGCACTCTCACCGCTGGCGTCATGTGGCTAGTCTTTTGCGCCGTTTTCTCCATAATTTACATATTACCGCAAGGCGGTGAACCGCGCCGCCTGCGTACGCATGTCCTGCTGGTACTTTTTGTAGCAACTTTCTTCGTCTGTAAATATTGCTACGCCCAGAGTATTATGGATGTCCTTGGGGTCTCGCGCGCAAACACTTTGCTCTGCCCTGGTTGTACGTACCACTCTTTTGGTTTTCCGCACCCCTCTGGGTTTGCAATTGAGCCGCAGTTTATGGGGAATTTATTGCTCGCGCCTGCCCTTACCGCGCTCTATCTCGTAGTTTTCCGCTCGCGTCAATCCGCCCAGAAAATCGTTGGCGACGCTACCGATCTCGAGACTAAAGTCGAACAAAAGTTACTCTTCGGCAAAATCAAGCTCCCTCGTATCGACTGGCATAAATGGCAGCACATCGGCATAATTCTGCTTGCGCTTGACTTTTCTACAGCATTATTCTTTACTTTTTCTCGTGGCGCTATTTATGCCTTTGGTATTGCGATCATTATATTACTTATTTTCGCTCTTAAGCGCGAAACTTTCCGCTGGAGCCTTATTACAATTCCAGCCATCAGCTTTCTACTCTCGCTCACGTTACAGGGTACGCTCGCCGCTGTCGGTCCTACCGCCGAGACCTTTACTTCGGCCGTCACGAAATCTATTCATCAGCTTTCGCTCGGCGTGATTGATTTGCGCGAAGCGGTTGACGACAGTATCAAAGAAACCAAAGAGAGCTTACGGGCGTCGCAATCCCGTTCGAGCGCTAATTCAGAGAACGCCTCCACGCAATCTACGCAAAAAACTACTAACTCTGTGGATGATTCACAGTCTGCCGATGGAAAACCTGTGCAAAACTCATCTCAATCTGTGCAAAATTTCGCAGAAACTGTGGATAACTCATCAAAAATCAGTGGAAAGACTGTGGATAAACCATCTAAGCCTGTGGAAAATATTGCAAAAATCGTGGATAAAGCTGTGGAAAAACATGAGGAAAACTCAGCTAAACGCGTCGCACAAACCCAGGAAACCGCGATTTTTGAAGGTTATGTCGCCGAATCGACCAATATTCGCCTCAATCTGAACAAGCTCGCGCTCTGGACTTGGCTGGCCGCCCCTGGTCACCAGGGAACTTTCACGATCGGCCTTGACTGCGCGCATTCCGATCATCGAGAATGCAATATTTCCACGCAACTCACTCCGACCAGCCTGCTTTTTGGCGTTGGCCTCGGTGGTGCCGGCAACGCCATGTATCAAGCCTACCCCGACAAGCTTGGGTCTCCGAAGGAAATTGTCCAAAACGAACCCTTCAGTCTCCTACTCGAGACCGGCCTCGTCGGAATCGTGCTCGTTGTCTTCTCGCTTTTGCTTGCCTTTTTCCCACAAATCTTCTCTCGCAAATTCCTCGATGGCCGCGATACTTCTGAGCAGTCCGTCACGCCTAGCTTTTGGCAACATCCTGCCTTACCCCTGTTATTATCGCTAATTATCGCTTATGTGATTACATTAAATTTCTTCTCCGGCCTCCCCAACGCTCTCCATATCTACCTCATGCCGCCCTTGTTATATCTGATTTTCGCTCAGTCTCATACTAATGTCCGGGTAACCCTTACTGACAAAGCATCGGCCTCTTTTAATCATAAGGCATTTACGTCTTCTTCTCATAAAGACTCTACCTAGGACTAGCTGCAACCTTCATAGTGGTATCCGCCAAACTCAGAGTAGTAAATTATGTCCGATATACTTAAAGTCAGAAAATCCTATTGCATTTTCGCATCTTTGCGGTATAATGTAATTACATCGCGGGATAGAGCAGCCTGGTAGCTCGTTTGGCTCATAACCAAAAGGTCGTTGGTTCAAATCCAACTCCCGCCACCATAATTGGCGCCAGATCGCCCCCCCGGTCTGACGTCAATTTTGGTATTTAGACAACTAGTAGTGTAAGCGCCCGCCTTCTTGTAGGGTGTTTTTTATTAATTAACGATACCGGTAGACGATCTCACCCCTGAAAAACCTGCTTTGAACTTATACACGGCATACAAGTTGGAATTTGTTGTGATGTGCTACTTCGTGCCAAAAAGCCTACGCATTCTCGTGCGGAGCGGGGATGTTCATCCATTTGGTTTTACTAGCGTTGCAGGGGCATGGGGACACTATTGGTCGAATCGTACTTATGAAACGTATAACACGGGGTTGGCACTAAGTATGTCAGTGGCTGAAATATACCCAAACCGAGATTTTTCAAATCAGGGCGGTCTTCCCCTCCGCTGTCTAGTACGGTAGGGATAATGGTAGGAATGCCTACGCTATCAAAAAACTTAATCAACATTAAACTCCTCGCAAAACCGAACAAACAGGAATTACTATTCCACAGCCTGTTTATAACCCTTGTGTATTTACAGCATAACTATCAAAACAATCAATGTTGACATTAAGAAAAAGAGTTTTATAAAAATAAAGTATTAAGTAATAAGATGCGGATAATAGAGCGAAACCACCCCTGTAACTTGCAAAACAAACTAAATATAGGCATAATAGGTATTGACAATTTCAATCAAGTATGCTACAATGAAGAAGCAAGGTAACCATACCTTAGCACATCAAAAAGGAGGGGGAGACCCCATGAAAAAGGTTTTCAAAGAATTCATCACCAGTGATTGGGTAGTGACGGTAATTTGCTGCCTTCTGCTCTGCTTCTTCGCCGGCTGTGCGATCTGTATCAACTACCAGTATTTTGGCGGTATGATTACGTTCGAATCGTTGCCGGTAGGAGCTTTCACGAAGCACGGGCTGAATGTCTCTTTGAAGCTCTCAGTTTTGCGCCTTGTCGAAGCTGGGCTGGCAGCCGATATCAGCGCGTCCGTGATTATGCACTGCATTGTTCTGTTACTCATGAGCACCTTTACCATTCTATGCTGGAAGAGCGAGATTTATGACGCCTGTTTCATCATAGCGATGTTGCGAGAAGAGATTCCGGCGATCCATTGCGGCGATCAACTTCACCAGCCTCATTACGAGTCACTATTGGATGCAGAGGTCGCCCGGACTTGTCGATCACGGTTTTTCCCTCCAGCACGGCATTAAGCCGTTGGTAGACGCATTGGCGTCCACTCCATCCCGCCCACCCTAGGGCGGGATTTTCCATTCTACTCTTGCATCGCTTCATGCCGGAAATGCCTATATATCCCCAGAAATAAGAACCAGAATTCTCGTTTCTCCTGGATATTTGATATTCTTCGTGCGGAGCGGAGACGTGGCGCCAGGCGGTCATGGTGGTCGACTTTCATTGACTGGTGGAGATGGTCTATATTGGACTATAAGACCTGCCAATACAAGTAACTTGCAGGAAGCGCTCCTTTTACACTTTTCCACTACCTATGCAGCTCCAACCTATTTACCTCGCTGGTACGGTTTCCCTCTCCGCTGTCTAATACGGCAGGGATAATGGTATAGCGATTGAACTCATCAAGAAATCCATATAAATACAAAAATTCCCACTCACGCGGAATGGGAACTTGTAACCTATATAATTTATTTTACTCGAGCCTTGGACGCTTACTCAACTTCGCTACTAGTTTCTTCTTCGTTATCAACCTCGACGACCTTATTAAGCTCTTCTGAAGGCTTATTCGCGTCATCTTCGTCTGCAGGCTTGTCGGAGGCGTTACTGGAAGTCTCACTTAAAGCGTTGAGCAGGGAATCTTCAGCGTTTTTGCGCTTCTTCTTCTCCGGCGCTTTGGCAAGCTCAATATCAAGATCGTAGCCAGTTAACTTCGAAGCTAGTCGTACGTTTTGACCTTGGCGGCCAATCGCAATCGACTGCTGATCTTCGGAGACATAAACTTTCGCCTTCTTACCGTTGATTTCGACCTTGACCACTTCGGCTGGGCTTAACGCCTCGCGAATATATTCAGAAGGATTCTCGCTCCAATTGATAATGTCAATCTTCTCACGATCGCCGATTTCATTCATAATTGCCTGTACGCGTACGCCACGTCCGCCGACGAAAGTCCCGACTGGATCCACTCCTGGAATTGTCGACATCACGGCAATCTTCGTCCGGCGCCCCGCCTCGCGCGCAATTCCACGAATTTCAACCGAACCACTATCGAGCTCTGGCACTTCCTGGCGGAATAAATATTCGATAAACTCAGCACTACCGCGTGACAAAATCAGCTGTGCCTTGGCTTCGTCGTGCTCAACGCCTTTGATGTATACTTTAATACGTTCGCCAACTGTGTAATATTCGCCGTCGATTTGTTCACTACGCGGCATGATGCCATTAGCACGCCCGAGGTCGATACGCACTAATCGTGGCTCCACACGCGCAATAACACCAGTTACAACCGTACCGATCTTATCCTCGAACGCTGACAAAACCGCATCACGTTCCGCTTCGCGTAGTCGCTGTATTACGACTTGTTTTGCTGTCATTGCCGCTACGCGCCCAAAATTCGTCACCTCTGACACTTTCTCGACGGTGTCGCCAACCTCAATATCCTTATCTAGTTCTTTGGCCTCAGTCAACGGAATTTCCGTCGCCGGATTATATGCCAAACCATCTTCAATTACTTCACGACTCACGAAAACTTTCGCCTTGCCAGTGTTTGTATCGAGCAATGCGCGCACGTTCATTTCCTTATCGCCATGGTCACGGCGCCATGCAGCTGCGATCGCCATTTGCACGACGTCTAGCACGACTTCCTCCGGCAAGCCTTTCTCTTCGGCAATTACGCCCACCATCGCGGTTAGTTGTTTAAGGTCTAAACCTTCCATTTATATCCTTTCTCAGACCAGAACGGAACACGAGTCTCCCATAACGAAAAACCCGCCCCTTTTCGGGTCGGTCAATATCAGTATAACCTCATTATAACGCAAAATCCCACCTCGTCAAGGCACATTTTCAGATTATCAATGCAAGCGCATTTTGTAGGCGACCAGCGTCCTCAGCTACTCCTCGACTTCCCTTAAATTCGTATAAGTCTTGTAGATTCGCTCGTCATCATAATATGTATCCAGAAACACCTCCAGGCGTGTATCGGCCGGATCACCTTCATGCCGCAAAGTTTGCCGCATCGTCGCGAACAGGGAAATTGCAATGTCGAACGCCAAGAAAACCGCTAAAATCGCGCAGGTCACATTTATTGTCTTCGGATGAACCCGCTGGTACAGCCGATCCACGAACGGATAAATATATTCTACAAAAATCAGTACCAACAACCCCCAAGCTACCATATACGGAATCGTCGTGCGCCCTGCAATGTTCAGCATCCGATCAGAGTAGTCCCACGAAATTGTCCCAAAAATATTCTCCTGAATCACGCTCAGCATGTATTCAAGCGTTCCGCCAAAAATCGCACCCCAGAAAAAACAGCTCACCGGACTCATCTTCGACCGGCAAAAAATCAGATAAATTAGCACCGCTCCAATCCCATACACCGGACTAAACGGTCCATACAGTAGCCCTCGCCGCGACACCCATTCAAACGTCCCCGTCGACCAAAGTTGCTTGACAATATGCATAATTTCTTCCCAATATGTTCCAAATACGCAACCGATCGTGAAAAAGATAATAATCTGATTAAAAATCGTCCGCCAGAGCGGCGTTACCCGAGCCGGCTTCTCTTCCGTAGTCTCAGGTTTTACAGGTAGGTTCTGCATATAACATATTATAATATATTTTCTTCTCTAGGGGAATACCAAAATCGCTCTCCCGGCGCCAAAATATACAATTTTCGTGCCAGGACCGCCAAAAATGCATCATACCACTTGACAAAACCAACTATCTGTGATACAATGGACAGATAAGGTAATTCTAGTTCCTAGATTTAGCATATTTCATCCGAATATGCTAGCCGTCTTTTGGCTGAATCGCCTTTTGTACATCCACAATTCGGTCTGGTAAACCCAGAAAAAGGAGGATCATTATGTCCATGTCCAAAACCCAAGAAATTTTCGAAACCTTACTCCGCGCCAAGTACACCGAAGAAGACGCGCAGGCCATCCTTGACCATTTTATGCACGTCACACTTGACTGCTGGATTAATCCGGATTCCTTTGCGACTCTTGTCAAGAAGGATTTTGATCAAGAAGTTGCCGAAGACATCATTCCGACCTTTCAGATTGCGCAGCTGCTCGACAAGCAGTACGCCCCTGATCTGGCGCTCGAGATCGCCGAGTTTGGCTATCCGTGGTTCCGCGCTGGCGCTTTGGTCGCTTCTGAAGATGACCAGTTTTTGCTTGTTCGTGAGCGCAAGGTGAAGGTGAAACGCCCCGACGGCACCTCTGTCTGGGAAGTGAGCGACAAGGGCAAATGGAATCTGCCAAGCGGACGTCTCCAGCCGGGCGAATCTTACAAAGTTGCCGCCTCTCGCGAAACTTTAGAGGAAACTGGCTATACGATTTTCGTAGGCGACCCCTGTCTAATCGCTCATCGCGTGGATCTTGATAACCCTTATGAGTTGCAGATTTTCGCGGCGCGAGTTGATCAAGGCACTTTCGCGGTACGCTATGATGAGGAGGAAATTGCCGAGATCCGCTGGTTTACGCGCCCGCAAATTGATGAGCTGATTCGCGATAAGCAGGTTCGCAACGCCGAAATGATCCTGCAAACGCTTACAGGCTATGATTTTCAGCATAATTTCGACGCCTGCCCCTATCCGTGCACCTTTAAACCGAAGCTGGAGCTTGGCACTAAGTCGCTGTCTCCTTCGTCCAATAGCTTTGACTAAAAGTCAGCTTTTATTTCTCGGGATCTTGTTCCCGAGATGCCAATTCACCCGACCGAACACACTTTATCCAAGGCTCGCCTACTCTGGCGGGCCTTTTCCTTGCCCTTCTATAGCAAAATGGCTGTTTTGCTTCCTTGAAGTAGCGCTTAGCAGCCTTGAACTGCCGAGGATGGCGAGTGAAAAGGAAGTTATGCTTCCTTTTTAGAGCGACACAGTCAGCAATAGTGCGTTAGCACTATTGAACTGCCGAGGATAGCGAGCAAAAATAAAGCTATGCTTTTCTTCTGAAGCGACGCCCGTAGCAAGACTGCCTCTTAGCACTCTTGAACTGACGAGGATAATGAGTAAAGAGAATGCTCGCATTCTCTTTCGAATGACGCAGTCAGTAACAGTGCCTTTTAGCACTGTTGACAACCGACTGCTAATTTGCTAAAATAAAGTTAATTAGCAGTCTTGACATTGAATTGCTAATAGATTACAATGAATTAGAAGTTGTTTAATAATGCGATGATTGATTTGAGTTAATGAATCCTTCTCGAGAATGCGGCTTATGCGGGGGAGTAAGCGTTTTCGGGAGGATCCGGAGCTACGGCGGGGAAGAGCGCGTCAGCCCCGCAACGAACTGCCAAGGATAGCGAACAGAAAGAAAACTGCGTTTTCTTTCTTGAGCGACGCAGGCAGCATAATTTCGCAAAGCGAAATTTGCCGGCGCTGACGACGCGCCTCCTGAAAATGCTTACCTCCTCATCTGAACATCGCATAATTAAGAAAGGAACTATTATGTCAAAAATCATTGGTATTGACCTTGGTACGACCAACTCCGCTTTTGCTTATATGGTCGCTGGTAAACCAGAGGTCATTACAAACTCCGAAGGCGACCGCACAACTCCGTCGGTTGTCGCCGTGACGAAGAAGGGCGAGCGCCTTGTAGGTAAGGTTGCCCAGCGCCAGCGCGTCACGAACCCAAAGAATACAATTTACGGTATTAAGCGCCTGATTGGCCGCAAGTTTGACGACAAAGAAGTCCAGCGAGACCTCGACATTATGCCGTACAAGATCATCAAAAAGGGCGCCGGCGTCGCTGTTGAAATGGATAGTAAGGAATACACCCCAGAGGAGATTTCTGCCATGATTCTCAGCAAGATCAAGGCCGACGCCGAAGCTTTCCTCGGTGAGAAAGTCACCGAAGCTATCATTACTGTCCCAGCCTACTTCGATGATTCTCAGCGTCAAGCTACCAAAGATGCTGGCAAGATCGCTGGTCTTGAGGTGAAGCGTATTATCAACGAGCCGACGGCTGCTGCGCTGGCTTACGGTCTCGAGAGCAAGAAAGACGAAAAGATCGCCGTTTTCGACCTTGGTGGCGGTACGTTCGATGTCTCAATTCTCGAGCTTGGCGACGGCGTCTTCGAAGTGAAATCTACGAATGGCGATACACATCTTGGCGGTGAAGATTTTGATAATATCATCGTTAATTATTTACTTGACGAGTTCAAGAAAGAGTCTGGTATCGACATCAAAGACGACCCAGCTGCCATGCAGCGTGTCAAAGACGAAGCTGAGAAAGCCAAGAAGGAGCTTTCTAGCGCCAAGGAAGTCGAGATTAACTTACCATTCCTGACTGCCGACGCTGATGGTCCGAAACATTTCGAGTACACTTTGACCCGTGCGAAACTCGAAGAGCTCGTGAAGCCGCTTTTGGAGCGCCTCGCTGAGCCGGTTGAGAAGGCCCTCAAAGACGCCAAGCTCACCGCGAAAGATATCGACGAAGTTGTTATGGTCGGTGGTATGACTCGTATGCCGGCTGTCGTCGAAGAAGTGAAAAAGATCTTCGGCAAAGACCCGATGCAAGGCGTCAATCCAGACGAAGTCGTCGCCGTCGGCGCTGCGATTCAAGGCGGTGTTTTGCAGGGCGACGTGAAAGATGTCCTCTTACTTGACGTTACTCCGCTTTCCTTGGGTATTGAGACCATGGGCGGCGTTTCTACGAAACTAATTGAGCGCAATACGACCATTCCGACCAGCAAGTCCGAGGTTTTCTCTACTGCCGCTGATAACCAGCCGCAAGTCGAGATTCACGTCCTCCAAGGCGAGCGCGAATTCGCCAAGGACAACAAATCCCTCGGTCGCTTCATCCTCGACGGTATCGCTCCAGCTCCTCGTGGCGTCCCTCAGATCGAAGTTACCTTCAATATCGATGCGAACGGCATCTTGAATGTCACCGCTAAGGATAAGGGTACTGGCAAAGAGCAGTCGATCACTATCCAGAACTCTGGTAACATGAGCAAGGAAGATATCGAGAAAGCTCAGAAGGAAGCTGAGGCTCACGCCGAAGAAGATAAGCAAAAGCGCGAAGCGATTGACGCCAAGAATCACCTCGAGAACACAATTTATCAGGCCGAGAAGATGCCAGATGAGTACAAGGATAAGATCTCCGAAGACGACATTAAGACTATCAAAGATGCCGTCGAAGAGGCCAAGAAGACCTTAAACGATTCTGACGCCGACAAGGAAAAATACGAAGCTGCGACCAAGACTCTCAACGACGTCTTGATGCCAATTGGCGCGAAGATGTACCAGAATACAACTACCGACGCCAACGCTAAGACCGACGAATCAGCTGGCAGTGCTAGTGCAGCCGATTCCGACGAACCCGTTGAAGGAGAGGTTGTCGATAAGTAACTATACACCGTGTAGGAGTCGAAGAAATGAGGTGTTTGCTCCCACTCTAAAACAATGCTGACGTCGTAGAAGTGAGCGTGGCTCCAATGCTTGTCGACGAAACAATCTTGGCAGATTCAGCTAAGAAGATATCTACCCCTAGTAATACGCTAGGGGTAGATTTTGTCTTAATTGCTACCTTCCAATCATACTGTCGCTTCCGTCTAAGCCGATAATATTTGGAGCATTTTGTAACTCTGCACCAATATCAATCGCAGGCTGCAGCCATAGCGTCTATGTTATAATTGTCTTATGCTCAAATTTAGTGGTTCACGTACTGATTATGCTCGTTTTGTAGCTAATCGTTTGCGCCAAGGGAATCATGATTTTTATACAAAGATCAATAAGAATACTCTTCGTATTCAGCAAAAAATCTATCAGCAATATTACCCTGAACTTATCGAAGAAACGTTAGTTATGGCTGGCGAACTCGAAGTCGACCCGAGTTTCCTGCTTTATGAGGAAATCGCTAGTGCCGTGGATCTACAGCGTCAACGTATTAATCCGCATAGACACGGCTGTACGATTTTTACTGTACATGAAGGCGATAAGTGTTTCGTGGGTCGTAATTATGATTGGATCCCGCACGCCCGCGAGTTTTTCGAAGAATACGCTTTGGCGATCGACGGAGCCTACCGATATTTTGCCTTTACGGATGAAGGGGTCTGGCCTAACCATACCGGTAAAAGTTCTCGCAAACCATATTTCGAGGATGCCGTCAATGAATGCGGCCTCTACATCGGCCTGACTGCCTCGCATATCGATAAATGGAATTACGGTTTGAAACCTAATCATCTTATTCGCTATGTTGCGGAAAAATGTACCACTACGCGCCAGGCACTTCGAGCGCTTTCGACTTTACCGTCCGCGATCCCAAAAAATTATTTGATTGCCGATCGCAATGGTGATTGTGCTGTTGTGGAGCATGCCGCCAAAACGTATGCCGTGCTCCGCCCCGATCAGCGAGGAGTGCTGATTCATACGAACCATTGTCTAGACCCGCGCCTCCAACGTTTTGACCACTTACTCAAGCATAATCCTACTACTACATCATTTGTGCGCTATGCCGAGGCAGACTGTCTAATTTCTCGCCAGTTGCCAAATTTCCAGTTTACTGATATCTGGAGAATTTTGCGCGAATCGCATTACATCTACAATTCAGAAACAATCTGGTCACTCGCTTTTGAGCTATCTGAAGGGCGTTATAATATCTATTTTGATACCGCTATCGGTCAAAAGCAGCAAAGATTAACTTTCTAATCCAAACGTACCATAATCTTGCCAATTTCGCAAAAATAACCATAAATCTCATTGACAAATACGCGCAAGTGTGCTACAATAGAAAGAAGGAGGGTGCCTAGATGGTACGCTTCTGGAACATTGTTGGTAAGACCTATTTGTAGAAAGGATGTTTTCGTATGAATCCGAACAACTATCAGTACATTCTCCCCAGTAATACCTTCTATCGCTCCAGTTGGCAGCATGATGAAAAGATCATACAGAATTACAGTATTTGTTATGATGTGCCTCCAGTGCATGCGACCTTCTTTGCTATGATGGATCCGCATACGCCGATCCGGCTGTCCTTAATTGATGAGGACGGTATGTCGCCCGAAGACCTCCTGAAGCGGTGGGCAACTATCACGCATGGAGCTTTCGACGTCGAGTGGTATGGCAACATGTGGGGCTTGCAGGATGATATGTCCGAAGAAGACGCAGTACGCCGCGCCCTAGTGTCGCTGGTGCAGTCCGAGCCAGAACGGAACGTCTATTATGTTGGCGCCGTGCTCATTAATATGCAAAATGAGCTGGTTTTGGTGGTTGGTCAATATTCCAATCTCGGAAGCTATGGATTGGTGACTTTTCATCCTATCTATCCCGTCAAAGATAATATACGCCTTCGTGCTACACCCTGGCAGCCATGGCAAACGGTTGAGTCAATTGATGTCCTGGCGCAAGCGGTTGACGACAACCTGTCGACGGCCGTATCTGTATGTGAATATATCTACCCAGCTGCGTGCGGCGTATGCCGCGACGTATCTTTTGGCGGATATTCTCCAAATGCGGATGAGGCGGCTGGCAATAGCTCTGCCATGTACAAAGATCGTCGCTCACCGGCACCATTGGCGGATGTTAGCGGAATCCATTTGCCCGAAAGTTTCTACGCGGAGCTCGACGAAGTTTATGCTCCCCGCCCTGAAGATTTATAACCAGGTCTACCTAAAACCCGCCCTTATTAGGGCGGGACTTTTCATGTCTAAGTATCTTCACCGAGCAGTAAACGCGCTCGCCGAATCATTTCGCCGGTCTCGTCGGTTTGGACAATAAAAATCGGCTTCGAGAATGATTGCGAGATTAAGACATGATGCTGATTCCTCAAGCCTTCTTCGTTCAAACGATCTTCGACCGAAAACCCTAAATATTTCAACCCCGCTACAATATCATGTCGAATTTCCGCATTACGCTCACCAATCGTTGCCGTGAGCACCAGCATGTCAACACCTTGCAACGTCGCCGTCATCTGTGCAATTGCGCGCTGCATTCGCCAGATAAACATATCGTAGGCCAGCTTTGCTCGCGGACTATCGTTGTCGCGCAGGGAAATAATCGTGCGCATATCGTCCGAAGTACCAGAGACCCCACGCAGACCGCACTGCTTATTCAGATATTCCTCTAGCTCGCGATTATCGAGATCCAGCGCTCGCCCAATCGCCAGTGCCGCCATAGCGTCAATATCTCCGCATCGCGTCGCCATCATTACGCCAGAAAGCGGCGTATAACCCATCGTTGTATCGCAAGATTTGCCATTACGCAGCGCTGTTACCGAACTGCCCGAACCAATATGACAGGCTACGATTTTATCCATCAGCAAATCATGCTTTCGCAAATACTCCGCAATTGACCCCATGCTCAGCCCGTGATAGCCATAACGCTTAATCTCTGCCCGATCGGCTAGCGCTGTATCAATTGCATAATACGTCCGTGTCGTATCACAAGTATTATGAAATGCCGAATCTGAGATAATCAAAACCGGCGTATCTTCAAACTCGCGAATGCACGCCTCAATCTCCGCCGCCACGACCGGTACATGCAGTGGAGCCGTCTCCTTCGCAGCATTGAGGCGCTCCAGGCACTCCTCGTCCACCACATGATCCGCCGCGAAATAATCGCCACTCGACGCCACCCGCGCCAAAATTGCGTCTAGCTTCGTATCAAAGTTCAAGTAATTATAACAAGTCAGAATCCGCTTCACATACGACGCCGTCTCCGCCAAATCCCGAAACACCGCATCAATTCGTTGCTTCGTCCCGTCGGCCAGCTTCATTGTACAGATAATTTTATCATCTTCATACTCAAAATGCAGGGAACAAGCCAGAATATTATCGCGGTACAGTGCATATTTACGTGACGACGAACCAGGATTGGTGACTAAAAATAATTTTTCCATAAGTATATACTTCAATTATAGCATAAAATTTGCCCGCCTCTTGATCGAGACGGGCGTAAGTGCGTACGAAAATCATGGAAAAAAGTGCGTGAAAGAGTTGACGATATGCGCTACAAATGGCATTAATCTTGAAAAGCCAGCCCAGATGATCACTGAACCAGTCATACATGGCAAGAAAACATTACCAATCGTAGGCTCTGCGACTGCGCGAAACCAAACACTGACCAGAATTGCGCTGCCAATTATAAATATGATCAAACCAGACCAAAGCAGCTGGCGCCTATCTGCATTAGACATACGTGTCCAATGTAACATAGGTGTGAAGAAAAATGCTCTCAGGATTTCTTTTCCTAACTTCATAATTTCATAAGACACCTCCAAAAGTTCAAGACCAAATGATCTCACCTGCTATAATATCATAAACGCTAATAAAATGCAAGAGTAAAAGCCCGCCACAAGGACGAGCTTTTGTCAAGTTGTGTCGAGCAATGAGCGGTTCTCGTCGACCAGCGTCTGAGCCATAAAACGGCAAACCGGCACGACCGGCGAGCGCCAGTCTATCTGATGAAGGTCAAAATACAATTCTTGTCCATCACTCAGCCAGTTACCGCCGTTCGACCGGTAGAATTTCCAATGCTCTCGCACGCGGAGCGTCGTCCCATAATCCTCCACAAAAATATGGTATATGCGCGCATCGTTGCGCGGATTATGGCTTCCAAGCGCTAATGCTAACAGAGGCATGGTGCACCCTATGCGCATTAGCCAATAAAACTCTGGCATCCGCTCATCACCCAAGATTAAGCATAGTCCTTTCTCATCAATCACGAAACCGCCAATGAACACAAACGTCTCTCGTCGCATCATTAAGTTCCGAAATCCTTTATACAGGATCTTCTGCTCAATCGAATTCTGGCGCACCCTCTGTGAGCGTCCCGGGCCATTACTACTTTGCCTTGCTTCAGCCGTATAGCAACGCTGAAAATCGGCATATTTTGCCGTCGTCCGCCAACGCACTCGCGCTCGGCAGCACGCATCGCGTAGTGTATAACCATTTGCTGTGCGCGGCGGCATGTCTGGCAGCCACAACGGTAAAGCCTCCAGCCGTTCCGACCAAATCGCCATGTCACCCAAAGCGTCCAATCGCCAGTGCTGCTCCAGCTCCCACGCTGGGTTGCCTGACACGATATACCCCAACTTCATATCGGGGTACGCAAAAGCGTTGATTGTATTCTCTTTAAACATTTCCTCACCTCCCCCCCTAGGTCACAAAACACGCTTATACTTCAATCCTCTAAAGTTCAATTAGGCACAGCCCTCTCTTTCCATTATAGCACACATTACTTAAAATGTCAAACTGATTATGCTTTTCGATTTCGCACTGCTAATAACAGATTAAACTTCGTGCGGAGCGGATATACTCACAATGAAGGGCAGCTCCTATATTCTGGCATGCTTGCAATGCCATGGTCTTCTATTGCAGATTCAGAAACCGACACTCTATATCAATACGTGACAGTGTTAGGTATTTGGCAAAAAGAAAACTCATACGAAAAGCGTAATCGCTTCTTCGGTTTTCCCCTCCGTTGTCTAGTACGGTAGGGATAATGAGTATGCATAATTGTCCGAGCCTTATTTTCGCGAGGTTCTATTTTTGGGATGCTGAACCAAAATTTCTCCAAATTCTTATATTATGCTATAATTTTACTAATGCGTAAAGTTACTAATGATCAAGTTACTCCTGCAGAGACTACAGAAATCCTTCGTTTAGCCAAGCAAAGTTTGCCAAATGCTGGCGATTTTGTCGAGCTCGGATGCTATCGTGGCGATACTTCAGTGCTATTGGGCAAACTTCTACAGACCGAGCAGCCCGATAAGCGTTTATGGATTTACGACTCTTTTGCTGGCTTGCCGCCCAAGACTAGGGAAGATTCCTCCGGTGCTGGCGCGAATTTTCAAGCTGGCGAGCTTCTCGTTACAAAGCGCGAAGTGATTGACAAACTGCGCAAAAATCATCTGCATAATGTCATTGTCAAAAAGGCTTGGTTCAACGAGCTGACGGCCTCCGATCTTCCGTCTCAAATTGCTTTTGCGTTTTGTGACGGCGACTTATACGAGTCGATTAAGGTCAGTCTATCTCTGGTCTTGCCGCGCTTAAGCAGGCGAGGAATTATCATCGTGCATGATTATAATAATCCCGAGCTCCCCGGTTCAGCCCGCGCTGTCGATGAATTTCTGCGCGATCACGCCAATTTCAAGCTCCAAGTTCGTCATACTCTTGCCATTTTGTCAAAGAAATAAATCTCAGCTCAACGTTAATGTTTTATGCTTGACCAGGCTTAATCTTCCCGGGGATTGCCCTGCTAGAGCATGGGCAGACCCATGCTTGCCTGGACAAGGTAAGACATGCTCCGCTGTCAGCCGGAATAAACATATAATAAATTGCCCCAGTCAAAAAACTGGGGCAAAGTCCAAAAGTACGCAAAAACCTATTTCGCCAGGCTGACACCATGGTCAGTTAAATACGCTTCGATCTGGTCGAGGTAGACACCTGCTATGTTGCAACCGTGTTGCAGTTCGGCCCGCTTCAATTGACAAATATCGCCAACTGTCTCACAGCGCAAATGTTGCAACGCTTTAATTACGCGCGTCGGCAGTGGCAATTCCGTCACCGAAATTGCATAAACCTTCTTTCGCTCCTTGAATGGCAGCTCCGTCACGACCGGTTCTCCAGCAATCGCTTTCCAGAATCGACCGTGTTTTGCGAATGCCTTCAGCTTGTACAGGGCTAGCTCTCTCGTTCGTATCGCGCGTTCGGGGGTTACTTTTAGCACTCGACTGCAGGCAGTATTGTTGTGCGGTTGACCTGTCTCCAAGCCGAAAGACGTGCCAATGACACTATACTCAAACTCCGACAAAATCTTGCGCAAAACTTCCAGCGTCTTCCACATCTCTTGCTCTGAAAACGGCTTGCGACTTTCATACTCCTGCGTTGAGCCGAAGTCCTCATACATTCCTATGGTCACAAATAAATCTCGGAATGCAGCTGATCGCGGCGGTTCATGATAAAAGAATCCCGCTCGCTCCAGCGACCCAGTGATCACCTGTGCCTGCTTGTAACCGATATGTGGCAGGCCCGTCAGCATGTCTTTGCGCGCTCGCGTCACGATTTCCTCTGCCGAAACTCCGCTTTGTTTTAGCGAATTCAGTATATCCCGAGGTAAATTCAACTCCCCCCAGCCCTTGATGCTTCCAATTGTACGAACCATAACATACCCTCCACTCATGTCAAGTCAGAATTTGGCAGTCTCAAATGAATAGTACCAGAAATTTCATTTTCCGCACCTATTAACGTGCTTTCATCATCAGATGAACTACCGTGCCTTCTATTGTACCACACTCTCTCCAAAAAGTCAATATTTACGCATTTACTCTACTTACCTTGACCCAAAAGCAAAATTTCCGCTCAAACCTCACATATTTACCATTATCCCTACCGTACTAGACAGCGGAGGGGAAAGGCGAAATAACGGCTTTGGCCATTAAAATACACTGTGTAATTATTCCAATCAAGGACATAAGCATCAGTCGTGTCATAGTCATTATTGGAATATAAGGTTCGCTCACGTCCCCATATACCTGGACGATCTAAGAAACCACCCGTAATTACTCCGCCGCTCCGCACGCATTAAGTCTCTGCGAAAACAGCTCTCAGAAAACTATACTTATCTCTACTCTTGTGTTATAATAGCTCAAGAATTACACTACTCGCAAAGGAGATTTGGGCAAAATATGGCGAAACGAGATTACTATGAGGTGCTAGGCGTATCGAAAAACGCCTCTGATGATGAGATTAAAAAAGCTTACCGCAAGCTCGCGGTCAAGTATCATCCCGACAAAAATCCTGGCGATAAGGAAGCTGAGGAGAAGTTTAAGGAAGTTTCCGAAGCGCACGAAGTTCTATCGGACAAGCAGAAGCGGGCTCGTTACGACCAATTTGGACACGCCGGTGTGGGCGGCGCTGGCTCGGCCTCTGGTAATCCGTTCCAAAATGGCAATTTCAACTTCAACGGTCAGAGTTTCAATTTCGACTTCGGCGGAGGCGGCCTCGACGACATCTTGGGCTCGATCTTTGGTTTCGGCGGGAGCCAGCGCCGCCCTGCGCGTGGTGCTGATTATCGCACGACAGTTGTACTAAACTTCGAGGAAGCCGTTTTCGGTACGACTAAGGTCGTCACCGCCGACGGCAAGGATCTCAAGGTTAAAATCCCCGCCGGCATCGACGATGGTATGTCTATTCGCTTGAGTGGCAAAGGTGGCGCCGCCCCGAAAGGTGGTTCGAAGGGTGATCTTTATGTCTTTATTCGTGTCAAGCCGCACAAACACCTTACTCGCGAAGGTAGCATTATTCTTTCTGAGAAGACCATTTCCATGGTTGACGCTGCCCTCGGCACTGAAGTTGACATTGAGACTGTCGACGGCGATGTGCGTATGAAAATCCCTGCCGGCACTCAGTCTGGTACACCGTTCAAGCTTTCTGGCCACGGCGTTCCGCTCATGCGTAGCGACGGCGATCGCGGTCCGCATATTGTCACGATTATTGTCGAGACTCCGAAGAACCTCAACAAGCGTCAACGCGAGTTGCTCGAGGAATTCCGCAGCAACACCAAGCCCAAGAAGCGCGGTTTCTGGGGTTAGTCCTCTTGCTGGGTTATACCGGGCATTATTGAGCGTCATAGATGTTAGTGATGTTTCTAAGCAGCCTATACGTATCCCTTGACAAAACGTTTAAGCTGTGCTACAGTAAAGATATATGACTAGTTCAAATTCGCAACCATCTCTGAAAGCACTCCCAATTATTGGCAGTACGGCGTATATTAAGGTTGCGGGCATTCCCAAGATTCCTGCCAAAATCGACACTGGTGCGGATTCCTCTTCGATTTGGGCTAGCGACATCACTATTAATGCCGGCGGTCAGCTCGAATTCTGCCTTTTCGCCCCTACGAGTTCATTATATACTGGCGAGCGCCTCAAAGCTGACGAGTATAAGGTTCGCCGCGTGCGTAATTCTACTGGCGACATTCATATTCGCTATCGCGTTGTTTTGCCAGCTGTGGTCGAAGGTAAGCGCATCCGCATCAATTTCACCTTGGCCGATCGCAGCCGTAATCATTTTCCAGTTCTCCTGGGTCGTAAGTCGCTCAATAATAAATTCCTTGTTGATGTCAACAAGACCGCAGTCAAGCGCCCCAGGCCTATGGACAACTCCGATCTTTCGACCGAACTCACTCAAGACCCTCAGAAATTTCACCAAAAATACATGAAAAATAAAACAAAATTCATAACGACACTTTTCTGATGGACTAAATAGCTCCTTATCAGCGGCGTAGTCACATCCTTTTTTATTGTCTGCTATCTGGGATGATGGAACAAGGCTCCAGTAGTTGTAAGCCGAGAGCCAGCCACAGACAAACCTTACCATCTGGAACTATGGAGCAAGCCTTGAGCCTCACAAAACTATTGACAAAACCGCTTAAGTTTGATATAATAGAAAGATGAACATAGCAATTTTGTCGAACGGCAACGCCAACTATTCTACAAAGCGCCTTGTCGAAGAAGCCGAAAAAAACGGCCACAAAGTCCGTGTCATTAAGTATAAGAATTGCTATCTTGCGCTCGACGAGAAGCATCCGGTTATTTATTATCACGGCAAAAAATTGGCCAATTTCGATGCGATTATTCCGCGTATCTCTAATGGTATGACGCGGTATGGCTGTGCTGTGGTGCGCCAGTTTGAGATGCAAGGGAACTGGGTCTCTTCTAGCTCGATCGCGATTACGCGCGCTCGGGACAAACTGCGTTCGCAACAGATTTTGACCAAGGCCGGCATCGACACACCAAAGACACTGGTATCGCGTAATACCGCCGATATTGACGATTTGCTCGAGCAGATTGGTCTGCCCGTCATTATCAAGCTCGCCTCTGGTACGCACGGCAATGGTGTCGTCCTAGCTGATACCAAGAAGGCTGCGAAATCCGCTCTTCAGGCCTTCTACCTCTATAACGAAGATGGTACCAATATTCTACTGCAAGAATATATTAAAGAATCTGCCGGCACCGATATCCGCGCCTTCGTCGTCGGTTCGCGCGTTGTCGCCAGCATGAAACGCCAGTCCCTCGATGACGATTTCCGTAGCAACCTGCACAAAGGCGGCGAGGGAACTACTATTAAACTCACCGCCGAAGAAAGCCGTATCGCCGTGAAGGCTGCCAAGGCCATGGGCTTACATATCGCTGGCGTCGATTTGATGCGCTCTGATCGTGGCCCGCTGGTCCTTGAAGTCAACGCTTCGCCTGGCTTCGGTATTGAACGTGTCACCGGCCGCAATGTCGCCTCGAAAATCATTGACTACGTCGAGCACAATGCCATTCGCCGCGCTTCCAAAGATCGCGTCGGCGCCTAAAAAGTTTACAGCTCTTCCATGTTATAATATTAACATTGAATAACCTCTTATGTTTTTAGGTCTCTCTTCAATG
>CAZETG010000005.1:0-42521 GCA_964514875.1 uncultured Candidatus Saccharibacteria bacterium | reverse complement strand
GTTAGCGCTCCATCTACTTCGTATCTGGAGCGAGACTGGAAGTCATTACCAAAAAGAGCCTCTTTATGAGGCTCATTTTGGTGAAATATGCTTCATCCACTTAATGCTAGAATATGCCTATGCGTTCTCAATCCTTGATTCTTCTATCTGCCAAAAATACCTACACATTCTCGAAAATGAGAACAAAGCTCTCGTTTCTCCCAGACCCTTAATATTTCGTGCGGAGCGAGGCAGTCTGGAATGATGGTCGTGTTAGTCCGGACACGGGCATTCTCGCAGTCTTCTGGTCCTCTCGCGCGCTCTCTAATGCGTACTTTCAGGGCGCCTTCGACCTCTACTTTAATGCTTCAGGCGTCGACCCGTCCAACTACAATGGCCGCTACTGGGGCTTTCCTCTCCGCTGTCTAGTACGGTAGGGATAATGGTAGGAATACGATACGCGACCTTATTCTTCGTGCGGAGCGGAGATATTTGGCCTGATGGTCGTGTTAGTCCACTCGCGGGCACTTACGCGGTCTTCTGGTCGTCTCGCGCGTACTCTAATGCGTACTTTCAGGACGCCTACGACCTCGCCTTTAATGCTTCAGACATCTACCCGTCCAACCGCAACGATCACCGCTGGAACGGCTTTCCCCTCCGCTGTCTAGTACGGTAGGGATAATGGTAGGGAAAGGCTTGACCATATATCATGACTTATTTAGTTTTCCCGAGCGTTTTTCATATTTGCGAAACGGAACATTAGAGAAACTAGGTAACAAACATTCATAAACTTTGCCCACCTCATTTTTACAAAAATACACTCTGTACAAGAAATATCATCCTATCTTTTGATTATAGCACACTTTCATACAAAAGTCAATAGATCCATACATTTTAAGCTTATTTTTACAAAAATGCAAGCATTTCCTATTGTATTTTTTACAACATTTTGCGTACAAGCACTGTTATTTTAGTGGAAAACTTTCGAAAATCCAGGTTGACTTTTGACTATGGACGCGGTATCATGATAGTAGAAAACAAAGTTAATTACGGACGGGATGCGAGGTTATGTCTGAATTACCAGAAAAACAAATCAAACGATTACGCAGTCTTATTCAGGAAGCTGAGACAAATCTTGCGGCAGCCAAGGAGCTGCTTACCTCCACTCTAGGAGACGGTGAAGCCATTACCGCTCCACGTGACACTGTTGTCATGAGCCCTGAGGGAAAAGTCATCGAGGGTGTATTTGATGGTCAGATTATGATCGGTCCTGATGGCAAAAATTATCCTGTCCCCGCAAATTACGCCTCAAAATCTAAACTCATCGAAGGCGATATCCTTAAACTTACTATTACTCCAGAAGGACGATTCCTATATAAGCAGATCGGACCAGTAGAACGCCGTGCCGTAATTGGCACTCTCGTGCATCATGATGACAAATACTACATTGAGGTATCTGGACGTGAATACGAGGTGCTTTATGCCTCCGTGACATACTTCCATCTTCGCGAAGGTAGTCAGGTCTCTGCGATTATCCCCGCTAATAATGAAGATGCCGCTTGGGCTGCCGTTGAGGCTGCTCTCTGATCATGGCTACAACAAAGACAAAAGCTGCCGTCAAAGAGAAGTCATCAAAACCAGATCAGCAGTCAAAATCAAGCAACGCTCCGAGCAAAGTCCTCTATCGTAAATATCGTCCCACTTCACTCGACAACGTCGTCGGTCAAGAACAAGTTACCAATACACTCAAAAATTCTCTAAAGCAGGGTAAAATCGGGCACGCCTATCTTTTTATTGGACCACGTGGCACCGGCAAAACATCCGTCGCACGTATTTTTGCACATGCGGTCAATGATTTCGAATACAACTTAGAGGATAGCTATCTCGACATCGTTGAAATCGACGCCGCCTCCAATACCGGTGTCGATAATATTCGTGAACTCCGTGAAAAAGCTATTATCGCCCCAAGTGTGGGAAAATACAAAGTCTATATTATCGACGAAATTCACATGCTCAGCAAATCCGCTGCTAACGCTCTTCTCAAGACCGTCGAAGAGCCGCCTGAGCATGTCATCTTTATTATGGCAACTACTGAGGCTAATAAAGTCCCAGTCACCATTTCCTCGCGCTCGCAAATTTACCAGTTTCACTTGGCAGATCCCGAGACCATGCTCCAACATTTACGTAAAATCGCCGATCTAGAAAAAATTGACATCACTGACGACGCATTAAAAATTATCGTACACCGCGGAGGAGGATCTTTCCGCGATTCGCTCAGCCTTCTTGACCAAATCATCACCCTAACCGACCAGACAATCACTGCCGATCTTTTAAATCAGGCCCTTGGCCTGCCACAAGACGAGATGTTAGCGACGCTGATTGATAATTATCAGACCAGCGACATCGAACAACTTCGCACTACGCTCAAAGAGTTGCTAAATTCTGGATTAAACGCCGAGACTATTGCCAAAGAACTCATGCAAAAGATTATCGACGAATCATTGTGGTCTGTCCTATCACTGCTCGATCAACTTACTAACGTCAAACCGCCATTTGCAGATGTTAAACTTCTACTTGCATTGCTCAAAACCAATGAGACGTTCCGCAATGCCGCCAGCGTCACCAAATCCACTACAGCTACAATATCAGCTCCTCTACATCAAACCGTCAGTAGCACATCATCAATTCATTCCACCACACAGCCTCAGTCTCAAGAGCAGGACCAGCCGCAGCCAATTACAAGCGCCGTCGACAATACAATAGTTAATAATACATCGAAGAACCTCAGTACAAATACCGCGATCAGCGAAAAGCTCGCTCAGTCTACCAATACCAATCATGCTGAAGAAGCCAACATCCGGCCAAATCCAGACCAAAATACGCCTACAGACACATCGCAACCATCATTTACCTGGGAAGATTTTACCCAAGCGGTACATGACGATAGTGAAGCCGTTTATTTGCAACTCCAAAAATGTGAACACGAATTCAAAGATAATACCCTACATCTTTATCCTACTCAAAAATTCACTGTTAAAGTCCTAAAGAAATCCGACAATAGCCAAGTTCTTGCTAATCATCTCAAAGGTTATGCACTCATCGTGCATGAGCTCGAAGACCGCGTCGTCGCAAAAGACGAAACACTCTCGCAAATTTCTGCTATAATGGGAGATGTTAGAGATATAAAGGGCGAAACCCCATTCTAAACTCTGGTGCGGAAAGTTTAGCAAGCTGCCCTTGAGGAGGTAATATGGAAGAACATCCTGCCACAAGTCAAGCAGGGCGCATTCCGCCGCAAGACTTAGAAGCAGAAAAATCACTGCTAGGCGCGTTATTATTATCAGATAAGGCTTTCCCGAACGTCTTGGAAATTCTCAAAGCTGAAGATTTTTACGAACCACGCCATACCAGCATTTTTAAGGGCATGACGTCGTTATATGAACATCACCGCCCGATCGACTTAATGACATTAACTTCAGAACTGAAAAACCAGAAAACCCTCAAAAGTGTCGGTGGGTCACCATATTTAACTGAATTAACTAATTTCGTCCCAACCGCTTCGCATGTTGACGCTTATGCGGAATTAGTCGCGCAAGCCGCTCTCCGTCGTCGCCTTATTCAAGCCGGCACCGACATTGCTACCGCTGCTTATGACGGCACGGCCAAGATCGAAGATCTCGTCGGTAAGGCCGAGAAAAACTTATTTGAAGTTTCTGACAAAACCATCAAATCCGATTACGTTGCCCTGGAAGACTTATTAGTCGACGCCTATGACCGCATCGAAGATTTACATAAGAATAAAGGCGCTCTGCGCGGCCTGAAAACCGGCTTCATCGATCTCGACAAAAAAACTGCCGGTTTCCAAAAAGGTGATTTAATTATTATCGGCGCGCGCCCAGCCATGGGTAAAACGACTTTCGCTCAAAATCTCGCCTACAATGTCGCCACCCGTAACGGCGACAAACAAGGTGTACTCTTTTTCTCGATGGAGATGGCCAACGCCGAAATCGTCGACCGCATGATTTCCGACGTTTCAGGTGTTGACGCCTGGAAATTACGCACCGGTAATCTCTCCGATGCAGATTTTGCCGAAATCGGTGATGCACTCGGAGAAATGAATGAAGTGCCATTATATATTGACGATACTAGCTCAATGACCATTCTCGAGCTACGCAACAAAGCTCGGCGTGCCGCCCATGATCATAATATTAGCATGGTCGTGGTTGACTATTTGCAGCTTTTGCAAGGCTCTGATCGTTATGCTGGCAACCGCGTCCAAGAAGTTACGGAAATTTCCCGCGGTCTCAAAACTCTCGCTCGCGAGCTCGAAATCCCCGTAATCGCCCTTGCTCAGCTATCTCGTGGCGTCACTGGACGCGACGATCCCCGTCCAGTTCTGTCCGACCTCCGCGAGTCTGGTTCGATCGAGCAGGATGCCGATATGGTAATGTTCTTGCACCGCCCAGATTATTATAAGCAAAACAATGACGATTTCGTTCCAACCAACATCAGCGAACTCATTATCGCTAAACATCGGCATGGCCCAGTCGGTAAAATTGAGTTGTACTTTCATCCTGAGTTATTACGTTTCATGAACTACGCCGGAGACAGAGAAGCACCGTAAGTGATCACGAAATTCTCGCGACCAAGTTTTTCGTGCTATAATTAAATATGTGAAGAAAATAGTTATTTCTAAACTTTTCCTCTATCGCTATCGATTTTATATAGGCTTCTTTTTGTTAGCCGTCGCCTACTTGGGCTTACTTTTTGGGCTGCCACTTTTAGCACCTAATGGCCTCTCCGAAGCCGAAATGATCTCCGCCGCACATTCTTATGCCCTCGAACCATCTTCAATTTTCCGCGGCGACATCATCGACCTACCTTATCGCGCCCTTCAAAAACTTTCTATCATGACTTTCGGCTTGACGATTTATTCCGTAAAATTACCCAGCATCATTATCGGCGCTTTTCTAGGCTTGCTATTAATTTTACTACTTAACCGCTGGTTCAAAACTAATGTCGCCCTCCTTGCCTCGATTCTTGCAGTTTTGTCCGCCTCGTTTCTCTACCTTGCCGGATCGGGCACACCATTGATTATGCTCGTATTTTGGCCAACCTTATTATTATGGCTTGGCTCAAAAATCCAAGGTGTTACCAAGCCAAAACCATTTTACTGTTTTATCTTTGCCTTCGCGCTACTCGCTTCGATTTTCACACCGCATTTATTATATTTAGCCGCCTTCATTGTACTTTTCGCTATTATGCATCCGCATTTACGTTTTACAATCAAGACGCTACCGACCATTCCGCTGATTCTAACGATTTTTATCATTTTGGTCGGGCTAGCTTCAATGGTATTAGCCGCTTTTGTCAATCCAGGTATTGTTTCCGAACTACTACTAGCACCTGGTCTCACCTTCACCGATTTTATCGAAAATATTAAAGTTGCTTTCTTGCCACTTTTCTCTTGGAATACCACTCTCGAAAGCGTTTTCTTGTCTCCATTTGTTGGGCTTGCCTCCATCACGCTCGCCGTTATTGGCCTACTTTCCACCGCCAAAGGATTCTTCGCCTCACGCAATTCAATTGCCAGCTGGTTCATCCTTTTTACGATCTTCTTATCAGGACTCAATCCAGAATCCGCCATCTTAATACTTTTACCTCTAGCAATTTTAATTGCTCATGGTCTACGTTACATTCTCGATAAGTGGTATGACCTTTTCCCAGATAATCCATATGCCCGTATTTCAGCCGTCTTCCCGATTGGTCTTTTTATGGGCATCATGATTATTGGCGGTATTTCACATTTCATCTTTGGCTACCGCTATGTTCCAATGGTAGCCGACGAATTTCTCGATGACCTGACTTTGGTTCGCAAAAACATTCAGCCTAATTCAACTTTATATGTCGTCAATAATGAAGTAGCCTACAATTTCTACAAAATTCTCGAAACCAACGAGAACTTCTGTATAGTCGCCAATGTTTTTCCGAATACAGACCAATATCCCACACAATATGCTACACTCGAACATCTCGAAGTTCCCGGTACACTAAAATCCATAATAACCTCGCCAAAAAACGAGAATTCTGATAGAATATACATATATACTAGTAACCAATCAACGAAAGATATTCAAGAACAGGAGTAATATGGGTGCTACAATGGATCAAATGAAAATGCTTAACCAATTACGCAAAGCGCAAAAATCGCTCAAAAATGAGATCGTCGAAGTTGAAGCTGGAGACGGAGCTGTCACTGTCCAAATTACTGGAGAACTCAAAATCAAAAGCGTCAAGATTGACCCTAAAAAAATTGACCTCGACGATATTCAAGAGTTGGAGCATTGGATTGAAGATTGTATGCGTGACGGTTATGCAAAAGCACAGGAAATTGCCACTGACAAAATGAAACCATTAATGGGAGGCTTAAGCAGCCTCGGCCTCTAGGAGGGATTCCACGTGATAGACAAAATTGAACTTAGCGGCAGCAATTATAAAATTTCCGATAGCTTTCAAAAATACGCCACAAAACGCATCGGCAAGCTGGATCGCTACCTACCACGCGGCAATAAGAAAGATGTCGTCGCTAAAATTGTCATTACAGAAGTCGATCGCGATCACGGCAATAAATACGAAATTTCCGCAGCGATGGAGATTCCTGGTGGCAAGGTTATTACTGCTCGCGACGAGTGTTCAAACGTATTTGCAGGCATCGATATTATCGAAGCCAAGCTCAAAGGACAAATCCGCCGTTTTAAGCTTGAAACCACGCCGCATTTATCCAAAAAAGGCCTAAAAAACTTGTTTATTAAACGTCGCTAAACATAGTTTAAACTCGGACACCAGAAAAGATCGTGCGCACTTCAGAGAAGTATGCTATAATCAATAAGAATACAAACGTAGTGGATGTGGAGAAAATGACAGATGAAAGACACAATTGATGCCGAGCGTGCGCCGACAAAAAGCCCGGCAGAGAATAAGGCACTAACCAAACGCACAAAAAACCGCGAGAAAAAGCCTACTGACAAGCTCGCCGACAAGACTCGTATGACAAAATTCCTACAAGGAATTTTTGGTGATGCTCAGAAAAAAATCTTGCGCCGCATGTATAAAAAAGTCCTCGAGATCAACAATCTTGAAACGCAATATGCTGCCATGTCTGACGAAGAACTAGCTAGTCAAACCGCAAAATTTCGTGAAAAAATTGGCAACGGCAATGAAAAATCCCTTAATGAAATTCTTGTTGATGCTTTTGCTGTCTCGCGCGAAGCCTCAAAGCGTGTCCTCGGCATGCGTCCATACGATGTACAGCTAATTGGCGGTATTGCACTCCACGAAGGCAACGTCGCCGAAATGAAAACGGGCGAGGGCAAAACTCTCGTCACTGTTGCCCCCGCCTATCTCAATGCCATGAGTGGCAAAGGCGTCCACGTCGTTACAGTCAATGATTATCTTGCTCAGCGCGATGCCGGTTGGAATGCGCCAGTTTACCATTTCTTAGGATTAAGTGTCGGCGTCATCGTCAATCAAGCTTCTTACGTCTATGATCCGGAATACGAAAATGAAGAGCATGATGACGAGCGTTTTCGACATCTAAAGCCCGCTACTCGCAAAGAGGCCTACCAAGCCGATATTACTTATGGCACAAACAACGAATTCGGCTTCGATTATCTCCGCGATAACATGGTTAGCGAGCCACAATTCTTACGACAGCGCGGACTAAATTATGCAATCGTTGATGAAGTTGACTCGATTTTAATCGATGAAGCTCGTACCCCACTCATTATTTCTGCTCCAGCCGGTGATAACCCTGATTCATATTATCAATTCGCCAAAATCGCCGCCCAACTCAGCCCAAATGATTATGTATTGGACGAAAAACATCGCAGTGTTACCTTAACTGACGCTGGCGTCGAAAAAGTCCAAGATATTCTCGGCATTAAGAATCTATACTCCGTCAAACATACACGCCTAGTCTATCATATGGATCAAGCTTTGCGCGCTCAAGTCATTTTCAAACGCGACAAAGATTATGTTGTCACAAACAGTGGCGATGTCGTCATTGTCGATGAACACACTGGCCGCCTCATGCAAGGTCGCCGCTACAACGAAGGCCTTCATCAAGCTATCGAAGCCAAAGAAGGTGTCGCCGTCAAGCAAGAATCCATGACGCTTGCTACAATTTCTTTCCAAAACTTCTTTAGGCTTTATCACAAACTCAGTGGCATGACCGGCACCGCTTTCACCGAAGCTGAAGAATTCCAGCAAATCTACGCTCTCGATGTAATTCAAATTCCGCCCAATCGGCCGATTCAGCGCGTTGATAAAGACGATTTAATTTATCGTACCGAAGCCGGCAAACTCCGCGCCATTGCCGCCGAAATCAAAAAGTATCATGATCGCGGTCAGCCAGTCTTGGTCGGCTCAGCCAGTATTGAGAAAAATGAGCAAATTGCTCGCTACCTTGACACGCAGGGAATTAAATATGAGCTTCTGAACGCTAAAAATAACGAGCGCGAAGCTGCTATCGTCGCTAAAGCCGGCGAAAAAGGCGCGGTTACGCTTGCTACCAACCTTGCTGGTCGCGGCACCGATATCAAACTCGGGAAAGGAGTTAAAGAACTTGGCGGTCTTGTCGTAATCGGCTCTGAACGTCATGATTCACGCCGCGTTGACAATCAGCTTCGTGGTCGTGGCGGCCGCCAAGGCGATCCTGGCACTACACAATTCTTTGTCAGCTGTGAAGATGATCTCATGCGCATTTTCCAAGGCGATCGTATCGCCATGCTCATGTCCCGTCTCGGCGTCGACGAAGATACACCAATTCAAGCCAAGAACGTTTCCAAGACCCTCGAAGCCGCTCAGAAACGCATCGAAGGTTTCAATTTTGATTCTCGCAAAAACGTCGTTCAGTACGACAATGTCATTAATCGTCATCGCAAAGTCGTTTATGGCATGCGTCGCAAGATTCTCGACGGCGAAAATATCCACAACGAAATCAAACGTCTAATGAAGACTTCCGCTGAGGACTTAGCCAAAGACAGTAGTCGCGTTAATCCAAAATTCAAGGAAAATCTACTTGCAGTTTATAATTTTGACGACGCACTGGTTGACAAAATCGGCAAAATGCGCAAAGAAAAAGATCGCGTTAATGCCACACTTACCGAAATTGAACGCCAATACTCCAAAAAAGAAGCCGAATTCGAGCCGGAGATTATGCGCAAAATCGAACGCGAAGTCTATCTCAAGGTCCTCGACACACTTTGGATGCAGCATCTCGAAAACATGCAACACTTGCGCGAAGGTATTCATTGGCGCAGTCTCGGCCAACGCGACCCGCTGGTCGAATATCGTAGCGAATCACAAAAGCTATTTGACGCACTAGAAAAGAACTTGCGTGAAGAAGTTATGAAAATCTTATTGAGCTTGACAAAACTTGAAGCTAATAGCGAAAAACTCACCGATGGCGAAGAATACGAATCTGAGCTCACAAAAATGGCCGATAGTAGCACCGAAAGAGGTGTCAATGAAATTTCCACTGGTGAAAAGAATCTCGACAAAGAATTCAAAAATAACGGTTTGACTGAGCAAAATATTAATCAAAATCAAAAACGCAACTCCGCACGCAAAGACAAAAAGAAGCAGCGCCAAAACAAAAAGAAAGGGAAACGATAATCAAACATACTGCCGAAGAAGTTGTCCTAGCCTCCGGAGCCAAGGGTCTTTTGATTGACGTTCCCAATGCTAGCGTCATGAACACGAAATTTCAATTTCGCGCTGGTTTGCGCTATGCTAAAAAGCCCGAAGTCTACGAAATTGCACACGTCGTTGAACATCTCGCTTTCGGCGCCAATGCCGAATTTCCTAACGAACAAGTTTTTGAAGCTGAATTTACCAAAAATGGCGCTTATCATAATGCCTATACTTCCGACACATCCGTTTGCTACGAAAGTGAATGCGCAGATTTTGAATGGGAGCGCATCATGCATCTGCAACAAGTCGCCATTACGCAGCCCAAATTCAACAACGCCGAACTCCAAAGTGAAAAAGGCAACATTCGCACTGAACTTACCGGATATATGAATGAATATGGGCGCCTACTTTGGCCTCGTCTCCAGCGCATGATCGGTGAAAATGTCGCCAGCCTACCAGAACGCATTAAAACAATCAATAATATCGAGCTCAAAGATATCCGCGAGCACTACCATCGTACACATACAGCGCGTAATATGCGCTTCATTATTGCCGGCAACCTACGCCATCGCAAGCGCACTCTTATTCGCATGCTTGAGCATTGGGATTTACACCCTGGCGAACGTTTTGAGATCCCGCAAGACGATATTCATGCCTCCGCGCCCGTGCTCATTCGGCGCAAAGACGCTTCGAATATTACTTTCGCCTTTTCGTGGCTCGTACCTCGACAGCTTACGTCTTCTGAAGTATACGCTATGAATTGTCTCAATCATATCCTCAACGGTACGACTAGCAGCCGCATCTTCGGGCAAGCACGCAAAAATGGTCTTGTCTACGGCATGGGCAGTGCTCTCAGCAATGATTGGCATAATGCTTCCTGGGATTTTGACGGCGAAGTCAATACCGAAAGCTCTCTCAAATTATTCAAACTAATTCATCGCGAAATTCAAAAAATTCTCGATGGCAATATTCAAGACGCCGACGTTGAAGCCGCCAAATCTTACGCTACTGGACGTTATCAAATCGGCGCTCAAACTGTCGGCCAAATTTCTGATTATTACGCCGATGATTATTTCACAACCGGCACGATCGAAAATTACGATCATGCTCCAAATCTTATTAAAAATATCCGCAAAAATACCATCGTTGAACTCGCGCGCAGTTTCATTAACGCCAATATTAATGCATTAGTCGCGGTTAGTTCCGTCGAAAAAGCCTTAATCGTCGAACTCGCCGAACAATTACAATTCGATAGCTAATTTTTTATGATTTAATATAATATATATCCTATCAAAAAATTTTATCCGAAAGGGCATCATGGATCAAAATCTTATTATTCTTATCAGCGAAACACTAGCGGTGACAATCATTGGCTCATTATTACATTTCACTTATGACTGGAGTGGGCACAATAAGTTTGTTGCCGTTTTTGCCGCTGTCAACGAAAGCACTTGGGAACATATCAAACTAGCACTTTCCGGACTTTTTGTTTGCACACTGGTTGATTTGTGGTTTTTGGGCAACAACCCCAATTATTGGCTCGCTCGGAGCTTATCCTTTCTCACGCCTATCATAGTGATTCCGATTTTATTTTATGGTTATCGCGCCATTTTCAAGGTTAAATCCTGTTTACCTGCCGACATTTCCATCTTTATCGTCGCCGCGTTTCTCAGTACATTAGTTTTTATCACTTTCTTAAATACATCATCGATCAGCGGTTTCAACGAAATCATTAGCATTCTCACCAGCATTATTATCATCGCCGCTTATTTGCTTCTCACTCGTTTTCCAATTCATCATAACTTTCTTTTCCAAGATCCTATCACACACACTTACGGCATCCCCAAAACCTCCAGTCACACCAAAAAGTACGCTCGCAAAAATAAAAAACACTAGTAGTCCAATACCAATGCCCAAAACGCTCGCAGTCTTTTTATGACCAACTGACAGCCGCGAAACAAAAAATATCCCTTCCATCCGCTCCAGCATATTTTCATCCACGTTCTAGCAGAATACAAAGTAACCTATGTTAATTCCTGCTAGGCAAGCCATGAGAAGTTAAGCCTAAGCAAAGATGCAACCCAATCAACAAAATCATTCACATCCACCCTACTTATCCCAAGTAAATCCTTCACCAAAATGCCCATAACGCGCCGTCTGCTCGTAAACTGAGTGTTTCAAATCTAAATACTTAATAATTCCTTGCGGTGTTAAATCATAACCGACAATTTTGCCATTTTCATTATCCTGTCGTGAAACTTTTTTCTTCAAGGGGATTAAACTTACATCACGATCGATGATAACCGACCGCTCCAACGGCTCTGCGTGGCCAATCGCGTATGCCAAGCGCACTAACACTTCACTCGCATGCTGCGCACGCAAATAATCTACTGCAATACGCCGTGCCATATAAGCTGCCGAACGATCGACCTTAGAAGGATCCTTGCCCGAAAACGCCCCGCCACCAATCGGAATCCGCGGACCATAATTATCGACAATAAGTTTCCGCCCCGTTAGCCCCGTATCTGCCTCAAATCCACCCAGCCCCCAATCGCCAGCAGGATTAAGGTGCAATTCTGGCTTACTCGACACGCCACCTTCTATCAAAAATTTCTGCACAATTTCCCATAAATCATCCTGCGTCGTATTCTGAAAACTCGCCACAATCGACGTCACTTCATAGTCACCACAATCATCAATATAATGCAAAGTTACCTGCGTCTTACCATCATAAGGAAATTTCGCATAAATTGCTTGATTCAACCGCCGTGACAAAACCACTTCTAACGGCAACATCTCCTCCGTCTCATCACAAGCATAACCAATCATAATGCCTTGATCACCCGCTCCACCAGTATCGACTCCTTGAGCAATCTCAGAACTTTGCCGCGCCAAATTCACTTCCACCTCCACGTCGCCCGCAATCCGCCGCACAATTTCTTCAATCTTAATATCTGTTGCCCGCGACGTCACTTCGCCCATCACGAAAACTTTCCCGTGTCCACCACAAACTTCTACGGCCACGCGCGACTCCGGATCTTGCACCAAATAAGCATCCAAAACCGCATCAGAAATTTGATCACATAATTTATCAGGATGTTTCGGCGAAACACTCTCCGCCGTACGATAAGTATCTTCTTCCATATCTCTAGTATATCGAACTCCACAAGATCTGCAAACAACTCTTGTAAATTTTACAAAGTTACACGATACAACATCCAGCATTATCGCACAATCAAACTTAAAGTTTTGCATGGAGAGGAGCACTCTCACCTCTTTTCGAAGAGGATTCGGACTTACGAATCTAGTAGGAGTCCGAATCAAAAGTGAAGTATATACTTCACTTTTGTGAGGCGACACCCTAGAATCTGAGCGCAGCGAAGAGGAGAATTAGCGCCACGAGGAAAGATAGTGAGAGCACTTCTCCATAATCACTATATAGATTATAATCACATCTTCGCAGCTACCTCCGCGCCAAAAAGTATGCTACAATAACTTTATGAAGATCGCAATATTGGGATATGGCAAAGAGGGCACAAGTGCGGAAAAATATTTTCGAGCGCACCATCCTGGTATAGAAATTGCCATTTTTGACAACTTCCAGCCCGACCAGCTCGCCCAAACCAATCTCAGCGATTTCGACACAGTCGTGCGTAGTCCATCCGTACCGCCGCTCGATCAACATTGGTCTAGTATTACGAAGTTATTTTTCAACCATTGCCCATGCCCAATCATTGGCGTTACTGGCACCAAAGGCAAGGGGACCACTTGCTCAATTATCATCGCCTTACTTAAAGCTTTGCAGAAAAAGGTCTGGCTCGTCGGTAACGTTGGTACACCAGCACTCGACGTTTTAGATCAAATTAAATCTGATGATGTAGCCGTTTACGAACTGAGCAGCTTTCAACTCTGGGATCTCGAAAAATCTCCGCATATCGCCGTCGTTCTCAAAATCGAACCCGATCATCTGAATATTCATCGTGATTTCACTGATTATGTCGACGCGAAAGCCAATATCGCCAAGCATCAAACTACCGACGACACTTGCATTTATTACGCGCCCGATTCCGAAAGTATTCAAGTCGCCATGCAAAGCCAAGGACACAAAGTCCCTTATCCGCTCGCCATATCGCAGTTAACTAGCAATTTACGTCTCTATACTTTATTCCAAAATCTCAATCTCCCCGGTCAGCATAATCAAGAAAATGCTCAAGCTGCTCTGCTCGCCGTTACTAATTACTTACAGCTCAGCCTCGATGAACTAATTGATCAACATTACGATTTGTTGCTCAAAACTTTTCAGACTTTGCAAGGCTTACCGCATCGCCTGCAGTTTTTGCGCGAATTAAACAATGTTGTATATTATGATGACAATTTTTCCACTAATCCCGCCTCTACACAAGTTGCGCTAGCCGCCTTTCCGAAAACGCCCATCATTCTTATTGCCGGCGGTCGCGACAAAACTAATTACACTGATTTACCAGAACTAATTAATCTTTTCCGCGCCACTCCAACTTTACAAAAAGTGATTTTAATCGGTGAATCTGGCCAAGAATTAACCAAACGTGTTTCTGATCAAGATTGGACTTTTACACAAACATTAGCCGACGCCGTCAATCTTGCACATACCGAAGCTGAAAAAATCGCTACTCCCAATCAAAAAGTCATTGTCCTAATGTCGCCCGCCGCGGCTAGTTTTGATATGTTCGAAAATGTTTATGATCGTGGTCAACAATTCCAAAAATTGATTCAGGATCTAAACTAATGTCCGAAAAAAACAACAAACAGCTACAACTATTATGTCAAGAGTTTGAACAAGCTTGGCAGAAGCTCGATATTGATCATAAAATCGTGCAAATCCAGCAGCAAGAAGAAATTGTCGCCAATCCAGAACTTTGGCGCGACCCCGATAACGCTCGACGGCAAAACGAAAAACTCGCCAAATTATCCGACGCCGTCCAACCTTGGCAATTATTAAAAGTTCAGCTCGACGATTTGAATGAATTATTAAACTTAGGCGACGCCGAACTCGACGCCGAATTAGAGATACAATTACAACAATTGCAGAATAACCTGACTGAACTTAAAAAAACTTTGCGCTTCACTGGCAAATTCGACACGCACGATGCTATTCTGCGCATCACTTCCGGTGTCGGCGGAACTGAAGCAATGGATTGGGCATCAATGCTCGAACGTATGTATTTGCGCTGGTGCGAAGACAAAAAGTTCAACGTGCAATGCCTTGAACGCAGCGTCGGCGAAGAAGCCGGCATTAAAACTGCCGTATACGAAATACGGGGCACAAATGTTTACGGTTTGCTCAAAGGTGAGCACGGCGTCCATCGTCTTGTGCGTCTTTCGCCTTTTAATGCTGATAATTTGCGTCAGACCAGCTTTGCACTTGTCGAAATTTTGCCTGTAATCACCGCCGAAGACGACGTCAAAATCAACGACAAAGATCTCCGCATTGATGTCTATCATTCTGGCGGCCACGGCGGCCAATCTGTCAATACGACTAATTCCGCCGTACGCATTACACATCTTCCGACCAATACCGTCGTCGCCATTCAAAACGAACGCTCGCAGCTCCAGAACAAAGCAAAAGCCATGGAAATTTTACGCGGCAAGTTGATCCAGCTCCAACAGGAGCAGCGCGCCGAAAGTATCGACAAACTTCGCGCCGGCGAATCCGCCAAATGGGGACAGCAAATTCGCAATTACATTTTACAACCCTACAAGCTCGTCAAAGACACTCGCACAAAATTCGAAAGCACCGACCCCGACAAAGTCCTCGACGGCAAAATTGATGATTTTATTGACGCTTATTTAGAAACAATGATGGGAGAATAATTATGAATAGCCGAAAACAGAATTCGACCAACGCGCAGAAAGAGTTAGCACTTGCTAAAATTATACAATCCTGCAAAATCAAGACATATTGCGGCATATTCTTGCTTGTTATGCAACAAATTATTTTCTTCGCCTTATCATATATAGGTGACACTTCAGACCCACGCAAAAACACCGACATTATGTATATTTTATTTTTTACGTATTATACGATCATACCCGCTTTTTGTACATTCATCGCCCTTAGCATTCTGATCCAGCAACGCAATTTCAAACAAGTTTACCATCAATCATTACCGAAGCCTCTTCAAACTCGTGCAATAATAGCTACGGTCATCAATTTAATGTCAATTCTTAGTATTATTATTGTTCCTGCCCTCACTTTTATTTTATAATAAAACACTATTGGATTATAGATTCGTTTCGTTTTTCATTGTACTTTTAATCTTGCTTGTGGTATTATAGTACCATGATTCTGCTTGACCATGTGACGAAGACATATCCCGGTGATGAAGAGCCTGCGCTCGATAATGTTTCGCTACACATCGAATCGCACGAGTTCGTTTTTTTGGTCGGCAAATCCGGTGCTGGTAAATCTACCCTAATCAAAATGATGACCAAAGAAGAGCACCCCGATTCCGGCAAAATTATCATCGGTGGCATCGATCTTGATTACGTCAAGCGTCGCCATGTGCCGCATTATCGTCGCCGTCTCGGTGTAGTTTTTCAAGATTTCAAGTTGCTGCCAATGCGCACAGTCTACGAAAATGTTGCCTTCGCGCTCGAAATTGCTGGCATGAGCAATCGCGAAATTACCAAAACCGTCCCGAAAGTCCTCGATCTCGTCGGTTTATCACACAAAGCCAAAAACTTTCCAAATCAACTTTCTGGCGGAGAACGTCAACGTGTCAGCATCGCTCGTTCCGTTGCTCGTCAGCCTAAAATTCTAATTGCAGACGAGCCGACCGGCAGTCTCGACCCTGTTACGAGTCACGAAATTATCGAATTATTGCAAAAAATCAATGATTTTGGCACTACAATTCTCGTTACCACGCACAATGAAAATATTGTTAATAGTCTCAGCAAACGCGTCATTACACTCGAAGACGGTCGCATTATCGATGACCAAAAAATGCGCGGCGTTTACCATTTGGGCAACGACACGGAATTACCTTTTGAGGCGCCCACAGAAAAACTCATTATTAAATCGCGGTATGATACACCTAGAACCGCCATTCCGCGTTCGCAATCTTCCCAAAATCGGCTTGTTTCTTCAATGCAAACTAATGTTCGTATTCAGCATGACCATAAACTTAATCGTAAGCCCACCAATACTAAAATCACCAATCCTAAGGCTAAAACTATCACCAGTAAAACAGCCGTCAAACCCACCCAATCATCAAAACCCGCCAAAAAATACGATCGCGATTCGGCTAACCAATGGTACGCCGCCAGCAAACCGCTCAAAGCCGCTCCAAAACTTAGTAATCTTGGTCCCGGCCAGACCGTCAAGCTAAAACCCGCCCCAAGTTTACGCCAAGCCATACGCCCACTTCCGAAATCACCAAAATCTAAACAAGTTATCTAAAAGGATATCGAAAATAAATGACCTCCAAAACTAACTCTAAACAGACACGCTCACGCAAAGTTGTTCGACAAAAACAAAAAGAGCATCTCAAAACTCTTGTCGAAAACAGCAACGTCAGCCATGTGCGTAGCGCCGGCAGAATTGTCAAATACGGCGTCGCTAGTTTTCGTCGTAATATTTGGCTTTCTGTCGCCGCTACGCTTGTTATGACCGTCACTTTAGTTATTTTGCTAATTACAATTGGTGCTAGTATGATCCTCACGGCTACAGCCGATGCGATGCGTCAAAAAATCGATATTACCATTTTCTTTCAGCCCGGCACAAGTGTCGAAAATCTTGAGATTATGGCCAACGAAATGCGCACCGAGGAAAACGTCAACAGTGTCGACGTCTCTAGCTCCGAAACCGAATATCAAAATTTCATTACCGAAAACCAAGGCGAAGAGCAACTCATGGCCGTACTCAATGATCCTGATATGTATCAAACTATGCTCGGCAGTATGCAAGCTGTAATGCGTATCAAAGTTCACGATCCAGACAATCTCGCCGGCGTACGCTACATCGTCGATAATAGTGAAATGTTCCAGACTTACCTCGACCCAACCAAGGATCCAACCTACGATGTCAATCAAGCCGAAATCGCCACGATTAATTCTTGGGCTAACATCGCTAAAAACGGCGGCTTAATTCTAGGCGCTGTATTTCTCGTAATTTCCATTTTAGTCATCTTTAATACGATTCGCATGGCTATTTTCTCACGTCGCGAAGAAATCTACATGATGAAACTTGTCGGCGCTGATAGCAGTTTTATCCGCGGACCGTTCCTAGTCGAAGCGCAAATTTGCGGTATCATCTCCGGAATCCTCGCCAGCACGATCGCCTACGCCGGCTTCCGCTTCATCGCTCCGAAATTATCTGCTTACGGCATCGATGTATCGCTTGTTTCTGACTTCATGGCAACAAATAAACTTGTAGTAGTTTATGCGGCCGTCATCGGTATTGGTATTTTGATTGGCACTATTTCCGCTCGTCTAGCCATGCAAAAACATATGCGCTAGACAAAAAGCCATAAGCATGATATATAAAGTATATGACACGATCAAAACACAAAACTATTGGCTTGCGCAACATTCTTTTGATTTTTGTACTTGTTGTAGCAGTAGTTTTTAGCAGCATACACTTCGTCGTGCCAGAAGAAGAAGCCAAAGCTTATCCCGCTGGCTGCGTGAGCCAAGCCTGCCGCGAAGCTGCCGATCGCGCTGAAGCTTCCGAAGCTAACGCTCGCCAAGCCGCCGAGAATGCCAAAACTCTCGAAGGGGAAGTTCAGCGTCTCAATTCCGAAATCGCCGCCCTCGAAGACGAAATAGCTATGAATCAGGCCATTGCCGAAGATCTTGCTGGTCAAATTAGTGTTAATGAGAATAAACTTAGCCTACAACAATCTGCTCTCGCTAAATTACTAGTTGACATGCATTTTGAAGAAGATACTGACGCTATTGCGCTGCTCGCTAGCAGCAATTCGCTCGGCGATTTAGCCGAAAAACAGACTCGCCAAAACACCGTCAAAAACCAAGTCACCGCTTCCGCTGACGCCATCAAAAAGCTCAAAGAAGAATTACAATCGCAAAAAAATAGCGTCGACGCGCTCATTACCAGCGCCGAAATTAGTCGCAGTGAAATCGCCAATCGTCGCGCCGAGCAACAAGCCCTCATCGAACGCTATCAAAATGATTCTGCCACCTACGAAAGCGACGCCGCCGCCGCTCGCGAAACTATGCAGCGTGAAATTGCCGAAGAAATCGCCCGCTACAACAGCAACGGTGTCGTCGGCGAAGGCTATAATTCCTATCCTTGGGCTGATCGGTGCCCACAAGACAATGTTGGATATATCGTGGTCGGTGGCTACGTTTGCCAATGTACAAGCTACGCCGGCTGGAAAGCACAAGAATTCTGGGGAATTTACATTTCTTCCTGGGGTAACGCCAAGGATTGGGGCAATACCGCTACACGCCTCGGCTACGTCGTTGACGGCAATCCCGCTCCGCACACCATCGCCTTCAGCACTGCTGGTATCTACGGACACGTCATGTGGGTCGAAAGTATCAATTCTAACGGCACAATCAATCTCACCGAATACAACAATTCTACAAGTTCCAAAAGTGGCCTGCCCGGAGACTTCGGCGCCCGTTATAATGTCAATCCTTATGCCTATAATTATATCCACCTCGATCAGCGTCGCTGGTAATAATATGAGTGCAAAAAGCCGGAAAACAATTTCATTAAATTTTAATTACAAAATTACATTCGTGCTATAATATCTCCATATGACAGAAAAGTGGGAAGAGAAAAAGGTCAGCTTAGGTGGCGCGATTATTGTCGCCGCAGTCACCATGCTTATTGGCGGCATAATCGGCGCAAATTGGACGCAAATCGCTAATAATTTTCTGCCCTATCTTGGTTTTGCCAAGCAATCCACTAACGACTGGTCCTCGCTCGATGAAGTATACTCCACTCTTGTCAATAATTACGACGGTGATATCGATAAAGATATTTTGATTGAAGGCGCCAAAAAAGGTCTCACCGAAGCTGTTGGCGATATTTATACAACCTATATGCCCGCCGACGAAGCCAAAGAATATGAAGCCATGCTCCACGGCGAAGCCGGCGTCGGTATTGGCGTTGAAATGGCTCTACGTGACGGCTACGTTAAAGTCCTGCGAACGCTTCCCGATAATCCTGCCCAAAAAGCTGGTATTAAAGCTGGCGACATCCTCTACAAAGTCAATGGCGAAGAAATCTATACTGCCAGTACCGATGAAATTGCTTCCAAGCTCCGCGGCGAAGCTGGCACTGAAGTCGAAGTTACTATTGTCCGCGACGGCAAAGAATACACATTTAAAATGATACGCGAAGCCATCAATAACGTCTCTGCTTATGTCGACTACGACGGTAAAACTGCCATTATCACTATTACGCGCTTCGATGACGATACCGGCACAATGGTGCGCAAGATCGTCAATGACGAATTCCCTGCCAAAGGCGTTGAAAAAGTTATCCTCGACCTCCGCGGCAATGGCGGTGGCTATGTATCCGCCGCAAAAGATCTACTTTCACTCTGGATTGACAGCCAGCCAATTCTCATTCAAAAGAGTAAGAATAGTCGCGACGACACGACTTATTCCAATCGCGGCCAAGCCAAACTCGCTAACACGCCCACCGTTGTACTCGTCAATGGTGCTACCGCCTCTGCATCAGAAATCGTCGCTGGCGCACTCAAAGATTACGACAAAGCCACCTTAATCGGCGAAACAACCTTCGGTAAAGGTGTCGTCCAGACTCTACTCGATTTATCAAAAGGCGCCATGCTTAAAGTCACTACAGCTCGCTGGTACACACCGAAAGGAACGAGCATCAACGGCGAAGGTATCAAACCTGATATCGAAGTAGAGCGTACCTACGACGACATTAATCACGAGCGCGATCCTCAGCTCGACGCCGCCAAAAAACAGAAATAGTTATAATATTTCAGTCACCAAGCCAGCTATATTGGAGATACCCTCACCTCTTTTCGAAGAGGATTCGGACTTACGAATCTAGTAGGAGTCCGAATCAAAAGTGAAGTATATACTTCACTTTTGTGAGGCGACACCCTAGAATCTGAGCGCAACGAAGAGGAGAATTAGCGCCACGCATCTCGTAGGAGCCGAAGCAAAAGTAAAGTTCACTTTACTTTCGTGAGGCGACGCCCGAGATTCTGAACGAAGTAAGGTTCTCGCAACGAACTGCCGAGGATAGCGAACAGAAAGAAAACTTATGTTTTCTTTCTTGCCCAGTCGAGGATAATGAGTAAAGAAAATGCTTGCATTCTCTTTCGAATGACGCAGACTGCAATTGAACGCAGTTCAAAGCGACGCAGGCAGCATAATTTCGCAAAGCGAAATTTACCGGCGTCGTGGACGCACCTCGTCCAGCCGTAGGAGCGCGAGCAAAGAAAATGCTCCGCATTTTCTTTCAAGCCGACGCCCGGCTGCTAGCGACGAAATCGCATTGAAAAGATGGTGAGAATATCTCCAATATAGCAAAGCCACCCAGTTTATCTCGCATTATTATCAATTTTTGTGTTATAATATCACTATGATTAAGGTTTACACTACTCAAACTTGTCCATATTGCCATGCTCTCATGGACTGGCTAGAAAAGCAAAATATTGAATATGAAGAAATCGACGCTACGTCAATGCCCGATATTACGTCCGTACCAGTTACCGAAATAAACGGCCAGAGAATTATCGGCTTCGATCGCCCCGCTATCAAAAAAGCTCTGCAAGAAGCCAAAGCTTAACCATTTTAATCAAGGCATAAATATGGCCGAAATAACTTCTGATTTTGTCGCTACGCAAAAACCTGATTTAATCCTCATCCATGGCTTTCGCGGGTCACCGCTCGGTCTGGAGTCGATTGCGCATGCCTTAAATCAGGCTGGCTACATTGTGCATACTCCACCAATTCCACCTTTTGCTGGCGTTACTATGCACGATTATAACAAATACACTTACGCTGATTATATAGCTAGCTATATTTCTGAGCATCACCTTGACCAACCGATTCTCATCGGTCACTCGATGGGATCAATTGTCGCTGCCGCTACGGCTAGCCTTCGACCCAACCTTGTCAACCGCAAACTCATCTTATTATCGCCAATTTCTTCCAAAACCGCCAAGCCTTTTGCAATCATTTCACCACTTTCGGCCTATTTACCACGCCATACCGTCGATTTGGTTACTACGACTTATCTCCATATCCCGCACGGTTTTCATGAATTTCGCCAAATCATACATACCACCAACGCCTGCAGCAACGATCATCCGCCCAAACGCACCGATGTCCTTAGCGCTGCAAAATTTTCTACACGCTACGCCGTCAGCGACTTTCATCTTGATAAGGAAGTTTTGCTTATTGCTGGCGAGCATGATCGACTTGTGCGCAAAAAATCCACCGTCAAGCTCGCTCAAAAAATCTCCGCTCAGACTGATTTTTTGTCCGAAACAGGCCATTTACATAATTACGAAAAACCTCAAGAAACCGTCCGAGCCATTCTAGATTTTATCGAACCAAAAAGATAAAATCAATAACACTATAATCGTTCACTATTATCTACTTATGACGTTTTCGGCGCAAAAGTCTTACTTTATGTGAGACTTTTTTACCTTTCAGCTTAATTGCTTCCAAGTAAATTTCTCCAAATCGATCCAATGTCCGATTTAGGTCATGTTGCTTCGCAATTTCCAAGCTTGCCGTACTATATTTTTTCTGTAATTCATTATCTGTCAAAATTTTCACCAAAGCTTTCGCCATTTCGCTAGTATCGCCCGGCTTGCACAAAATCCCATTTTTCTTATTCTGGCACAATTCCCGCACCGCCCCCGCATCCACTGCCACTAGCGGCAAACCTGTCGCCGCTGCCTCAATCAAAACGATTCCTTGAGTCTCCGTCTCGCTCGCCGTCGCAAATACCGTCGACGCCCGATAAATATCGACAATGTCCGGCAACATCACTCGTCCCAAAAACTTCACCGATTTTTCCAAATCCAAAGATTTTACCAAATCCACCAAGTGGCTCCGATCAATTCCATCACCCACAATCACCAGCTCTGCATTCGGTACTTGGTCATGCACTTCTGCAAATGCCATCACAACATTGCTGATACTTTTTTCCGGATCCACTCGCCCCACATACAGCACGCGCTGGCGCTTCTCATCAAGATGAAAACGCCTCAAGACTTTCGCCGACGGCTTCCCAGGCGTAAAACTCGTCAAATCCACCCCATTCGACAACGGCTCCACCGTCACTTTAAAACGTTTCCGATTTTTCGGCACTAAATCTTCGATCGCCATCTCCGTCGGCATCGTCGCATATTCCGAATGCTTCAAAAAACTCGCCATATAAGTCCGCAAAATCGCATCCACCGGCCGCTTGATCGGCTTCAGCAATTTCACCTGACTCGTAATATTATCCGGATAAGCATGGCCTGTACTCACCATTGGAATATCACGCTTTTTCGCATATCTCCGCGCCGCAAACGCAATCATCTCCGCCGTCTGATTATGAATCACATCTGGCCGAAACCGATCCAGAGCCTTTTTCATCTCCGGATACGGGTCCACCGTAATCCATAACCCATGCCGATACGCCAGTCGCGGCAACGACACACCCAAAATCTCCTTATTATTCGGTACCTCATTAATCTGATCCGGATAAAAAGGGAACCGAATCGAACGCAAATAGACCGTCGTCACTCCATCGCGCTTCGTCCGATGCCGCTTACCCGTAAAACTCGGGCACAACACCATTACTTCGTGCCCCTGCCGCGCCAAACCCTTCGCCAAATTGTGCGCAAACACCGCCACGCCATTCGTCATAGGATAATATAAGTCTGAAGTAATTGCAATACGCATATTTCACTCTATATTATAACACAAAAGTCAAAAATTTCATTATTTCGACTTTGCTACGCAAACAACTTACTTACATAATATCTCTATTCTGCTATAATATACCCATGAAGAAAGCCAAAAAAGCCCCCAGTTCCGTCACCGTCAATCGCCGCGCGCACTATGATTACCAGCTCGAAGAAGAATTAACTTGCGGCATGGTTTTATCCGGCTTGGAAGTCCGCTCGATTCGCGATCATCACGTCCAACTCAAGGGTAGCTTCGTCACTTTGCGTAACGGGGAACTTTGGCTCAACAATCTCACGCTCGGCGCCGACACAACCAAAAACATCAAGCTTCTCGCCACAAAGAAACAGCTCACTATGCTCGAACGTGCTCGCCAAGCCGGTATGCAGCTCGTCCCGGTTAAGCTAATAGGTAACGGTCGTTATATAAAACTCGTTATTGCTACCGGCAAAAGCAAGAAAAAATACGACAAGCGTGAAACTATCAAAAAACGCGATCTTTCGCGACATGAATATTAACGTTGTAATTTTTACAACATTTTGAAGGAGGTATAATGCAAATTTATTCATGGAATGTCAACGGGCTGCGCGCCGGCTTAAAACGTGGTACCTTTCAGGAATTCATTACAACCGAACAGCCGGATATTTTGTGTCTACAAGAGACCAAAGCTAAGCCTGACCAAGCCGAAGTCGACCTACCAGAGTATCTCGAAATCTGGAACAGTGCTGAGCGCCCAGGCTATTCCGGCACCGCCACTTTTACTAAATTTCAGCCGCTCAACACTTATGATCAATTTACCGGTGATCTCGCCACGAAATACCCTTGGGCTGACGATAAGCATGGCAATGCCCTCACCGAAGGCCGCATTCAGACGGTCGAATTCCAGCCTTTCTATCTCGTCAATGTTTACGTTCCGAACAGCAAGCCTAATCTATCCCGCCTTTCTCTGCGCGAGCAAGTTTGGGATCCAGCCTTATTACAACACATCAAAACTCTCGAGCAGACCAAACCGGTCGTAATTTGCGGCGACTTCAATGCCGCCCATACTCCGCTCGACCTCGCTCGCCCCAAAGAAAACGAAAAAAACGCCGGCTACACCGAAGAAGAGCGTCAGGGAATCAAAAATTACCTGGATTCCGGTCTCATCGACACTTTTCGCTATTTCTATCCCAGTCAACAAAAATACAGTTGGTGGTCACACTGGGGTCACGCCCGCGAGCGCAACGTCGGCTGGCGTATTGATTACTTTTTCATTTCCGCCAGCCTCGAACCGCATCTCAAGTCCGCCGAAATTCACGACCACATTATGGGCTCCGACCATTGCCCGATTTCGATTGAACTGGAGTTTTAATGGCCTTCGCACCAATTAATTCTGATTTTTCTTATTGGCAGAAGCAACACAAGCCACTTTTTAGCGACTTACTTTGGAATATTCCCGAGCAAAAAACCGGACGCGTCAACATTATCGGCGGTAACGGTCAAAACTTTCACAATATTGTCCGCGTCGCCGAGTTTATCAATCAAAATTTTCCCGTTCAAGAACTCCGACTTTTTCTGCCCGATGTTTTGCGCCACCAACTCCCGCCCTTGCCATTTCTGAATTTCCTCCCGTCAACCAGTAGTGGCTCTTTTGCAAAATCTTTCGAGCTCGATCACGCTTTCTTGAATACCGATTTTATCCTCACGATCGGCGACTTGTCCAAAAATTCCGCCACCGCCATTGCTTTTAACGACGCCATCGCCAAAACCGTCACTAACACCAGCGCTAAAACAACTACCGACATAACCGATACTCCGAAGCCACTTCTCCTTACTCGCGATACGATCGATTTACTCGCGCCAAGTTTTACACAAATTTTACAACATCCGAATCTCTACCTTGTCGCTACCATGGTTCAACTGCAAAAAATCTTTCGTAGCATTTTTTATCCCAAGATGATCATGCTCTCACAGCCGCTGATTCCGATTATTGAAACTTTACACAAGTTCACATTAAGTTATCCTGATCTCACAATTCTCACTTTTCACGAAAACAATATTATCGTCGCACACAACGGCAATATTACCACGACCAATCTCGTCGATACGAGCTATTCTGCTTTTTCACTTTGGTCTGGCCAGCTCGCCGCCAAAGTCGCCATGCTTAATCTTTATAATCCTCATAAGCAACTCGAAGCCACCACCGCCGCGATTTTGTTTAACTAGTAGACGTCCGATGTGCTTTTATCGTCAACGCATACGCCTTCAACAACTGCTTAATCTGTTTCGACTGCAAAACATTCTGACGATTTTTTAGCATGACTTTACTCATTTTTTCAATTCGATCAGATTTCAAATTATCCAAGGCTAGAGCCATCGCTGTCGCATCAATTCCATCCGACAAAATATATCCGCCCTGCGGCATCGCTTCCGCAAGCGCCGGATCGCAGAAAAACACTGGCAAACCCGTCGCTTCCGCCTCCAAAAGTACCATACCTTGCGTATCAAAATTATACGACGCCAAAATGCTCAAATGCGCTTCCTGCATTTTTTGTAAAATCTTCGCGCGCGGCTGATTACCATAAAACTTCACTTTCAGCTGATGCTTCACCGCATACTTCTGCGCCTTCTGCAGCGCATTACCATCACCATAAATATACAACACATACGGTCGGTGTAATTGTGTTAACGTCTGCAAAAACGGCATAATCCGTTTTTCATTCGACACGCGCGAGCCCCAAATCATTTTCAAAACATCGCCATCATGCAATACTCTCGGCGTAAAATCTTGGTTCACTAACTCTTCCGGAACTCCATTCGAAACCGCCACAATCGGACGCGTCACACCATAATGTTCCAACTTTTGCGCAAAATGCTCCGACGGCGTAATCACCACGTCCGCTTGCTCCGCTTGATTCACCATCAGCTTCCACATTTTTGCGCGCGCCAAAGTCGGCGCCTGAAATTGATCGCGTTGCATCGTAATCTCGTGCGAAATATAACGACTATGCGCCAAATTCAAAATCGTCGCCGTCACGGTTTTCAGCGGATGCGGCACATTCACCGCAATCGCCATATCTTCGCGCCCATGCATCGTCTGTACCAATGGCAGATTAAAACGTTTCGCCAAACGTACCCCGGCAAGACTACAACTCGCCTCGTAATGCACATGCACCAAGTCAAACTGCTCAAGCTCCGGAAACTTTTCAACAATATATTCTTCGACAGCCTCCGGCCGCTTCGCCAAAACCGCGCCATTAATCTTCAACTTTTCGTGACTCGGCACCGTAATTACATTCTGCTCGCGCGCATTAAATCCTGGACAAAACACCGTCACTTCATGCCCTAATTTCTCCAACTCATCTTTTTGCGCCTTCACCGACGACGCAATTCCTCCCGTGCTCCACGGTGCATAAATATCCGTAAAAATCGCAATTTTCATAAGATACTTATATTATACCATGCACCAACCGAAAGATTACCTATACATTTTTCTTGACAACTTCAGTCTTCCGCTGTATCATTGTACTAACACAATAATACAGTACATATGGATTTCACATTTAATAACGATCGACCAATTTATCTACAACTCGTCGAGCAACTCGAACTGTATATTATTGCCGGTCAATTTTCTCCCGGCGAGCGCCTACCTTCTGTGCGCGAGTTAGCTACACTTACCAAAGTCAATCCCAACACTACCCAAAAAGCCTTGCAAGAATTAGAAGATCGTAAATTAATCATCACGATTCGCACTAATGGCAAATTCGTAACTGACGACACAAAACTCCTCCAACAAAAGCGTGCTAATCTCGCGGCGACTAAATTACAAGATTTTCTCCAAACTATGTCGGAGCTAGGTTTTTCGCACGCAGAAATTATTCAGCTATTACAAAACTCTGACGCGGCCTCATAAACGCACAACAATATTCGTAATTAACAATATATTATTAAACGGAATCAATTTATGGCTCTACTAGAATACCGCAACGTTACCAAAACTTACGGCAAACATACGGTTTTACAAAACATCAATCTCAAAATTCCGCGCGGCAAAATCGTCGGCCTGCTTGGCAAAAACGGCGCCGGCAAAACTACTTTAATCAAACTCGCCAACGACCTTCTCACGCCGACTAGCGGGGAAGTACTATTCGAAAGTCAGCCCATCGGCATCGAAAGCAAACGTCAAATTTCTTATCTACCAGAACGTACTTATCTCGACCGTTCCATGCGCGTCGAACAGACCGTCAAATTCTTTTCCGAATTTTATGACAACTTTGACGCCGATCACGCCATGCAATTAATTGCCGATCTCAACCTTGACCCGACCACCGTCATCGCCAAAATGAGCAAAGGTATGCAAGAAAAACTTCAGCTCATTCTCGTCATGAGTCGCGATGCAAAATTATACATTCTCGACGAACCGCTCGGCGGTATTGATCCCGCGACGCGTGATTATATTCTCGACACCATTCTGCAGAATTTTAGTGACGGTGCGAGCGTCCTAATTTCTACACATCTCATCGCCGACATCGAACGAATTTTGGATGAAGTAATCTTCGTCGATCAAGGCCAAATTATTTTGCAAGCTAATTCCGACCAACTCCGCACCAAATATCACGCTTCTATCGACGATATTTTCCGCCAAAAATTTAAAAACTAATTTTAAATTAATTAAATTTATTTTCGAAAAACTTATTAGAAAATTATCCTAAAGAATCTCAACCTACCAATTATGCATTTTTCCATATTAAAAAATTATCCTAAAAATAATCAAGAGGGAATTTATGTTTACTAAGCTCATTAAGTACAATCTCAAACCAATTATTAAAAACATGCTGCCTTTTATCATCCTTTTACTTGCCGCCGTTATCATGATGAATATCACTAGCTACAACCGCGAGTTAGGTTACGTCGAAATCGCCGGTGCCATGAGCTATACCACACTCGATCCACCTGCTATTACCGCTTTCTTGAATGGTCTCGCCCAATTTCTAATTTACATTTCTTTAATTCTTCTCCTCGCCACTACCGTTCGTGCAAACTGGCGACGTTTCAGCAACAGCTTTTATAGCAACGAAGCCTATTTAACGCATACTCTGCCCATCTCCCGTACCATGCTTTGGACCAGTATGTTTATAACCGTCCTTATTTCTTTTCTTGTCGTCATTGCTACGCTTATTCTTAGCGGCTTGCTTCTCGTCTTGTCCAGCAGCGGCCAAAGATTTCTTGACTCCCTTGGATTACTCGGCGGCTGCGTAAATTGCTTTGGCGAATATTACTCTCTCGCTCCCCGCGAAATCAGTTTTTATTTCGGCTACGCTTTCATGCTTTTTGCCGAACTCACTTTTCTAACTTTGTGTGGTATTACCGGTATCATTCTTGGACATCGCTCCTCCAAAAATCTCACAATCGTTGCCGGTACTTTCATTTATGTACTTAGTAGCGTCTTGCTTGTTGGTATTTTCTACTGCTTAATCCAGCTCGATCCCGAAATCGGTTGGCTCATTGACGGTGTTCCATTAAACACGCCTGATTCCTCACCAGCTCTCGACTATATTTTTCGTGCTCTCCTCTACATTAGCCTCGTTTATACCGCCTACTCCGTTGCCCTTTATTTCATTGACCGCAAGCTCCTGCAACACGGTATTAACTTAGACTAAAAATCACTCTTTTAAAATGTACCCCCCCCCCCCCGTGGTATAATTAATTTAATCTAAGCAAAGGAAACCATGCCACACAACATTACAACAGAAAATTCTGCCCCACACGCTATCAATTTAATTCTGAAAGGACGAACTTATGTCTGGTCTCATTCTTAAAGATGTCTCCAAGACTTTCGCCGGCAAGAAAGTTGTCGATCGCATTTCGCTCAGCCTCACTCAGCCCGGAGTTTACGGTCTGCTCGGTACCAATGGCGCCGGCAAAACTACCACTATTCGCATGCTGCTTGGCATCATTTCCAAAGACAGCGGCGAAATTACCTGGAACGATCAGCCGGTCGATCGCAAACGCGTCAATTTTGGCTATCTTCCAGAAGAACGCGGAGTTTATCCAAAAGTCAAAATCTTCGATCAATTAATGTATTTTGCCGAACTCAAAGGTATGGATAAAGCTACCGCTACAGAAGCTATCAATAAATGGGCAAAGCAACTCAAAGTCGAAGAATATTTACCACAACCCGCTGAAAAACTTTCCAAAGGGAATCAACAAAAGATCCAATTTATGACCGCCGTCATCCACGATCCGGATTTGGTCGTGCTCGATGAGCCATTTAGTGGCCTCGATCCCGTCAATACCGAACTCCTGAAAAATATTATTATTGATCTCGTCCGTCGCGACAAATTTGTCATCATGTCTGCGCATCAAATGGCCACGATCGAAGAATTTTGCAAAGATATTCTCATTCTCGACAAAGGCAAAACCGTCCTCCAAGGCAATCTCAAAGAAATCAAAAATTCTTATCCCGCCAATCGCGCCGAAATCGACGTCGAACAAGATATTTCTAAATATATCGAAGACAAGAAATTAGAAATTCTCCACGAAAAAAACCTACAATATATTATTAAGCTCGACGACGAAACTAAAGCACATAACTTACTTAAAACTCTCGTCAAAAATAATATTACAGTTACTCGTTTTGAAATTTTGAAACCAACCCTCAACGACATCTTTATCGAAAAAGTAGGAGCTCATCATGAAAATTAATAATTTCCGCGACTTTTGGACGGTTACCAAATTCACCATGCGCGACTTAATCGGTCGCAAATCTTTCCGCATTTCGACTATTATTATTGTGCTATTAATTATTTGCGGATTTAATGTTCCGCGCATTATTAATAATATGACTGGCGGTAATTTCGACGACACAATTCTAATTTCCGATCCCGAAAATATTTACGATGATCAACTCAGCACACTCGAAAGTCTTGATTTAGATTATAAATTCCAATTCGAAAACTCCAATTTCGACGACATCAAAACCAAAATTAATGACGGCGACATTAACGCAGCAATTATCATTAGTAAACACGAAAATAACATTAACTATACTTACATTGTCGACAACGCCGCCACCATGACTACAGCGCCGACCATTTTGATTGACGCCTTAAGTTCGCTTTATACAAATTTGCAAATCCAAAAATTACATCTTTCCGATCAGCAACTTGCAAATCTCATGCCTAATTTTAATCTCGAAATTCAGCAGACCGACGAACAGGAAATCGGCGGAAACCCACTTGTCATCATGTTGATGTCCGTGCTACTTTTCTTCGCGATTTATTTCTGCGCTTACCAAGTTTCCAGCTCCATTACTATCGAAAAAACTTCCAAAATCATGGAAACACTCGTCACCTCGACCAGCCCGCGTTCTATTATTCTCGGTAAGACTATCGGTATTGGCTTAGTCGGGCTCGGTCAAGTTTTGCTTTTTGCAATTACCGCAATTATCAGCGCCAGACTCTTCCTCGACCCTGCCATCCTCGACGCCATTTTTGATTTATCCAACTTTACGCCTTATCTTGCAATTATTACGATCATCTACTTCATTCTTGGCTATTTCGCCTATGCCTTCCTCTATGCCGTCACTGGTTCTACCGTCGCCAAACCAGAAGATATTCAGTCCGCTAACACGCCCGTCGCCCTCATTACTATGATCGGCTTCTATCTCGCTTACTTTACTCTCACCGATCCGACCAGCAGTCTTAATGTTTTCGCAGCTTTGCTACCAATTTCGTCACCATTTTGCATGCCGCTTCGCATCATAATGGGTCTCGCCAGTGGCTGGGAAGTATTCACTTCCATTGCTATTTTAATTATCTTTTGCGCCATCGTCGCGCACGTCGCTATTAAAATTTATAGCAACGCCATTCTCAACTACGGCACCCGCATGACGATAAAAGACATCATCCGCACTTACAAAGAAAAATAACCTATCATAAATCACACAACCTACAACTTTTTCAAACATTACATAGGATAAAATATTATGGAAGAACCAGTCATCCACGGAATTTACCATCATTTCAAAGGCAATTATTATCTTGTCGAAAATATCGCTTTGCATAGCGAAACCGGCGAAGAAATGGTCGTCTATCGCCAGCTTTATGGTGATGGTACACTTTACGTCCGCCTAAAAGCTATGTTTCTTGAAGAAATTCCGCTCGAAAAAATTCCCGAAGGTCAGCCTGTCCAAAAACATCGTTTCGAATTACAAAAAATCGAAAGTCGTGCCAAACAATAAATAATATTTCAATTATATGAGCCCCGAAGAATTACGCGCCCAACTTTTAGATCTCGAAGATGGCGCCTACCGCGAATTTCATCTACGCACTGGTCCTTTCGCGAAAAACGTCATCGGCGTGCGCGTCCCCGAACAACGCAAACTCGCTAGAGCCATCATCAAATCCAGCAATTACTGGACTTTTCTTGATGAGATTGATCCGTATTATTACGAAGAATTACTCATCACTGGTATTATTATCGCCTCCGCGCCGATGAGCCCAGAAGAAAGATTTGGCTATATCGTCTGGTTTTTACCGCGCATCAAAAACTGGGCCATCTGCGACGGCTTCTGCGCTAGTTTCAAAATCAAACCTCAAGATCTCGCAACTTACTGGGATTTTATCATGCAATTTCAAAATAGCGATCAGGAGTTTGCGCTGCGTTTTATGTTCGTAATGATTCTCGATCATTTTCTATTACCCGAATACTTGTCGCAAATTTTTCGCTTACTCGACGAAACTAAATCCGAACAATATTACGTCCATATGGCCAAAGCTTGGCTCGTCGCCGAATTATGTATTAAATTCCATGACGAAACTTTCGGCTATCTCGAACGCGACCAACTTCCCGTCGAGACTCACAACAAAGCCATCCAGAAAGCCTGCGAATCACGCCGCTTGAGCGACGATGACAAATCGCATTTACGCAGCCTGAAACTGTAAAATTTTCATACAATGCAACTCAATCCAATTTTGTGCGAAGCTACCACGTGACAACTTCGCACAAAATTCCACCCCTGTTACAAATCACTCCAAAGCTATCACGTGATAGCTTCCGGCCTTTTTTCATGCTCCTCGAAATTCAATACTTTGACTTCATGATTCGCTGGTTTCGTAAAATAATTTTTCGCACGCGCAAGTTCCATTGCACGATCTACTAACTTATCCGTATCGCCAAACGGCGCCGATTTCGTGAGCTCCACCTTGGCAATTTCCGCCGGCGCGAGCGTACGTCCATAAATCCACTTTTCCGCTCGATCCGGATCTGGCTGCGGCTCACCAATATCGCTCAGTCGCGCCACCATACGCGCCCAGTTCTCGACTGTACCATTTTCAAACTTTACTTCCAGATATCCGACATAATCACACTGATCAATTTCACAGTTAATCTCTTCTTTCAGTTCACGTCGCAAGGCCACCTCGAGATTTGCATCTTCCGGATCAATATGCCCGCCCGTAATCCGGCCGTTGTCATTTTTATATCTCACCAAAATTCGCTCATCGTCCGTTACTAACACAGCATGCACGCGATCAAATTTTCCATTCTTCGGCGTTTGATCCAAAAATAATCGATAAGATTCGCACTCCATATCTCTTATTGTATCATAGAACTGCACTCTAGAAATAATTGCGTCAACCCACTCTTTGCTCGCGCTCCTCATCATATCACAAACCATATAGTATAATATTTCCATGGACAGAGTTTTTGCTGCTATTGATCTTAAGTCATTTTTTGCGTCCGTCGAATGTCACGAACGCGGGCTCGACCCGCTGACGACTAATCTCGTCGTCGCTGACGCTTCGCGTACGGAGAAGACGATTTGTCTCGCCGTTTCGCCGTCGCTCAAATCCTACGGCCTGCCGGGGCGCGCGCGACTTTTTGAAGTCATTGCCAAAGCTGAACAAATCAATCGCGAGCGCCAAGCCAAAGCGCCACTCCGCGTCTTTCTCGGCAAAGCTATTAATCATACCGAATTACAACAAAACCCTAATCTCGCCCTCGATTATATCGTCGCGACTCCACGGATGCGCTACTACCTCGATTATAGTTCCAAAATTTACAATATTTATTTGCGCCACGTTGCCCCAGAAGATATTTTCGCTTATTCAATTGACGAAGTTTTTTGCGACATCACACAGTATCTCAAAATGACGCATTCAACTCCTACCGATTTCGTCGGGCAAATCATCCGAGAAGTCTATCGAGAAACCGGCATTACTGCTACCGCCGGCATCGGCACTAATCTCTACCTCGCCAAAGTCGCCATGGATATTCTTGCTAAGCACGCCGAGCCCAATAAATTCGGCGCCCGCATCGCCGCGCTCGACGAAATGACTTACCGTCAGCAACTCTGGACACATCAGCCCATTACCGATTTCTGGCGCGTCGGTCGCGGCTACAGTAAACGCCTAGCCAAATATGGATTACATACCATGGGCGACGTCGCGCGCTGCTCACTCATACACGAAGACCTGCTCTACCAACTTTTTGGTATCAACGCCGAGCTTTTGATCGATCATAGCTGGGGCTGGGAACCAACTCTAATTTCCGACGCCAAAACTCACCGCCCCGCCACCAAAAGCATTAGTTCTGGCCAAGTTTTGCATTGCCCATATAATTTCGCTCAGGCCGAAATCATCGTCAAAGAAATGGCCGAAGCCATGTCGCTCGATCTCGTTCGCAAACATCTTGCGACCGATCATTTAGTGTTGCACATTAATTACGACAAAAATAATCACGCAGCCAATTCCGTCACCGATCATTACGGCCGTCGCGTTCCGAAGCCCGCTCACGGCACTTTTCGCCTCGAGTTTCCGACTTCTTCCACGCGTTTACTCATCGACGGTTTCACTAAACTTTATCACAAATATGTCAATCCCGCTTTTACCATCCGCAAAGTTACGCTCGTCGTCGATGATGTTGCGCCTGAAGACGAAGATATATCGAATACGTTATCATCAGATAATCAAATTCTCACACAAACTGATTTCTTCACCAATTACGCCGAACTCGAACGCCAAAAGCAAAGGGAATTGGCCGATCTTCAGTCCGAAAAGCACATCCAACACGCCATTCTCAAGATCCGCGAGCGTTACGGTAATAACGCTATCTTGCGCGGCACTAATTTCGAAAACGGCGCCACCATGATTCAGCGTCATCATCAAATCGGAGGACATCGTGCCTAAAATATCTACGCCAGAATCATTACATAACAATATCAATAGCGACACGAATTACGACGATATTATTAATTTACCGCACCATGTCTCTAAAGCTCATCCGCCAATGAGTCGCGAAGCTCGCGCCGCTCAATTCGCACCTTACGCCGCCCTCACCGGCCACCGCGATATTATTCAAAACAACGAAAATGTCGCCAACGATAGAATTGATCTCGATCACGAATTCACGCTCGAGCTAGATGAAGATTTTACAGATTTTAGTGACGAAATAGATGACGATATTTGCTGATAATTATTGTTCTGGATTTTCCTCAGCAACAACTTCCGTTTCCTCAACTACAGTTTCCGTCACCACTGGCTCCGCAACCGACACCGTTTCTGCAGATGTAGTCATCGATGGCGCGTTTCCGTTTACAACTGCCACGTGGCCATCTTTCACGCCTACAATCATAGTCGCATACTTCTCAACCATCGCATCGTGGCTCGCCACAATCATCGTCGCGCCAGTATCTTGCTGAACTTTCTTCAACATTTCCACGACATTGCGCGCATTATCCGGATCGAGATTGTTCGTCGGCTCATCTGCCAAGATAATTTTCGGATTCATAAACAACGCTCGCGCCACACAAGCCCGTTCCGCTTGTCCTCCCGAAACTTCTGCTGGCAATTGACCGATCACTTCACTAATTCCGAGCTGCTCCGCCAATTCCTGCACACGCGTTTCGCGTTCCGCTTTCGGCATACCCGCAAAAATCCCCATCAGCGCAATATTCTCACCGATCATCAGTTGCGGCTGCAAATAAAATCCCTGGAAAATAAACCCGATCTGATGCCGATAAAAATCCGTCCGCGCCTTGCCCTTCAGCTGACTAACTTCTTGATTATTGATCACCACTTCACCACTTGTCGCCGGCTCAATTCCGCCAATAATGTTCAACAAAGTCGACTTACCCGACCCGCTCACTCCACGCAACATCACAAAATTATGATCCGCAATCTCCAGATTTACATCAAACAGAACTTGCTTCTTCTTATAAAACTTATTTACGTTTTTCAACTGAATTGTCATATCCATATTGTAGCACAACTTATATAAACGACTTAACTTTTACTAATTACATTTGCCTAATCAATCAGAATAATTTTACAACTCGACTTTCAACAAAATTCTTGACAATCACACTTTTAACCACTACTATTAACTTATGATTAAACCTTCCGATGCGATTCATCTTGCCAGTCTGAATATCACTCAGTTCAAATTACGCAGTATTTCTATCATCGTTACTATTTCCATTATTTCCGGTTTATTATTTGGAATTAACTTTCTCTTCACTGGTATGCGTCAAAGCCTACTCGAAGCTTCCGTCCTTAATACCGACGGATATAGTTACGTCGTCACTAACCGCAAAGGCATTCCGTCAGATCACCAAATCGGCAACATTACTATATATAATGCTGATTCAAATCCGCATACTGCCGCCGATGTAGGAATCTTTACCGACAGAGTCGATCTTTCTAAGCTTTCCGATACCCCTAGCGACCGTGTCCCCGTCTTAGTAGACACAGCTAAACTTAATTCAGAAAATTACATAGGAACCGAGAACAATAAACGATTGCAAGAGCACCTCGCCACTGTTTTTTACGACATTGGTTCTATTCCGTCCACCACTGGCAGCCTCCCGCTTCTTCCCGGGAGTTATAATTTGCTTAATCTTCCGCTTTGGTACGGAAAAAGATCTAGTCACGTCTTCAATTTTAATAACGGATATCTCCTTGCTGTTCTACTTAAAGACGACACTGATCGCGCCGAACAATATATCCAAAGCCAAATCAACCAGTCCACCGAATCTAGCGACTATAGAGAGCCCTCCGAAATGCAATACACGGTTTTACGTTTCGACAACTTCCAGGATCTGACGAATTACATCACTAAAGCACAAACCGCCCAAAAGAATTCCGGCAACCCCAGCAATTATGAGACTTATGATTTATTTACCAATACTGCTTCGATCGTCAAAACTTTTCTCTGGCTTGATTCGATCATGATCATTTTCGAAATCATCCTCCTTTTCATTGCAATTGTTATTACCACGTTTACCTTCATCCACCTCATCAACCAAGACGCGCACACGATCGCCCTTTATCGCACGCTTAGTGCCAGCACAGCTTCGATTTATCTCATCTACTTCATTTATTTATTAGAACTCTGTCTCGTCGCCATTGTCGCTAGCTTCCTCGTCGGCGCACTAATTACGTTCATTTTCTCTACTCTCAATTCTTATAACCTCTCGCGAATCCTCCAAGATACTTACCAACTTGCTACCACTCCACACGTCTCACTCTTTGGCATTAATAAATTCTTCTTTATTACGATCGGCTTAACACTCTTGACCACGCCACTCTCGCTTATCTTATCATCCGATCATTTCTCTAGTCGTCACCTCGCCCGGATTCTCAAAGAGGACGCCTAGTCTTTTTATCTCATACCATTATCCCTACCGTACTAGACAGCGGAGAGAACATCCGTCATGTCGATAATTGCTAACCATCGATGAAAGAACTGGAGTAATATTGAAATGCAAAAGATAATTATGATTAGTTGAAACATCATATATTGCTTTCTCCGCCCAATAGTCACCAATTTCCCCAGAGCCTATCGATGTAGCAACCCTCATAAAACCGCTCCGCACGATCATACCATTATCCCTACCGTACTAGACAGCGGAGGGGAAAACCCCAATACCGCGCATTACTTTTCACCGTATTTACATTTTGATTATTAAAGTCGAAATAGGACGCCGTAGTATAGCTTGCAGGCTCTGCAGTATCACGTTCGTCACAAGGCCTCTCGCCACAAGAACTATTGCTCCACAAAATCCCCCAAAACCCCGGCGCAGTAATCGACCCATCGCTATGTAATCCATCGCTCCGCACGAAGTTTCAGTGCAACAGAAGAACCAGAAACATGCTATAATGGTACCAGTGAAAAACAAAAGTCAAATTCTGGGATGTGTTTTATATATCAGCGCAACCTTCATCTTACTAATCTACGCTATTATCGAATTCAGAATAAGTGGCAACTTTTTGCCAACCTTCAATTTACGCCCAGTCGATCGCGTATTCTTCTTGCTAGCATCTGCTATCTTAATGCACTTCGGCGCCCTCGCTCTCACCAAAAACTGTCCTACCGTCACACGACGTCAAGTTTTTCGCATCAATCTCATGACTTGGCTATTTTTATACTTTATTTTACTTATCACGCTCACTTTGTTCGACGATTATTCTTACCGCGATAGCCTCGACAAACTCGATCATTATATTGCGCGGCGCTACAATTTCATTCCACTTCACATGATCAAAAACTACCTCACCAAATTTCATCACGGTTACATTTCTTTCGAAATCTTTTTCTACAACATCGCCGGCAATTTGCTTGCCCTCATGCCGCTCTCGTTACTTTTACCGCTCTTATTCAAGACACAAAATCATTTTCCGGTTTTTCTACTTACTATTCTCGCCATCACTAGCCTGATCGAAATCACCCAATATCTGACCGTTTCCGGCACCTGCGACATTGACGATATCATTCTTAATACGCTCGGCGCCAGCATCGCTTACCTCATTCTGCAAATTCCACCCATCAAGACCAAAATCCAACAATTCTTTTTCCAATCACCCACACAGCTGACAACCCCAACATCAAAACTCGCCAATTAACCACGTCTCGCCTAAACTTCGATCGATTCGCCTATCATAAGTGGCGCAAACTCCGCGCCGACTTCTTCCGTCGTCGACCGCAAAAGATTATGATAAATTTCGCTACCCATCTCCGACAAAATCGCATTATGCACCGGAATTACTACTTTTGGCTTTGCTAACCGAATAAGCTCCATACTCTCCGCCATTTTACACCACGGCGCCACTTCTGGCACGCATAATATTTGATTCGACTGGTCCAAATCTAGCAAACCAAACGAATCGCCCGGATTCACGACTTTTTCGTCCACCACCACGCCCAAATTCATGCAAGGAACTTTCCCAGGAATAATCTCCGCATGTTTGCCGCCATAAAACTGCAGTACAAACCCCGCCACTTCCATATCGTCGCCAGGACGTACAGCCGTCGCCTCTGCCAAATCTCCCGCCAGATCCTCCGGCACCAAAATTCGCACTTCCGGATTCAATGCTATAATTTCCGCAATCCGTTCCGGCTGAAAATGATCGAAATGCCGATGCGTCAAAATCACTGCCGCCACATCACGCAATTCCGGCAAAGTCGTCGTAAATGTCACTGGATCAAACACAATTTTCCGCCCATCTTTTTCCAGTACCAGCCCCGAATGTTCCAACTTCGTAATTTTCATTTTGCTCCTTTTTCTTATTTTAACATAGTCTATATTAGGACGCGCCCGCTATATGGGTAAAACTCAAAAAGATCATGTAATCACATTTTACTCCATTAATCCGTAATAGAAAGTTTTAATTTTTCGCAAAACCATGTATAATAAACATAAGTATTTTACACATAATAAGGAGGATTCGTGGCAGAAACACGTAAAACAACTAAATCCAAAACTACAGCAAAAGCTAAACCAGTAGCCAAAACTACTAAAAAACCTGCTACTAAAGCTGCTTCAACTACTTCAAAAGCCACCGCTGCTAAGACTACTAGAAGCACTACTACCTCTCGCCCAACTACCGCCAAAAAGGCTTCCACTCCCGCACATCATGAGGGCAAATTCAGCAAAGCCATTTTTATGACTCTAATCATTGTCGCTGCAATCGCTGTCATCGCCGGTTTTATTGCTGTAGCCGTCTGCCAAACTTGCCGCCGCAATGATCTCGTCAGTATCGAAAATGGTAAAGGCGAACAAGTCGAAGCGCGTTATATCAGCCTCGACAATTACAATTACAGTATCGCTATTCCTACTAGTTTCAAAGTTCTTTCCACCGAAGAAATCGAAAAAGAATACGGTAAAGAAGATGCACCAGTCGCTTCTTTCGAAAACGAAGGCGGCACAATCAATATCTTAATCCAAAAACCAGAAAACAAACTCGCCAACGATCAAATCAAAGAATACCTCGAAGCTACCAAGACTATCCTCGCGACCAGTGCCAATATCATCGAGACTGATTATTACACTGTTGACGATCACAATGTCGGTACAATTCGTGTCGTCAGTACCAACGAAGGCGAGAAGTTCTATAGCCAAATGGCCATCTTCTCCTACGAAGACAAACTCGCCATCATCACTTTCAGCTGCAAAGATAGCGAACGCGCCGAATGGGAAAAGGTTGGTCAAGCCGTAATTAAATCCCTCAAGTTCACTAAATAATACTTAGCATTTCGTTAAACAATCCCCGCCAAGTAATTTATTATTGCAGCGGGGATTTTCAGGCGGTTGCGAAAATTCTCCACCAGAATTATAATTTAATCAGCACCATGAAATTCAGCGACATCATACATCTTGGCACTAGCAATCTACGCTTCCATTTTCGGCGCAATTTGCTGATCATGGTGATTATGGGAATTATTTTTGGGCTAATTCTCACAGCTAATTTATGGCTCCAAGGCGTAAAAAATTCCTATTTCACTTACGCTAATTACGCTACTGATGGTAAAGTAATTATTGAAGCTACGACGAATTTAAGCAATATTTTCGGCGGCACAGCACCGCAACCAATCACACGCGACGCTATGATCTCTGACATTGAAGCTCACGGCGGCACCGTCCTGGGCGACGCTAGCAAAATCGGCCTATATGGCGGCACCGTCCTACCAGCCGAATTAGTCGACAATGCCATTATTGCTAGTCTCAAACAAACCCCACCCGACGCTATTCCCATCCTCGTCCCGACTCATATCGGCGAGACTTTTCTTTCCCGCACTTTTCCCGCCGAATCGCGCAATGCCACCCGCAAATTAGCCGATTATGAAGAATATCGCGATAGTTTAATTGGTCACACTTTCACCGATGCTTACAGTACACAATATTATGTCGTCGGCTTAGCTCCGGGCGATTTTCACACGAGCAATTTATCATTTCAAGCGCTCGAAAAGGGGAATCAAAGCGTTTTCAATATTATCCTCGAGCAAATTTCTACTCCACGCAGCCAGCTAATCGTCATTGACCACCAGAATATTAATAATCAACTCAACCAACCCACCGACGGAGCAACGATTATTGCCACCTTCGAGAATAGCGCCAAGGCTTACGATTATTTCTTGCACAGTCACGGCAAATTCCTCAACATCGAGCTACCGAACCGCACTTACCTCGTAAATACAATTGCCGGCGCCTCTCCAGAAACACAGTATCTCTTTGATAATTTGCAACATATATTAAGTATTATTTCAGCTGCGCTCGGACTCATCGGTATCATTATTATCATTTTCACTAGCATTCGCCTCATCGACCAAAATACACCTACTATTACCCTTTATTATCGACTCGGAGCGAACACGCAACAAGTCCACGCTATTTATTTGTGCTATCTTTTTGAGCTCATGCTCGGCGCCGCCATTCTCGCGTTTAGCTTAGCTAGTATCATCGTTTTCCTTTTCAGCGTCTTCCATCAAGAATTGCTAAGTGTCCAGGCCCTAGTCGGCTTTAATCTCGATGCTGCACCATATGTCGTCTGGTACGGCATCAATCTTCATACTTTCATTATCATCGCCATTATGTTACTAATTTCCGGAATCTGCGTTCTCGTCAACCACAGCAAACTCTCCACGCGCGTGCAAGCTCGCTAACTCTCATGCTGACCATAAATCATATGGTACGGATAGCCACGCTTGTCAATTTTATCTAAGTCTAGGTTTAATTCGCGTGCTAAACTCAACAAATCTTCATAATCCTGCAGCGCTGATTCTCCAGGTCTTTTTACTTCAATTTCCACAAAATAGCCCAAATCCTCTACATAATCCAGCGCTACTTCATATTTTTCTAAATATCGATAGAGCTTTCGCGCTTTATCAACGACAGCAATCTTTTCCAAACCTAGCACTGCAAAAATTTTCTGCAAATTCTCGTCATCATCAATCGTAACTTCATATTCATCGCAATATTTATTATCATGCCAATTCTTATAATTTAAAATTTTCTGATCACCACGCACGCCAATCCGTAACCACTCATTTACCTCCGCATCACCTTCCGGCAAAAACTTCCGATAACTCGGCTGATAATATGTATCGACCTGCCGCATCTCTTTCACGAACTGCGCCTTACTTTGCAATAACTTTTCTAGCTGCTCAAATTCTTCCCGTGCAACACGCACTTTAACTTCCGTTTCGATATTTTGCACTCTTTTAGCATCATCTATTTTCGCCCCCACCTTTTGCCGGTTCTTCTTCATTTTACCTCTCAACTAACATTTTCTAAAATTATTATATCTCATCCACCAAATGACTGCTATAATAATGATTACAAAATGTAGACGAGGCTAAGAGAAAAATTCTTTTTACTCAAAAACTTGCTAACCCGAACCAGCTACGATTCGTTCATCTAGCTATTTCACCAACAAAAACGCTCTCAAAGGGAGTAATTTTGCTGGTGGGCGAAGAGGGATATCAGAAATTACTACGTATTTTCTTCCCGCAGTCGTAGCGTCAAAAAAGTAAGTAAACTTCCTTTTTGACTACAGCCACTCCTGCGTTTCGAACCCATATCGATTCGCTTACCGCGCTTATCCACCATTAAAAGCTCGCGCAAAAGCGCGATTTTTAATGGTGGGCGAAGAGGGAATCGAACCCTCACTCCCTTGCGAGAACCAGATTTTGAG
>CAZETG010000004.1:0-42861 GCA_964514875.1 uncultured Candidatus Saccharibacteria bacterium | reverse complement strand
ACCAGCGACCTGCTCGTTACGAATGAGCTGCTCTACCAACTGAGCTACAACGGCGTGTTTTTATTATAGCACAGTTTTTAGTTGTGTGGAAAACTTTTTGGAATATATCAATACTCCGAACTACTCTTTTGATGGAGAAATTATGTGGTGAAATGTTTGGCAGTCATTGATTATATGTAGACATGTAAATGCTAACTTGCAGAAACATCCCCGAGCCGGAACTTGGGGATGTCGATAACTTATGGTTGGTGATGCTTAGTTTTGGCGGTTGATTTGTTCGGTGGTGAGCATGGGGTAGCGCACGAGAGTGTTGGCGTCGAGGTCGGCTTTGTGCATGTCGATGAGGGTGATTTGGTGATTATCATAAGAAGTATAGTAGCAAAGACCTTGCTCGAGATTGTAGCCGGAGCTGTAGATAGTGATTTCATATTTGTTGTCGCCAAGATCGCAGCAGCCACGTTGTTGGTCGACGGAGTGGAGGATGTGGAAGAGCTGACTAATACTGGACATTTCGTCGTCGGCGGAAAGGGAATGAGCGCGAGTGAAGGCGGCGCGAACGAAGCGAGATTGCGAAGACAGATCACCTGGTAGACCGATACCGCCCATGCCGCGGCTATATTGCTGGAGATGGACAGAAGGAGCAAAATTGTTTTCTGGGGCAGAGGCAGAAAGACGCATATAATTATTAAGATTGAAGAATTGTTCATTGAATGGTGGATTGTTGGTTAGAACTCCAATGGGATTGTCATAGACTTTGAGGCCGTCGGCGACGGCTTCGATGACGATGTGTGCACCAGTAGTATCGGAAGCGATCCAGTGTAATTCAGCAGCTGGAAGTTGATCGCTAAATGACGTGCTGCGGATGTTGATTTTATCGAGGAGGGTTTTGACTTCAGCGACAGTGGCGCATTGACCAAGGATCCAAGATAAAAGTTCAAATTGAGCAATATTATCTTTGCCGTTAACGTGATCGTTATAGACGGCGTTGCCGACAAAATTGAGGCCGGCTAGACCGAGACCTTTTTCATTAATGCCGTCGTAAAGGAGGGGCGTCTCTTTTGGCTGGTCATTGGCGAGGAAATTAGCAGGCGTGTCGGCAACATAAGCAACGCCGATAATCGCATAATGAGAATTCATTGGAGCGACTTCGCGAAAATGAAAAGGGAAATTGCGAGGAATAATTACAATTTCTTCACCGTAAGAAAAATTGTAATCAAGATTACGACCAAAATAATGTTGTTTAGTTTGATAAGTAGCTGCTGTGCACATATGACCTCTCGTAATTATTAATGATTTCCAATTGTTTTAATTATAACACTAATGGTTTGCGCGAGAGGGTAGTTTGGTAACTTTTCGAAAGCTAGAGGATAGTGGTGTTTTTGGGATGATACTGATATTTCGTTAAGTCAACCTTATCGTTAATCACTTTAATCTCGTCCTGTTCGAGAAGTTGACGTTGGGCGTCAAGGCCGCCAAAACCGAAGTGTGTACTTAGCTTTCCCTCAGAATTAACAACTTTGTAGCAAGGATATTGGATTGGGTCGGGGTTGTGATGCAGGATGTTGCCGACGACACGTGCGGAATTGGGATGACCGATTGCGATAGCAATTTGTTTGTAAGTGACAACTTTGCCGCGTGGAATAGTAGTAAGAAAATCGTAAACTGCTTGTTGCATAGTTATTCAGTATAAGGTTTGAAATCAAAATCGAAACCGACGTATTTAGGCTGTTTTTCATCGAGATATTCTTCGACGGCATTACTGACTTCGTCGTTGATTTCGGTAATGCGTTTGGTGAGAGGTTGGCCAGTGGTGTCGTCGAGTTCTTCGGATTGAGTGAGGGGGACGATGTAGCGAACCTTGCTTTTGGCGCTGGTGTAGTAGGTGTTTTTCTTGGCGGTGCTGCTGCCGTAGGCGGTCGTTGTGCGCTGGAATTGACGGAAGGCATCGCCGATGGTCTGATCGCCACAGCTAAGAATCCAGTCAATAATTTCACGTTCGCTCATGACGTAAAGGTCGTCGAGGCTGAGATAGCCACTATTGACCATTGACTGAATGATGTCGGCGAGGAATTGTTGAGTGGCGCGGGCTTTTTCGCTGTGGAAAATAGCAAGAAGCGGTAGGCTCTTTTGTGTAAAATCGGCAGCGATTTCGGGAGTTTTGAAGCCAAGTTCGTCGAGATTATCTTCGTTTTTGAGGACGGTAAGGTCGTTATAGAAAGTTTTAACTTGATCGAGCGTCCAGGTATTGTAGTAGAAAAGGCCGTTGCAGAAAGTGTATTCGAGACGATCGGCGGCGAGATTGGGGAGTTCGTTGTCAGCGATAGGATAGAGATGATAATCGGAAACTTCGCTAGCAAGGATGCCGTCTTTTTTGAGCTGACGCATGATCGCGCGTGAATCGCGAATGATTTGGCCAGTGCGGGCTTCGGTGGAGGTTTGAACTTCGCTGTCGCCATTGAGGTAATCTATAGAATGTTTGAAGGCGGGGTTCGCGACATCATGCAAGAGGGCAGCGATAGTCTGTCTTTTGTCGTGAGTGAAGTTCCAGACGATTAATGCAGTGCCGATGCTATGAGCAAAGACGGAAGTGAAAGCGGAGAAGTTGAACAGGCTACTATACTCGATACCACAAGCCATACCGACGCCATTGAGGCGCTGGACTTCGGGGGCGGCGATGTATTTCAAGAGCCAAGCCGGAAATTCAGGGCAGAGAATTTTGAGATATTCGCGTGCTTCTAGAGAGAGTGGTCGGAGAGGTTTCTTTTTGCAGGTTGCAATGTCGAAAGTTTTGTCATTGGAACGACGCAGAAAACCAATATGACATGTGGAAGTGGATTCGATGGGAGCAGCAGTGATAGTGGAAGGCTGAGTAGACTCTGGGGTGGTTTGAGCATCTGGAGTTTGAGAATCTTGATCTGGTATTGGCTCAGCAGGTGCTTCGGTCGCAGTTGGTTTAGAAATAGGAACGAGAGCCTTTTTGCCGGTTGGACGATGATAAAGGCGGACAATTTTTTGATCAATCCAGAATTTGACTTCTTCGTAACAAGATTGTTCTTTTGCGGGCATTTTGAGAATGTAAATGTCGACTTTGCGACCGCGATTAAGGTTGTTAATGATTGCGTACATGAGCTCGGAAAAAGAGCTAGCGCCAATGTAGCCTTCGATATTCTTTTGATCTTCGTTCATGAGAAAGAAGGCGTCGGCTTGATCGATGTTTTTGTAAAAACGCTTGTAGACATTAGTGAGACGTTCGGCGTAGTCGGAATCGCTGGAGTTGAGCCAGCGACCAAGCGATAGGCCGGGTGCGGTTTGAGGCTCATCGAGAGTCTCTGCTTCGAGGGAAACAGGTGCAGGCCAATCAATAACTTCGTAACCGCGTCCTTCAAAATAGCCTCGCCAATAGAGTGCGCGTTCGTGTAATTTGGAACTTCCCGAAATCACCAGTTTTTTCATAATTGGTCAAATTAGTCTATTAACTCTCCTTTGGGTTTTTATTATAAGGCATCTTTTGAAATTTGACTAGACCCCTTATAGGCGTAAGAATTATAGGTGAGGACGGTGGCTTGTAAAATGAGGGGGATTTGTTATAATGAGTGAAAACAATGAGGGTGGAATGGATAGGAAAGTAAATGCGGGAACAGGGGTTGCTCGGGCTGGTGCGAGAGCGAATGTTGCTTCGATGCCGAATGCGGGTTTGGGCCCGAGAGTAAATGTGGGCGCAAGAGTTAATGCTAATTCGAGAACAAGTGCGAAAGTGAGTGCGAAAAAAACTGCAAAAAGTGCGACGAAGCCTGAGAAGGAAAATGGTGATAGCCTGAAAATGACTTGGCGTGAGGTTTGTCGCAAGCAAAAAAGTTTGATGATAGCTATGGTTGTGCTATTGGTGATGTCGGCAATTCTTTTAATTTTTGCTTTGACGACCTTGCGGCCACAAAATACGGTTGTGGTGGTGCGTTATGGTGATGTCTATGGTGATTTGGTGGGCGTGACGGGTGGTTATCAGCGAGATAGTTGGCTGAATATGTTGACGTTTCCGATTTTAGCGTTGGTCTTTGGGTTAGTGCATAATGTAATGGTGCTGCGGGTGTATCGGAAATATGGTAGAGATACAGCGATGCTAGTGGTGATGATGAGTATATTGCTAGTGGTGGGGGCGGGGATAACGTTGATTCGGCTCACGGGAGAATGGTAGTGGACTCGTTCTCTTCGGCTATTTCTTCGTTGTGTTGTCCAGTGCGCGGAAGCAGTACCTTAAGTACAGCTTCCTTGCGCGCTTCCAACTCGCCTCGAACTAGCTCGAAGATAACTTCGTCCGAAGAAGGTCAAGATAACTTCGTCCCGTCATTGTTGGCCTCGTCTTCCCATAACCCCACAGCAGCGCAGACTTCTGCGTTAGCGGATGCGCGTCTCGTTTACCGTACCGAAAGTACGGCTCACTCCGATGCTCCCGCTGCCTTGAATTCTATCTCTGCTGAGGGGTTATCAACAAAAGCAGAAAAACAAGCAACTAGCTCGAAGATAACGCCGTCTAAGGAGAGTAGTGGTAAGAATGCTGCCTTGAATGCTGTCACTGCTGATATTTTATCGAAAAATATGTTATATATATTGTTTTCTGTGGGGTGTTATGGCTAGAAATGGGTACGAAATTCCGCTAGGGAAGCGGAAGCCGCTGTATCGGTTTTTTGAGATATTGCCGGGAGCATTGAGTTATCTTGCAGTAGTTGCACTGTTCGTGCTATCATGGATTAATCCAGTTTTGGGGGCGATTTATGTGTTGGTGGTAGTGGCGATTACGTTTGTGAAGGCGGTGGCGACAGCATTTCGGACGGTGCAGGGGTTTAAGGTAGTGAAGCGAGCAGAGCGTGTGGACTGGGCGAAACGTCTGAATGATATCAATGATCCGCACGAAGCGTTTGAGCGGTTGCATGGACGGCGGGATGATAGTTATGGTTTTGATGAGCATGTGCAGAATATGCGAATGCTGTCGGTGGTAGAGGGGAAGAGTGGGCCGAAGCCGAGAGATGTTTACCATGCGGTGATTATGGTGGCATATAATGAGAGTTTAGAGACTATGATTCCGTCCATTGAGGCGGTGCGAGATACGAGTTTTCCGAATGAGCGGATTATTTTTGTTTTGGGATACGAGGCACGTGGTGGGGAAGCGATGGAGCAGAATGCGCAAGAATTAGCGCGCCGATTTAAGGGTGTTTTCAGGGATTTTTTACTGGTGAAACACCCGGAAAATATTAAAAATGAAGTAGTTGGCAAGGGACCAAATTTGACTTATGCGGGGAAACATTTGGCGGAATATGTAGAGAGAAAACGCTTGCATAAAGAAAATATTATTGTGACGTCACTCGATAGCGATAATCGGATGCACGAGAAGTATTTGGATTATGTAGCGTATGAGTTTTTGGTGCGACCAGATCGGCAGCATTATAGCTATCAGCCGGTGTCACTATTCACGAATAATATTTGGGATGCGGCGGCGCCGATGCGGGTAATCGCCATGTCGAATTCGTTTTTTAATGTGATTTCGACGATGCGGCCGCATATTTTGCGGAATTTTGCATCGCACTCGCAACCTTTGGCGGCGCTGGAAGGTATGGATTTTTGGAGTCGACGAACGATTGTAGAGGATGGGCATCAGTATTGGCGGTCGTTGTTTTATTTTGAAGGTGATTATGAGGTAGTGCCGATTCGAGTGCCGATTTATCAGGATGCGGTGATTTCGGAATCTTTGCGTGAGACACTGAAAGCGCAGTTTATTCAGCTCAGGCGATGGGATTATGGAGCGAGTGATATTGCTTATGTGGGGGCATATCTATTTAGTAAAGAGCGAAAGATCCCGTTTTGGCAGTTGTTTCCGAAGTTTATGCGGCTGTTAGATGGGCATGTGACGCTGGCGATTATGTCGCCGATCGTGGCGTTTGGAGGCTGGGTGCCGATGTTGCTCAATTTGGGGTCACGGGGGATTGCGGCGTTTAATTTGCCGAATGTGGTGGGGTGGATTCAGACAATTGCGGCGTTGGGGCTGATCGTGACAATCATGGTTTCGCTAAAGCTTTTGCCGGAACGGCCGTCGCGTTACAAGAAGAAGCGGACGGCATTGATGGTGGTGCAGTGGACTTTGATGCCGATTGTAGCAATCGTCTATCAGAGTGCGGCGGCATTTTATTCGCAGACGCGGTTGCTGATGGGGAATTATATGGAGAAATTTGACGTCACAAAGAAGGTGGTGAAGGCAGATAGGGGACAGAGCCAAAATTAATATTGACATTTTTGGTAATGTGTGCTATAATGGAGAGATAGGGTGTTGACTCTGTTTTTGGCATAATTTGAGGAGAATTGTGCGTTTTGGTACATTAAAATCACGTTTGTGGTTAATTAGGCGTTAGGATTGAATAATTGCTTGGGCGTCATTTTTCTGATCTTGCTTTGCAGGAATTAGTATAGAATGCTTTGGATCCGCTAGAACATGGGTCCATACTTGCCTGGATGAGTGAAATGTACTCTGTTTATGCGTTTGACAAATATGCAGCTTGTCGTAGGTGGTTTGAGGGTTCTGTCCCGGGATGTTGATTAGGAAATGATTTTGATGATTAGTTGTTGTAGATCGTATGACGAAAAAACTTAATGCTTGGCTAACCACAAACGTAAACGTTTGTGAGTCTTGTTTGATACTTTTATGTTGTTAGGGAGGTAGCTGCATGAAGAAAAGTAAATTGATGTCGAAAATGGCAAAATCCGCACAGTCTCAGCAGAAGGTAAAGAAAACTCAAAGGATGAAAACGAAGCGTGAGACGCAAAAGTTGGCAGCTTTGGGGCGGAAGGTGACAGAATGCGAGACATTGCCGATTAACTTTGCGGTAGATCCGTGGACGCAAATGCTGGTTCCGGTGGAATTGATTGCGAAAGACGTTGATTTGTCGAAGTGTGGCGGCGTGAATCGTGAGCGGATGAGTTTTTATGTCCGCAAGAACGAACTGACTGAGGCGGGCGTGGCGTTTCGGGAGATTGTTGGCTGGCTGGATCCGTTGCGGGATAGTCTGCTGGGGCGATGTCCGAAGTGTTGTGAACTGATTTCGGATGGAAAGATGCATCGCAGTATTCGGAAAATGAAAAACGGAGAGGAATTGGTGGCTTATGGTGAATATATTACGGAACTGATTGCTATTTCGCAAAAGGGCGGGTGTATGTATCAGCCGTTTTTCTGTGGTTTTAAGGGTAATGGTTTTGTTTATCGAACCAGTTCGGAGAAGGCGAGGATCGGGTTATTTCGGAGGGCTGATGGTACCTGGATGGTACATGGTCAGCTCTTGATGTTGCATCCCGATGAGATGGTGACCTTGTTACGCTCGAAAGGTGTGACAGTTGTGCAGTCGACCGTGTGAGGGTTTTGCTTGAATTGCCTTTTGGCGATGTTGGATTTTGGGGACAGGATTTGCAAACGATTATTGGGGCTCTTGCGAGGGCCCCTTTTTATGTCTCGAAATGATTAATAGTGATAGGCGAGGGTTTCCTTTGGCTTCTGGGGTAAAAGTGTACTTAACAAAGAAGAATAAATGTGTTAGAATGAGAAAAGTGGAAGTGTGTCCGAGTGGTTGAAGGAGCACGCCTGGAACGCGTGTATGCGGGTAACCGTATCGGAGGTTCGAATCCTCTCGCTTCCGCCATTTCCAAAAAACACAAACATGTTTGTGTGTTTTGGAAATGAATGGAAGCGAGCAGGGAAATTCTTGGGAATTTCCCTAGTATTTTTCGGATCAAAAAATACAGGATTCTCTTGGATGCGCGCCATTGCGCTGACGCGCTGGGCGCATAACGAATTCCTTGGCTATGATGAGGAGGTTCGTCACGCGGGAGTGGCTGTAGGATAAAAAGGAAGCTTGCTTACTTTTTAGACGCTACGACCGCGGTCAATGACTCGCGGAAGCGAGGCATAATCCTACCGCTTCCGCTGGTTCTAGAAAAAACACAAACAAGTTTATGTGTTTTGGAAATGTATGGAAGCGACTAGGGAAGGTCTGAAGAATTTCCCTAGTATTTTTCGGATCGAAAAATACAGAATTCTCTCAGATGCGCACCATTGCGCTGACGCGCTGGGCGCATAACGAATCCTCTAATTATAATTTGGAGGGGCGAAAATCGTAGGAAGTGAGCGAAAAGTAGAGCTTGCTCTAACTTTTCCGAACTGACGCCCGATTTTATCTTTTTCGAAGAAAAAGAATAATCCTCTCGCTTTGTGCGGAGCGGAGATATTTATGCTCCGGGTAGTGTAGGGGGTACGACAATAGGCTATTTCTGGGCTATTAACACTGAAGACGCTCCTAATTTTAATGTATCTGGTAGATTATTCTTTAATCGAGATCTATGCTATGCTAGTGCTTTATGGCAACGTTATGTTGGCTATCCCCTCCGCTGTCTAGTACGGTAGGGATAATGGTATGAAGTTCTGTCACTTCGTGCCAGAAAAGCCTGCACATTCTCGGAAATAAGAGTTTACTCTCATTTCTCTCGAATGCTTGTCTTTGCGTGCGGAGCAGTTTCATTAATGCTGCGAGTCACGTCAACGGTTCAGGTACCAACGGCTATTGTTGGTCTCCCAGTGTGCTTCGGGATATAGTATCTCAACGTGTATATGGTCTTAGTTTTTATGATTTGAATGTTTCATTGGGTTATTATACTTATCGTTACTATGGCTTTCCCCTCCGCTGTCTAGTACGGTAGGGATAATGATATGAAGCTAGTGATTTTCGTGCGGAGCGATGCAATCTGGACTAATGGCTTTATTCATGCTTCTGGTACTCGCGGATATCTCTGGACTTTATATGTTATACAGGAGTCTTCTTTTCAGCGTTCACATGAATTGCGATTTGATATTTCGGTTACGGATTCTGTCAATACTAATCCACGAAATATTGGGTTTCCCCTCCGCTGTCTAGTACGGTAGGGATAATGGTAGTGGATAAGTTACAGTAGGGAAGTGGATGAAAAATATGGTACAATAAGAGTAAGTTTTATGAATAACAAGCAAAATACGCAAAGACAAGGTAAGAGCCCGATGATCGGGCGGTTTTCGGCATTGCAAGAGCCGAGCGAGTGGACAAAAAATATTGTGACGAACGATTCTGTAGGTGTCACCGCGAGTAATGTTACTAATGTGACAAAAGGTACTGCGACGAATAAACCTGAGACTGCGAATAGCGAAGTTGATGCTGGGGCGCCGGAAGTGCGGGTTCATGAGACTGGAAGTGATATTGGTTTTGAGTCAGTGAAACCGGTGACGATTGGTGTGCAGAATGAGGAAACCGTGGGATTTGCGTCTTTGTCAAATAACGGGCATGAATATATGCAGACGGATGATATTTTGCAAGGTATCGGGACGACTCCGGTTGGCGATAGTCATGCGGCTAATCTGGAAGCGAGCAATGCGATTCAGGATGGTGATTTTACGCGCGATATGAATGCGACTAATAATAGTGTGCAGCCTAATAATGATATACATACAACGTTAAGTACATCCGTGAGTGGTGCGGGGGCGAGTTCGAGAATTGGACGAAGTTTGGCGGGCGGTGGTGCGGTTTCACATAGTTTTAGTACGGACGATGGGACGACGATGGTGGGCGCGGGGCCAGTGGGTGGAGCGTCGAAGATGACGGTGCAGGAAATGAGTCGGCAGGCAGCGTTGACAAAGCCGCAGAAGATGAAATTCCCGCTCACAAATCGTACTGAAAGTAAAATGATTAAGTTGGCGCGTGTGGCAATTTGGGTGGTGGTTTTGCTTGGTTTACCGTTAGGTATGGCGCTCTGCGCGCGAAGCCGGACTTCAGAAGCGTTGGCGATTGGTACGCAAAATCAGTTGCAAAATTGGGGTGTGTGGCTGTTTAGGATTATGGCGGTGCTGGGCGTTGTGAATCTGATATGGGGAATTGTGCGATGGTTTAAGAAGCGTAAATACCAGCAGTGGGGAATTTTGCGGACGCTGAGGGAATTGATTGGCGGAGGTCTATGGAGGATTGTATTGGTATTGACAACGATGATGATAATGTTGTTGTTTGTCGTGCCGTGGTTAAATACGAAGATAGTGCAAGACGCAGTGGGCGATGCTCAAGATATTAATGTAAAATTTGATTTGTCAAATAGTGATGAAGAGAATCGTAATACAATGCTACTACAAGAAGCGCAAGGACGTCTGGAAAAACTAGATGTAACTGGTAAAACCCCATTAGGGGTGGCGGTGCCGTGTCGGGATTTGTGTGTGGCGGATTACGAGGTGGATGCGCAGGCGGCGAGGTATTTTTACTTCATGGCGAGAGAGTTTGATCAGGTGGAATTGCGGTTGCCGAATGCGGAGAATGTGCAGATTAGTGTGATGGGGCGAAAAAATGACCAATGGTCAGTTTTGCAGGAATTTCAGGGGGATGTAAAATGGACGATTACCGATGGGGAATATGATGCGGTGGCGCTAGCGGTGGTTAATACGTCGGCGGAGAATGTGGCGGATTTGCAACTGCAAGTTGCGGCGAAGGAATTGAGTGAAGTGGTTGAGAATACTAATGATAATCAGACAGAGTTGTTTGCGGATATGTCGAGTTGTGTGGAGTTTAATTTGGACAAATTTTTGGAGTTGCCAGGGCAGATGCTTAAGATGATAAATCAGATCAAACCAGATACGGATTATGGCAAACTATTTGAATCGGTGGTGCAGGGAAATGAGGTGAAGGAGCCGAGTCTTGTGCGTCGTGAAGCGACTTTGTGCATGCATACGGTTAAGCAGGCACTGACGTTTGAAGAAGTACAGGAAAAGATGCGGAAAATTGTTGGAGGGGCGTTGGAATTGTCGAATATAAAAGTTGATGATGAAAGCGGCAAAGCGATGGCGTTGGTGCGATATGATCCGTTTGTGCAGCGGGGTGGAGCATGGATTGTGGTGCAAGCGGGAGAGGAGATTAAGTTAGTGCGCCTGCAGTTTGAGGAAACGGTGAGCTTGGCAAATACTGAAAAGTAACGTTGTGAATAGAGGAAGAGTGTGGTAAAATTGGGGTAATTTATAGGTAAGGAGAGTAAATGAAAAAAGCTGAAACTGGACTTTGGGGCATTGTCCTGATCGTGATTGGTATTATTTGGGGGTTGAATGCGACTGGTTTGGTGCGTTTCAATATTTTCTTTCCAGGATGGTGGACCTTGTTTATTATTATACCGTCGTTTATTAGTTTGCTGACGAATGAGCGGAAGTGGGGTAGCATCGTTGGACTGTTGATTGGTATCTGTTTATTGTTGGGTTGTTGGGATATTGTTGGGTTTGATCTGGTTTGGAAATTATTCTTGCCGGTAGTGCTGGTTTTGATTGGTTTGTCGATGATTTTTAAGAATTCGAAACGAGGTGAGACTGCACAAAAGATTCAGGATTTGGGGCTAGATATAGATAATTTTGAGGAGTATTGGGCGACTTTTAGTGAGCAGAAGCTGAATTTTGAGGACAAGGAATTTAGTGGTTGTAAGATCGATTCGGTGTTTGGTGGAGTGGAGATTGATTTACGTGGGGCGAAAATTAAGAAAGATGCGGTTTTGCGCGTGAGTGCAGTGTTTGGCGGGGTGACGATTTTGGTGGATGATGATGTAAATGTTGAAATATTATCAACCTCAATTTTTGGAGGAGTTAATAATAAGCATCGAAATAAAAAAGTTGATGATGAAAAAGTAAAAACTGTCTATGTCGATGCGTCATGTATCTTTGGTGGGGTCGATGTTAAATGAGTGCAGTAAATAATACCCAACGAGTGATAAAGGGATTTGCGATTGCCTTAGCGGTGTTCTTGATGATGGTGATTGGGTCGGCATTGGTAGCAGGTATATCGTTTCTAGGCTATTTAGCTTGGGGTAATGACGTGAGTTGGAGTGGTCAGGCAGGAGATTGGTCGACGTTAGATCTATCGGTTAGTGATGTGCGCGATATTGAAATTAATATAAAAGCGACTCCGCTAAAATTGAGACAAGCGGAGAATGACTCTGATCGAATTCGGATCGATACAAATAGTAATTATATTGAAACGTGGAGCGGTAATGGTAAATTGAGTATTGTCGAGAAGAGTCACGGTTTTTTTGGCTGGGGTGGATCTGGTGAAGTGATTATTTATTTGCCAGAAAAGGCGGTGTTTGAGGATTTTAATATCGAAATCGGAGCAGGGACACTAGAGGCGGAGTTAATTAATGCGCGTACGTTGAAGCTTAATTTGGGTGCTGGACGGACTTCGATAGGAATGTTGAACGTGAAGGATTCGGCGCAGATTGATGGCGGGACTGGATTTATGGAAATTAGAGATGGTGGCGTGAGAAATCTTGATCTGGAAGTCGGTGCGGGGCGAGCAGATTTACGATTGAAATTGGCCGGTGATAATAGAATTGAATCCGGCGTAGGGCGATTAGATTTAGATTTAGTTGGCGATGAAGATGATTACCGTTTGGATGTGAGTAAGGGGATTGGTTCGGTGACGATGAATGGTAGCGGTCTTGGCGATGACGCGGTATGGGGAAAGGGTGATACTCGCGTGCGGATTGATGCAGGAGTTGGTTCGGTTGAGATGAAGACGGTCGCTGAGTAAGATGCGCGCCGGTAGAGATTGGATCGTTGATTGAAAGGAGAACTGAGGTTGCATGAAAGAGCTAAAGAAGTTGATTGAAGCAGTGGTGCAGGAGCTTTTTGATGTAGAAGTTGAGGTTGATTTAATGGTGGCGCCGGAAAATACCGGTGCTGATTATGCGACGAATGTGGCGATGAAGTTGGCGAAGTTAGTGCATAAGGCGTCAATGGTGATTGGTGAGATGATTAAAAGTGAGCTGGATGGACGAGAGAATTTTGGGGTGGAGATAACTTTGGCGATGCCGGGGTTTTTGAATTTTCGAATGAGGGATGGATATTTTGCAGAAAAAGTCAGTCAAATGGTAGAGAAAGTCGATCCGGGAATTAATACTTATCAAAATAAAGTTGTGGTGGCGGAGTTTTCTGATCCGAATCCGTTTAAGGTGCTGCATGTCGGGCATTTATACACGTCGGTGGTGGGTGATAGCATTTCACGATTGTTAGAGTTGGCCGGAGGGAAGGTGGTGAGAGTGAATTTTGGGGGGGATGTGGGGTTGCATGTCGGCAAGACCCTCTATGCCTTGGACTCGTCTTTTTCGCGAACTGTGTCGTTAGACTCTCCAGTGCGCGGAAGCAGTACCTTAAGTACAGCTTCCTTGCGCGCTTTGAGCCTGCCTAGTATTTCATCGAAAAATACGTCGTCCAAAGAGGACAGTACGAAGATAACTTCGTCCGAAGAGGGTGATGACATAAAAAATGTGGAAACTTCTCGAATTAGCTTGAAGATAGCGTCATCCAAAAAGAATGAGAATGAGAAGTTTGATAGTGTTGACGAGGAAGCATGGCGAAAGTTTTTAGATAGGTTGAAGATTGAGGATATTGCGAAGTGTTACGTGGAGGGGACACGAGCGTATGACGAGGATGAGGAAGCGCGGGCGGAAATTACTGCGCTGAACAAGGAAATTTATCGGATTAATGCGGAAGATATCCATGATACTCTGGTGGCGCAGCTATATTGGCGAGGGCGGGAGCTGAGTTACCAGTATTTTGAGGATTTTTATGCACGGATTGGTGTGCATTTTGATAAGTTTTATCCAGAGTCGATGGTGGCAGGGCGAGGTTTACAGGAAGTACGTGACTATGTCGGTACGGTGTATGAGGAAAGCGATGGTGCGATTGTCTATCGTGGTGAGAAAATCGGATTACATACACGAGTGTTTATTAATCGCGAAGGCGTGCCGACTTACGAAGCAAAAGACGTGGGTTTGATTTTTACGAAGTGGGATGATTGGCATTTTGATGAATCGGTGGTCGTGACAGGGAATGAACAGACAGATTATATGAAAGTCGTGCTGGCGAGCGTGGCGGAGTATGCGCCGGAGCTAGTGGAACACACGACGCACTTGACGCATGGGTTGGTAAAGTTGCCTGGTAATGTGAAAATGTCTTCGCGCAAAGGGAATTTCCTAAAAGCAGTGGATGTTTTGGAGATGGTGCGGGAGATTTTGGGTGGCGAGAAGGCAGATGAGCGGTTGGTGCTAGCGGCGATTAAGTATGCGTTTTTGAAATATAAAATGGGTGGGGATATTGTGTTTGATCCGCAGGAATCAGTGTCGATGACAGGTAATTCAGGCATATATATTATATACTCGGCGGTGCGGGCGCGAAAAATTTTGGCGAAAAATGAGAGTGAGAGTTGGCAGATGGATTTAGGGAATTTGCGAAATCTGGAGAAGCTAGATGGGCGTGAAAAATTGTTTGTACGAAAGTTAAATAAAAAGTTGACACAGTATTTTGAAGTTTTACGCGAGGCGCTTAGCGAGAAATCTCCACATCGGATTTGTGCGTATCTATATGAATTGGCGCAAGAGTTTTCGCGATTTTATGAAAATGTGCATGTAGCGGGGCATAAATATCAAAGAGAGTTATTAGAAATTGTACGTGCTTATGCTAATGTAATGGAGCATGGTTTGGGTCTTTTGGGAATTGAAGCGCCGGAGGAGATGTAGAAGGAAGTAGGAATTATGAAAAAGGCAAAGTTGTTGTGGATTGATTTAGAGATGACGGGATTAGATCCTGAGGAGGATCGGATTTTGGAGTTGGCGGCAATTGCGACGGATTGGGGTTTGGAGCCGATGATGACAAAAAGTGGCAAAAAAGCGGAAATGACGGCAATTGTGAAAGTTTCGGAAAAGCTAATGCAAGAGCGGATGGTGGGGGAGTTTTGGGAAAAGAATGCTAAGAGTCGCGATGCGTTGATGTTGCAGAATAAAACTGGAAAATCTGCGAAAGACGTCGAGGATGAACTGTTGGGGTTTATGGATAAATGGTTTGGGAAGGAAATTATTTTAGCGGGGAATTCGATTCATCAAGACCGAAAGTTTATTGATCGAGAATGGCCGCGGGTGGCGGAGCGATTGCATTATCGAATGTTGGATGTGAGCGCGTGGAAAGTAGTGTTTGAAGGAAAATATAATCAACATTTTACGAAACCGGAAAATCATCGGGCGTTGGATGATATTTGTGGCTCGATTGAAGAGCTGCGTTGGTATTTGGAGAAAGTGAAATAGAAATGAGTTGGATGAGAGAAGAAATTGCAGGAATTAGCGGAGTTGGAGAGTTTTCGGAGAAGCCGCATGGCAAGAAAAATGAAGATATATTATATATAGCGCCGAATGAGAAAGTTTTTTTGGTAGTGCGTCCGAAGACGGTGGAAGTGCGATGTGATTATAAATTAGGACAGAAGTTGCGCGAAGATTATGAAACCGTTATGGAAAGTCGTTATTTTGGGCGCGGGGGAATTGAGATTGTGCCGAGCGGACAATTAGAACGGGCGGAGATTGACGATTTAATTCGTTTGAGTTATAATTTGAGTCTAAGCGAAGAGTAAACTATGGAAGTAGTGGTAGAGAATAAACAGCGGAGTTTTCCGTCTCGAAAAGTTTTGTGGATCGGATTATTGGCGTTTGTGATTACGGCGGCGACGGCGGTGGTTTTGCATAGTGTGACTGATTATGGTTTTGATACGCATCGTTCAGTGAGCCGTTATGTGGGTTTTGAATTTTGGAGTGCGATGTTTTTTACGCTGGGGAATTGTATTATTGTGGCGTCGGTGGCGAGATTTTTATGGAAATTGGGTGAGCTATGGCGGATGCCGAGACTGTATTTTTACTTGGTTTTCGTGATGGGAGTGTCGCTAATTTGGTTGTCGGTTTGTCCGGTAGGATATTTTGATGTGGATGGGAAAGTGAGCTTTGTCAGTAAAATGCATGAAATTAGTTCAAAAACAATGTTCATGACAATGTTGCTGGTGGCGGTTTTGATTGCAGGAAATCCTTATGCTAGTCGTATGACGCATATTGCGAGTGCGATTTATGTGATATATGGGGCGATTTGTATTATGGGTTATTTGACGGAAGGTGCGTGGTTTATGCCGATTATTTTAATTACGGAATCAGCTTATATCGTTAGTTTTATTATTATGTTGATGTTTTGCAAAACACGTGAGCATTCGAAGGAGTCTTTGCAGGAAGAGATTAAGGCTTTAGAGGTAGAAGAAAAGATTATTTCTTAGCGGAATCGGTTTGAGGATTTTTAGATTGAGGATTGGTATCTTTAGCGTTGGGGTCGGGATGCTGGCGATTGAAGCGGTTAATGGCGCGAATCATAATAAAGACCACAAAAGCAACAAGGAGAAAATTAACAACGTTTTGTAGAAAATTTCCGTAAGCGATATGCGCCGTAGAGTCGGCGCCGAAAATATTGGGGATGTCGATTGATAGTTGAGAGAAATCGAGGCCGCCGGCGAGTAAGCTAGAGATTGGCATAATGATATCATCGACGAGAGATTTAACAATAGCAGTAAAAGCACCGCCGACTGCGACACCAATGGCAAGGTCGACCATATTACCACGGTTGATAAATTCGCGAAATTCTTTAATAAATTGACTTTCGGCAACTAATGTAATGATGTTTTGCTTACGACTAGATTTTTTGGTGGGTTTTGTGTTGGATTTTTGAGATTTGTCAGTTGAATTAGTGTTAGCTGTAGTCATGTGGGTATTATAGCATATTTATAGATTAATCGCTAGGGTTGGAGTAGTTTTGAAGGTCGTAGTAAATGGCGCCAAGATTGGAATTATATTGAGTGAGAATGGTTTTCAAGTTTTCGTCTTTAGTGCGTTCGTAGTCTTGGGAAATTAAGGAGAGAATGAGCGCAACTTGAAGTTGGATTTGATTAGCATAAATGCGGTCAAGAATACCATTGAGGCGGGCGCTGAGAAGGGTGTTATTGAGTTCTGCGAAATGGTTAGCCTCAGGAGCGAGGAGTTCGGGCTTCATGTCAGAAGCAATGCCCTTTTGCTTGAAATAGCCGTCGAGCTGATTACTGGAAGCAGTAAGTGTACTCGATAGGGCGAGACCGATAGCGCGAAGGTTGGAAGATTTGAGACGGCGGTTGTATTCGGTAATAGAGCTGTTGAGCGCGTTAGTGCGGTAATAAATCTGTTTGGTGAGATCATTAGAGCGGGCAGCACTATTACTCATTAAAACACTCATACCAATGATGAGACCAATAACTAACAGGGAGCCAATGACGATTTTGATAACGAGACTAGTGGAAATACCCTTTGTTGGGGCTTTGACTGGGCGGTTAGACTTTGAGATTTCGTTGAGATACTCAAGATTGTTCATAGAACTATTTTAACATAACTTTATCGGGAATGATACTTTTCTAGTGCTATTCCTACCATTATCCCTACCGTACTAGACAGAGCCGGGTGAGCTATTAGTACACATAGGGATCTTGCTCGGGGCCGCTCCGGGGCGCTTGCCCAAGTCTTATTCCCCTCACAAGACCTATGTGTACTCATAGCTAGGATAATAAATAATAATTCTAGTACACAAGAATATTTGAACTTGTACGTCGTGTACAAGTTGGTGCTGTGTATTACAGAGGTAATGTATTAAGATTTTATTGTTAATTAACGTTTTTAGCAAAAAATGGTATTTTTGCTCTATCCATACCATTATCCCTACCGTACTAGACAGCGGAGGGGATAGCCGTACCAATAGCTATTAATGGCAGATGACGCATTATCCGCGATACCAAATGCGAAAAGCATTGCCTGAAAAACAGTATACGTATTTTTATTAGTATAAGATGACCAAAGATAGCCATTTTCGCCAGCCCATAATCCAATAAACCCAGGCCAATCAATTCCGCCGCTCCGCACGAAACTTAACATTTTTATGCTCCATACGAATAAGGCTCTCTTCTGGAACAGATTAATACAAATACGTTCTTGTGAGAGAAATACGCCTTATGGTTAAATCTCTATACCATTCTCTAGATTACGGTGAGCCTCTTGTCATCTAAAGATTCCAACCCGGCTCAGCCGTAAAAATAATCTTTCGAATGGTATAGAGATTTATGAAAAGATATCATTATCCCTACCGTACTAGACAGCGGAGAGGGAGGCCGACAGATAAAGAATTAGAATCATACGGAACGACAACCGCATTAGATAGTGTCAGATAGTGCGTACCCCAAGAGTGTGTATCGGATAATATAGTGATGGATCCAGCGTAACCGTTAAGACCTGGCCAGTCTATGCGACCGCTATATATAGTAAAACCGCTCCGCACAAAAAGACAAGTATCCGAGGAAAATGAGAGTAAACTCTCATTTCCGAGAATGTGCAGGCTTTTCTGGCGCGAAGTGACAGAACTTGTACGCAGCGTACAAGTTCAAGGCCAATTTAACAGATAGATGTAGATGTAGTTTTGTAGTTAATTAACATGATCATGTGGTGGTTTAGAATGATTTTGTGGCATATTGATATATTTTTGCGATTTTGGGAAATAAGCATAATTACTATTGACTTTGTTGGTAATGTGTGCTATGCTGGAAGTAGAAGGAAAAATTACAAAATAAAAATTAGAAAATATGTCAGAAAAATTATCACGAAATCAAGGTGGAGAGAAGTTGGAGGCGGAATTGCCAGCGGAGAAATTTAGAGTGGACAAGGATGACTATCCGTTGTTTAGCTTGCAGGGGCAGATGGATGCGCGGGTGGGGAATAATAATGGTCACAGGCTGAATATTGACCAGACTTTAAGTCGTTACGTGACGAGTACGGCAGATACAATTATTACAATTGACGGAACCTCGACGAAATATGAAATGAAAGAAGGTCTCGAGAAGCCGGATCATGTCATTTATCTGGACAAGTCGGCGCGGCCAGTGAGTTGGCTGGTGAATGCGTTTTGGGACAAGTTTTCTGAGGCGAAGCGGCCGGAGACTTCGTTTTTGAATATTGATCGGTTGCCGTGGTTGCAGCGTGCTGGTATGGAGGTTGATTATCAAGGTCAGATGAAATATCCAGATGGGAGTTTGGGCTATCCGACAATTCAGGATTTTAAGGCAGAGGCGGATAAGATTCCGGATGAAACGTTTGCGAAAATTCGAGCGTTGTATGTTGATGGTGGAATTGAAACCGAGGATCCTGAGGAAATTATGAAAATGCCAACGAAACTGGATGGTAAGAATTTATTGATTATCGATGAAGTGCAGAATACGGGTTTGACGGCGCAGATTGCAGAGTATGTAATGCAGCGGGCGATTCCAGAGCTGAAAAGTGTGCAGCATCATTATTTCTGGCCGGTGGAAGTAAAAGTGAATAATGGCCAGGCACAGCACTTGGGTACGCCAGTTTGGTATGATCATAATACTGTGGCAGGGCGGGGAATTGGTGAGATTAATCAGACGTATTTTGATGAACGGCACGAGCAGTTTGCGACGCCGAAGACGCGGGCGCAGAAAATGGGCGCTTTGGTGTTGAGCCAGTTTGTGGATCTCGGTAAAGAGGAGCGTCATTTGTCGCGCGAGCTCGCGAGTGAGATTTTGCAGATGCGCAAGGATTATGATGATGGTAAAATTTTCCTGCGGACGGTTGAAAATATGGATTTGGATAAGATGGAAGAATTAATGGAGGCGCAGGGCGTGCGTTATGCGATGGCAAGCGACAAGTCGCCGGATACGTATCGGCAAGTAGTGGAGGCGATTGATAGCCGGAAGGCATAAGGGTGTGAAAGTTGATTATTCAAAAATTGTAGAAGATTGCAGAACAATTGCTAGAAAAGTAAAAAGCTGTTGAAAAGGCCCCGTGATAACGGGGCCCGAGCTTTGGGCTATGTATGTTGCATAGCGAGTGAATTAGAGATCAGTGATTAGAGTTGGGGCAATTGGGGAATGAGGATTATGCCGTCGAGGTCAGTGTCGTGTTGGTTCATAATGATTGACACGTGATACTCGGTATTGTCGAGTATCGTGCGACCTTCGAGGACGGTGCTGTTGGGGCAGGTTTCTCTTGAGCTAATTTTGATCTCCAAAGTAATAGGATAAAGTGCTGAGTTGGGGATCCGGCGATCGTCGATCGAGACTCCCCGAAGTTCGTTGAGGGTGAGGTGGAGGACTTCTTCGGGCTGTGCCTTCGTGGGGCGTGACGCTGAACTGATAAACTTACAAACTCTCTTTCGATTGTGCTGGTCAAAAACCATGGCAAATCGCTCCCTTCTCTGTAGAATTGAGGAATTTGAGGTTACTCCATCTTCTATTGTAGCACAGATTGTAATTTTTGTCAATAGGGAAAACATGAAAATTGGGGAATCTTCTGCTGCTTTGTGCCAGAAAAGTTTGCGTATTCTCGATTGTTGGTTCTTCGTGCGGAGCGATGCAGTTAGTGGCTATGGGCGAATTCAAGGAGGTTGGGCTGGCACGCAATGGAGTTCTAGAACGCGTTTAGCTAGTGCTAGCAATTTCGCATATTATTTGAATGTTGATTCAAGGGGAGTAGGCTCATCTTTTAGTAATTCATCTTTCTACGGTCTTTCCCTCCGCTGTCTAGTACGGTAGGGATAATGGTGGGAAAATGGAGTGATCGGAGGTGGTATGCGTTGTGAAGATGACAAGGAGAGAGGCGGGGAAGTGTGGTATAATGTGGGGTATGGATGACGCGAAAGAGGAGATTCGAGCGCGGTTGCCGGTGGAGGACGTAGTTGGGCAGTATATTGAGCTGAAGCGGACGGGGCGGAGTTTGAAGGGGCGGTCGCCGTGGGGGGTGGACAAGACGCCGTCGTTTATGGTGTCGCCGGAGAAGGGGATTTGGCATGATTTTTCTTCGAATAAGGGCGGGGACATTTTTTCGTTTATTATGGAAGTGGAGGGGGTGTCGTTTCGGGAGGCGCTGGAGAAGTTGGCGGCGCAGGCGGGGGTGGAGCTGCAGAAATATGGCGGCGGAGATCGGGCGGTCGCGGAGCGGAAGCGGCGGGCGCGGGAAGCGATTGAGCTGGCGTGTAAGTATTATCAGTTTTGCTTAACGAAAAATAAAGCGATTTGTGAGTACGTTTTTTATAAGCGGAATATGAATCGGAAGACGGTGGCGGAGTTTCGAATTGGGTATGCGCCGAAGGTGGGGCAGGCGTTGACGGAGTTTTTGAAGAAGCGTGGCTATACGGCGGCGGAAATGGAGGCGGCGGGGCTGGTGAATCGGTTTGGCGGAGATTTGTTCCGCGGGCGGATGATGGTGCCGTTTATTGATACAAATGGGGTGATTGGGTTTACGGCGCGGGTGATTACGCCGGCGGAGCCGAAGTATTTGAATACGCCGGAGACGATTTTGTTTAATAAAAGTCGGTTCGTGTTTGGGTTGGCGCAGGCGAAGGAGTCGATTCGGCAAAATGGGTTCGTAGTGATCGTGGAGGGGAACATGGATGTGATTTCGTCGCATCAGGCAGGAGTGAAAGAAGCGGTGGCAACGAGTGGGACGGCGATGACGGAGCTACATTTGAAGATTTTGTCGCGGTTGACGCCGGATGTGCGGTTGGCGTATGATGGTGATGCGGCGGGAGTGAAGGCGACGGAGCGCGCGATTATGATGGCGGGGGATTTGGGAGTGAATTTGAGCGTGATTTCGGATTATCACGGGGCGAAAGATCCGGATGAGTTGATTCAGAAAGATCCAAAACTGTGGCAGTCGGCGGTGCGAAATTATCGGCCGGCAGTGGATTGGTTGCTGGATAAGTTTGAGGAAAATTTGGATTTGTCCTCGGGGTTAGGGAAACGTGAATATTCGGATAAGGCGATGCAGTTGCTGAAATATGTGAGTGATGCGGTGGAGCGGAAGCATTATGAGCAGCTGGTGGCGCGAAAATTGGACTGTTCGGTCGAAGATTTGCATGCGAAGAAGATTCATGAATCACCGGCGAAGCGGCTGAAGAAATTGGAACTAGAGGCGCAGTCAGATGTGCTGACGGGGGTGAAGGACAATTTGCAAGCGTTGATGTTGTATGGCGGAGTGACGAATGTGAAGGGGGTGGAGCTGCCGGAAGATGAAGTGCGGAAGGCGGAACTAGAGATGGTGTTTGAGACACGATATAAAGATTGGGGAAAGGGCGCGTTGGAGAAGGAAGCAAGTGAATTATTAGTGAGATATAAGACGGAAATGGGAAAGCGTGAAGTGGAGATGTTGACGGCGAGGTTGTCGGAGATTGAGCAAATGCCAGATGAGGTAAAGACGGATGAAATCGAGCGAGAATATGAGGAGATTTTGCGGAAGATTATGGTATTGAAGCGGCAATAGAAAGTGTGGAAAAGTCACTGGATTGAATAAGTTGAAATAGTTGACATAAGCGCAGTGTTCCAATATAATGAGAATAGATTATCAAAAATAAAACGCAAATAGGGCAAAAAATGAAAAATACAAAAGAACATAAAGTACAAATTCTTGCAGCGATTGCGTTGGCGTTTGCTTTGGGCGTGGTGGCGCCGGCTGCGACGTTTGCGATTGACGGAGTAGTTGAGGACGAAGCAGCTCAGTTGGACGAGAATGGTGATACTGGTGCCGATGATGGTATTGTGGCGCAGTCGTCGGAAGATGGTGATATTTCGCTGTACTCGAGTGATGAGTATACAAGTGCAGTTCAGTTGGTGGATGCTTGGTCGACGGCGAAGAATGACCCTCAGTATGGTAAGTACCAAACGCTTTATCAGGCTCAACAGGCTTTGGCGAAGGATTTGACCGCGGCAACTGATGAGCAAGTTGCGGCAGCAGCGAATGCGGTTTTGGCAATTGACGAAACTGCGAAGGTTCGTAATTTGGACGCAACGCATGTTAATGCCTATATTCTGGCGATGCATAACTATACGATTGTTAGCAATATGTTTAAGAATATTGATTTGATGACGGAGAAGACAAATAATGCGAATCCGTCGTCAAACTTGATTGCAACGAGCATGACAATTACTGAGATTAGGAATGCTTACAGCGCGGTGATGGCATTTAATAATCGGATTGGTTCAGTAGCTCAGAATATCGTAGCTCTAATTGGTCGGATCAAGAACGGGGAAGGTGAGTTTAAGGCGTATAATGTAGCCTACAATTTGGTTGTGGCGACAGAGACTTTGGCGAATCCGGCGAATGTGACTGAGGCAAACTTGACTAGCGCACGTAATACTTTGATTTCGCAGATGCAAGCGTTGGCGCCGACGGTTCCGGTTTCGGCGGATATGTCAGATGCGCAATTGATTGAGGCGGCAAAACAGCTACCGCCGGCGGGTAGCTATGCGAAGTATGCGGCGCTTTACCATGCGGTTGATGCTTTGACGACGAAGTTGGGTGTAAATAGTCTGAATGACGTGACCGAGGATGCGGTGACGAAGTTATCGGTTGCTGAGCAGAATCAGTTTTACAATTCGATTGCAGCGGCGGCAGTGGCGGTGAATAGTGGGGCGTTGGAAGGTTTGATCCCAGGGACTTTGCCTGATACGAGTGTGCCGGATTCGGAAAATCCAGGGACGAAGCCAGGAGCTCCAGATACCGGTATTGTCGGCTTGTTTGAATCTGGTGCGATTGATGCCGCGACGATGGTGATGATTATTGCAGCAGCGGTAGCAGCGTTGGCGGGCGCGGGAATTGTGGCAAAACTTTATTTGAAGCACAAGTTCTAAAAACATTTGTCCTAAAAATATCCTCCGTGAGGGGGATATTTTTGTGGAAGGATATTGATTGTGTTTGCGGAAATCTGTGTTATACTGGAAATAGGGATAAACGAAAATAAAAAGGTCTGTATAATGAAAACAAAAACTTTTTCGGCGAGATTCGTGTCGTTAAATGCAATAGTTTTAGGGTTAGTAATGTTAGCGGGAATGATTTTGGCGCCGGCGAAGGCTTTTGCAATAAGTATAACTTATCATGACCAGGCCTTTTGGACGAGTTTTGTGAGTCAGATGCGAGCAAGTGAGGAAGGGCTGGCGGAGAAGATTTTTAGTGTTTTGGCGGTATTGCGGGGTGATGATGATTTTTGGGGTTATTCAACGGCGCTGAAGGCAGTGGATGATTCGAGCTTGAGCGATGTGCAAGTGCAAGCGGAGCTGGAAAAGCTAATGCCGGGAGTGGATTTGACGGGTTTGGCGCGGGAAGATTATCGGAAGTATATGGCAACTTTGCCGAAAGCGTTGAATTGGATTGGATTAGTACGGACAGTTGAGTCGATTGAAGCACAATCTGATGGGGCGACGATGCCGGAGCAAGTGCAAGATTATGTGATAGCAGATAGCGCTGGCGCGTCGATGGCGTACGAGATGCTGCTGGCGAATATGGCTGAGCTGGGTCAAGCGGACACGAAAGTGCAAAATTTGTTCGATTTGATTAGTAGAATTTATATATGGCCGAGTTTTCGGGAGTTTCAGGCAGATGAGAAGGTCTTGCAGGCGATTTATGGGGTAGAATATTTTGCGCAATTGACGGAGACGGTGTTGCAACAATATGCGAGTCCGAATAATCCGGCGAAGACATTGTGGGATGAGGTTAGCGGTTTCGGTGTGGCGAATCGTCAGGCTTGGGATGGCTTATACTATTTAGTGCATGAGGCTGTTTGGTTAATGGATGAGGATTCTTCCCGCGTGCGTAATGAATTGGAAATTTTATTAAAACAAAGTAATATGTATGATACAGAAATGGACAATCTGGTTGATTGGCAAGCGCTGGGGGTGAGTAATGTAAATGCTTTGACGCGACAAGTAAAATTAGCCAAAGCAAAAACGGCGTCAGTGTATACTGATCGTAGTGAATTAAGCATGTTATTAGGAAATTTAGTTTGCAAAGATGCAGAAATGCTAAGTAGCAGTGAAACGTCGCAATGCATGTTGCCGTGGTGGAATATGATGGAGGTGATGACGAAGATAGATGATTCGGTGTGGGAAGATGACGGAATAGGCCAGGATGAAATAGAGCGGTTTGGTGATGTGATGCTTGCGTGGTTGTCGCGGGGGCTATATACGGATTATATTGATAATGAATACGATGGTGAAGCTTGTAGTGAGGGAGAAATTTGTGAAGTGATGACGCGAATTAAGAATTTGACAATTGAGACGGAAGCGCATGTTATAGATGGATTGGAGGCTTGCAGTTCACAGCAAGTGACGCCGACGCCAGGTGAAAAGCCGGGGGCGAATGATCCGGATGAAAATGGTTCAGCGAATGTTTCGGGAGGTACAGAGACGCCAAAAGCACCAAACACTGGAAGTTGGTTGATGAACGCGAATGGAGAGTTGACGGACTTGGGTGCGGTTGTGGCGATCGGCGGTGCGAGTATGGCTGGTATTGTGGGCTTGGTTGTGATTGTGCGTCTATACGTGCGAAAGAAGTTTTAGCCTTGATTTTTAGGGAAAAGCTTAGTAATATATATGGTGATGGATAGTGACGAAGATATCTTAGCTAGTAAAAATGTAATGCTTGATCTCGGGGAGCCGATCGCGGATGATTTGGCGGATGAGGATGATTTTTCTGATGAAGAATTAGCGATTACAGCGGATAATGTTGATGCGTTTGCGGACGATTCGGTGCGGATGTACTTGCGGGAGATTGGTAAGATTCCGTTGTTGGATCAGGAGGAAGAGCAGGAGCTTGCGAAGAAGGCCTTGCAGGGTGATAAGAAGGCAAAGGATAAGCTTGCGGAAGCGAATATGCGTTTGGTAGTTTCGATTGCGAAGCGTTATGGTGGACGTGGGCTAGATTTTTTGGATTTGATTCAGGAAGGCAATACTGGGCTTCTGCGTGCAGTTGAGAAATTTGATCCGGATAAAGGGTTTAAGTTTTCGACTTATGCAACATGGTGGATTCGCCAGGCAATTACGCGAGCAATTGCGGATCAGGCACGGACAATTCGGATTCCAGTCCACATGGTGGAGACAATTAATAAAGTGTTGCGGACGACACGGCGTTTGACTCAGGAACTGAATCGTGAGCCGACCAATGAAGAAATCGCGAATGCGATGGGTATGGAAGTAGATAAGATCGAATATGTAATGCGGATTAAGCAAGATATCGCTTCGTTGGATGCTTCGGTCGGTCGTGACGGAGATGATGAGGAGTCAGTGCTTGGGGATTTTGTCGAAGATTCGGAGCGCGATTCGCCGGAAGACGCAACCGCGAATCAGATTTTGAAGGAGCAAATTGCAGAGATTCTGACGACCTTGAGCGATCGTGAGCAGAAGATTATTCGGTTGCGTTTTGGTATTGGTGGTGGTCGTCCGCATACGCTAGAGGAAGTGGGGAATGAGTTTTCGGTGACGCGCGAGCGGATTCGCCAGATTGAGGCGAAGGCTTTGTCGAAGCTGCGCAAACATAAGCAGACTAAGAAGCTGCATGGCTATTTGAAATAGGAGTGATTTATGAAGAAAACATGGACAAGAGTGAAGCTGGCAGTAGTATGGGGAGTGACGATGCTTTTGTCGGTGTTGAATAGCGGGTTGGTTTTTGCTGCGCCTAATGAGAGCGGCGGTAGCGGGTCGAGTGAGGTTGAAACGTCGGTTTTGCCGGGTAATATTGGTATTGGCGGCATTTTAAAAATTTTCTTGAATGTGTTGGTTTATGGTTTGGGAGCGGCGGCAGTTTTGGGAGTTGTGATCGTAGGGATCCAATACATGACGGCACGTGATAATGAAGCTCAGGTGAAGGCGGCTAAGCAGCGTCTGTATAATATCTTATTAGGCCTATTGGCTTGGGCGGTCATGTTTGCGGCGTTGAACTGGTTAATTCCAGGCGGATTGAATTTTGATACGTCTTTTGATAACTTGTAGATAGGATGAAGAAATTAATTGTCGTTTATAATTCCGGCTCTTCACAACATCGAGCAGTGGAGAGGGAAGTATTGTCGGTAGTACGCAAGCTGCAAGGCTGGATGGTGGGGAAGTTTGAGGTTAAAGGATTGGATTTGGATACGAATGCGAAGAGATTGGCAGAGTTGCTGAATGATGGAGATTTGCTAGTAGCGGCAGGAGGCGATGGTACGGCGGCGATTGCGGTGAATGGGGTAATGCTGTCTGGCAAGGATGTAGCGTTTTCGGCACTGGGTTACGGGAATTTTAATGATATTGCGCATATGCTAAAAACCAAACGTCCGGTAGAATATGGTGATGAGTTTTTGGGTGGAATTTCGGATCTTGTAACGAGATTTGGTGCAGGAGAGGTGGAAGAAATTTTTCCGTTGGAAATTTTGGTTGACGGCGAGCATTGGCGTTATGCTCTGAGTTATGTGACGATTGGGTTGTTTGCGGAGTCAACAAAGGTTTTTGATGAAAAGAAAGTGCGTCATAAATTGAAAAACGGACGACATTTTCCGGCATATTCGTGGTGGACTTTGGCAAAGTGGTATTTTAGAAATCATAAAAAACAAGAGTTTTTGCCGAGATTTGAGCTGAATGGAAGCGAGCAACTAGCGGAAACGACAGATTATATTGCGGTAAATGGCACAATGTTGGCGGACGTGATGCGGGGTGGGGATTGGTATCTGGATAAAAAAGTCTTTGGAAGCGGCGCGTTTCAACTGCGTAGCTTTTGGAATTTATGCAAATTTATGATGAAGAGTATTTTTGTGAAAGTACCGGTTGTGGACACAGAGAAGGATGTTTTGGAGTTTGGTGTGCCAGCAAGCATGGAGATTCAGGCGGAGGGGGAATATCAACGTTTGGAGAATGTAACGAAAATTGAAGTGAAGAAGGCGAGGAAGGGTTTGAAGGTTGTGAAAGGGCAATAAAGCCTGTGAGTCGGAATGCAGTAGATAATGTTCGGTTTTTGGTCATTGACTTTTTAGCATAACTGTGATAGGATGATAATATCATGCGAGTTGGTCTCGCGCGGGTTTTTGTTGCTTGCTGAGATTTTGTGGTGGTAATGATATGGAGAATGGAGGGGTTCAACTTGTACGCCGTGTACAAGTTGGCCTGACGTATCACAGAGGTGAATCGATGGTTTTGTGGTGCTAATTAAGCTTGGTGACCTATTTATACCATTATCCCTACCGTACTAGACAGCGGAGGGGAATACCGCGATGGCGTACTTCAGCGCCCAATGCCTGAACGCCATTAGGATAAAAAAATACAATATACGCACTCATAGCAGCATCTTCAGTCTTTGCACGCGAAGAAGCCAGTAGGCCAATGGAGCCTGCATTTCAGCCACGCCCGATTGAGCCAATAACATCGCTCCGCACGAAAAACTAACTTAAGCAATGTTGCTTCGGGTTAAATCTCTATACCATTCTCTAGATTACGGTGAGCCTCTTGTCATCTAAAGATTCCAACCTGGCTCAGCCGTAAAAATAATCTTTCGAATGGTATAGAGATTTATGAAGAAGCATAACTTGCATTCAAAACTATTTATACCATTATCCCTACCGTACTAGACAGCGGAGGGAGAAGACATACCATCGCGTGTTGCCATTATTATCAGATGGGGATACGCCAGCGACATTAAAATGGAAATAGAATGCTCCTTGAAAATTAGCGACATAGCCAGTATGTGAAGTCCAGTAGTTCCCGTTGAAACCCACTGTGCCAAGATAGCCGTTCTCTCTCATCGAATCGCTCCGCACGAATAATAAGGTTATACATCGTATTTTCACCATTATCCCTACCGTACTAGACAGCGGAGGGGATTACCCCAATAGCGGAAGTTGCTGTTAGCAAATGGATTGACACTGAGGGTATTAAAAAGGAAATAAAAACTGACCTGCGAATTAGTATCAGAACTTGCGCGGGACGACCAACCGTGACTATTGACCCCAGCACTTAGTATGTGAGCATTATGAGAAAGAAATCCGCTCCGCACGAAACCCTTCTGTATTTCTACCATTATCCCTACCGTACTAGACAGCGGAGGGAACGGCCAGTCCAACGAGAAGCATTATTAGAAGATAGTACGCCTTCAGTATAAAAGCTAAAACTGTAAATAGCGGTATAATTTGGACTTAAATAAGCGACCAATGACCATATGAAACTATTGGTCCCCGCATTGTTCAAGCGGTTATTAGTATAGACATCTCCGCTCCGCACGCTATATCAAGCATTCGAGAGAAGTAAGAGTTTGCTTTTATTGTCTGGGGATGCGTAGATATTTCCACTATAAAGTGGCAGAGATTATTTAGAAGTTGATGCTGTGGAGGATGGTATTGAGCTGGGCGTAGAGATTGTCGAGGGTAGTGTCGTTGAGGATATAGTAGTCAGCGGCGGCGATGGGGCCACCTTTTTCGATGTTTTCGATTTCGCGGCGGTCGCGTTCGCGGACTTCGGCGGGAGTGAAGGGGCGCTCGGGGCGGTTAGCGAGGCGTTCGTAGCGAAGGTTTTTGGGAGCGACAATGGCGATGGTGGTCATTTGGCCGGGAAATTCATGTTTGATGGTTTTGTATTCGGTCCAGGAGTAAAGTCCATCGAGGACAATACGCTTTTGGCCGGCGGCGATGAGATCTTTAATCTCGGCGGCAGCTTGACGAGCAACCCAGTCTTGACCTTCGGTGGCGCGGATTTCTTCGCGGAATTGTGCTTGGCTTTCGGGAGTGATTTCAATGCCGCGCTTTTCCATTTCTTTATAAATCATGCCGCCAAGGTAGATTTTGGGGGTGTCGCGTTCGGTGAGATAATTGACGACGACTGATTTGCCGCAGCCACTCATGCCGACGATGGCGAGAATTTTAATATCCTTTTGGTCCATGAAAATCCTTACTTAGAGGTAAAAGTTGATAAAGTTAAAAGCGTTTCGTTCTGTCTAGCTTTCGCTCTTTTATTAGTATAACATGATGACGTTGTTGTGACAGGAAAATGGGGAAAATTAGGTGAGGTGGAGTGGGGCGTGATATAATGAGGAGATGAAAAGGTTGGTGATTATTGACGGGAAATCGGTGTTTTATCGGGGATATTATGCGATGGGTGCGCTTTCGACGAGCGATGGTACGCCAACTGGGGGAGTTTATGGGTTTGCGGCGATTGCGATGGAGATTGTGCGCAAGTTGGACCCGACGAAAGTGGTAGTGGCTTGGGATTCGAAGACGTCAACGGCGCAACGGAAAAAAGTATATGATCAATATAAGGCAGGGCGGACGAAGCCGGGTGAAGATTTTTATGCGCAAATTCCGTTGTTGGAGGAGCTAGTGAAGGCTTTGGGGTGGAGTTTTGTGGAGTGCGAAGGTTATGAGGCGGATGATATTATAGGAACCCTTTCACTACAAGCAGGCTCGTTCTCGGAGCGATCTACTGCGTTGAAGACTGCGAGTGCTCAGTCGACGCACGATAAGTGCGCTTCCTTCCGCTCCAACGCGACTAACGTTGCTACCAGTCGGGCGTCATCTCGAAAGAATAAACAAGTTTCTTCTTCACTCGATTCCTACGACTGGACGTCTTCGCCTTGTAGCTCATCTCCGATGACGTCGTCTCAAAAGGATAGCTCGGAGCTAACTTCGTCCGCGGAGCGATCTAATGCATTGAAGACTGCGGGTGCCCCTTCGAAAAACATGTCGCTTGAGGAAAGTTATAGTGAAGATGATGAGGGATGGGAGACGTATATTGTGTCATCAGATTTGGACATGTTGCAGATTGTGGATGAAAATACGCGAATGTATCGGATTTTAAAGGGGTTTTCGCAGCTTGAAGAGCTGGATGTGGCGGCAGTAGAAGCGAAGTATGGGATTAAAAAAGTGCAATTTCTCGATTTGAAGGCGTTGAAGGGCGATGCGTCAGATAATATTCCGGGGGTGCCGGGGATTGGTGAGAAGACGGCGGTGAAGTTGTTGAATCAATATGGTACGCTGGATGGGATTTATGAGCATCTGAACGAGATTACGGGAATGACACGGAACAAGCTGGAGGAGGGGCAGGAAAGTGCACGGATGTCGTATTTTTTGGCGAAAATTATGACGGATGCGCCGGTGAAGTTGCGGGATTTGCCAGATTTGGTAATTGATGATGACAAAATAATCAAGGCGTTGCAGAAATTGGAATTTAAGTCGTTGATTGCGAAGTTTAGGAAGGCACGGGAGTTTGGTGGAGGGACAAGGAAGGCAGCGAAAAAAGCAGATACGAGGAAGGGAGAAACGGAAAGTTTATCGAAGACGAAGGGGAAAGCCGCTGGCGCAAAGTCGCATACGAAAAATGTCGTGGAGAATGCCGGGGCTTGGCAGCAAACGTTGGAAATTCCGCATGAAACGCCAGATGGGAAGCTATTGAGCTGGAATATTAAAGATTTAATGCACAAAAATGTCAAAGTGGCGGAGGAGATTTTGGCGGGGAAGCCGTTTTGGGATTTGGCGCAAGGGGCGTTTTTGCTGAACCCGCTGGCGCGGGAGGTGACTTTTGGTGATGAACTGGCAGAATATGAGCGCCAAAAGGCGGAATTTGCTGAGAAATCCGGATTGTATAAAATATTTATGCAGTTTGATTTGCCGTTGATCCCGGTTTTGTATCAGATGGAAAAGGTTGGTATGCTGATTGATCGCCAGTATTTTAAGAATTTGAAGGCGGAATTTGCAGCGGAAGTGGGGTCTTTGGAAGAACAGATTTGGCAGTTGGCGGGTAGGCAGTTTAATATTAATTCACCGTTACAATTATCAGAAGTATTGTTTAATGACTTGGCGTTGCCGACGAGGGGAATTAAGAAAACGGCGCGTGGTTATTCGACAGGGGTGAAGGAGCTGGATAAACTACAAGATAAACATCCAATTATCGCTAAAATTCGGGAATATCGTGAGGCGGCGAAGTTATTGTCGACTTATATTGAGCCATTGCCGGAGTTGGCGGACGTAGCAGGGCGCGTGCATACAACTTTTAATCAGAATGTGACGGCGACGGGGCGGCTGTCTTCGACGAATCCAAATTTGCAGAATATTCCGGTGCGGACAGAGGTTGGGCGAAGGATTCGGACGGGATTTGTAGCGGGTGAAGATATGATGCTGGTAAGTGCGGATTATTCGCAGTTTGAGCTACGGTTGGCGGCGGTTTTGGCGCGCGATCAAGTGTTGATAGATGATTTTAATAATAATGTTGATATTCATACAAAGACGGCGGCGGAGGCTTTTGGTGTGCCGATGGAAAATGTGACGAAGTTGCAGCGTCGGGCGGCGAAAGTGATTAATTTTGGAATTTTGTATGGAATGAGCGTGCGGGGTTTGGCGGATGCAGCGGATATGAGTTATGATGAGGCGAAACAGTTTATTGATAATTATTTTGAACTGCGGAAACCAATTAAGGAATACTTGGATAAAATACTTGTTCAGGCGCGCGAAAAGGGTTACGTAGAGACGTTTTTTGGACGACGCAGGCCGACGCCAGATGTATTGTCGAGTAATTTTATTGTTCGGACTGGGGCGGAGCGAGCGGCGCAGAATATGCCAATTCAGGGAACCGAGGCGGATTTAATGAAGCGGGCGATGATTAATGTGCAACGCAAGCTGGAGGAAGAATTTGGTAAAAAGGATGTTGTGCAATCTGAGGTGCGAATGGTGATGCAAGTGCACGATTCGTTGATTATTGAGTGTGCAGAGAATTTGACGGAGAAAGTGTCAGTAATTTTGAAGGAAGAAATGGAAAACGTGGCGCCGGAATTGCCAATAAAATTGGCGGTTGATGTGACGGTGGGGGAGAATTGGGGAGAACTGTAGATTATGCCGGAGTTACCAGAAGTTGAGACGATCAAAAGGGGTTTAGATTCGTTGATTGTGCATCGAAAGATTTTGAAAGTCGAGGTGGATCCGACAACCTTGAAGAGTTTTCGGGGAGATGTGTGGGATGTTGAGGGTGCGGAGGTGGTTGGTCTGCGGCGTCGCGGTAAAGCGCTTTTGGTGGATTTGAGCAATGGGAAGACATTGTTGATACATCTTAGGATGACCGGGCAGTTGATCTGGAGGGGCTCGTTATTGCAGACGGACTCGTTCTCGGAGCGATCTACTGCGTTGAAGACTGCGAGTGCTCAGTCGACGCACGATAAGTGCGCTTCCTTCCGCTCCAACGCGACTAACGTTGCTACCAGTCGGGCGTCATCTCGAAAGAATAAACAAGTTTCTTCTTCACTCGATTCCTACGACTGGACGTCTTCGCCTTGTATTTCATCTCCGATAACGTCGTCTGAAGAAAAGCGCGATGATATTAATGATGATGCGAAGTTTGCGAATTTTGCGGCGGGGCATCCGAGTAAAAATTTTATGGATGCATTACCGAATGGGCAGACACGAGTAACTTTTGTGTTCGAAGGGGGAAAGTTGTTTTTTAATGATCAACGAAAGTTTGGATTTGTACAGGTGTTGGATACGGATAAGGTGGAACAGGAAAAGTTTATTGCGGGGTTAGGTAAAGAGCCTTGGGAGATGCAGCCGGCGGAGCTTTTTGCGCAGTGTCAACGTCACGCGAAGGCGCCGATTAAAGCGGTTTTACTTGATCAGAAAGTAATTGCGGGGATTGGGAATATTTATGCAGACGAGTCGCTGTTTTATGCGCAAGTGCATCCGGCACAGCTAGCGGGAACGCTCAGTGAGAGGCAAGTGGCGAAGATTTTGGAGGGGGCGTGTCGCGTGATGAATGAATCAATTGATTCGGGAGGATCGACAATGGCGACTTACGTGCGACCGGATGGATCGACGGGAAATTATCTGGAAATGTTTGCGCAGGTATTTCGGAGAGATGGCGAACCGTGTGTGCGGTGCGGAGAAATAATCCAGAAGATACGAGTGGCGGGGCGCGGGACGCATTTTTGTGCGCATTGTCAACAGATTGGAATTGAGACGGATTACGATGATTAAAGTGTTTTATGGCGAGAACCGTTTGGCGGCGGAAAAGGAAATCAAACAATTTTTGGGCGATGATTATGAAGTTTTCGAGGGAGAAAACTTGACGACTGGCGATTTGCCCAGTATTTTTCAGGGGGTTTCATTGTTTGAAACGGATGTGCGAAGGATTCTGCTGAAGAACTTGACAGAAAATACTGAAGTTTGGGCGAAAGTAGGCGATTATATCGAGACGGCGCATGAGGTGATAATTTGGGAGCCGAAGGTTGATAAGCGTTCGGTCGGCTATAAGACTTTGAAGGATATGGGAGTAGAGCTAAGGGGGTTTACGGAGTCAAAAAAGCCGGAAATAAATTTAGTGTTTGGGATTTTTGATTTGGCTTTGAGGGATGGAGCGAGGGCGGTAAAACAGATTGAGCAGATTGAGGCGGAGCAGGATGTGTTTATGTTTGTGGGGCTTTTGGTGTCGCAGGTTTTAAAGAAGTATGAACTATCGCATGCTGGCATGAGGGAGCGGAAAATATTGAAACGCTTGTCGGAGCTGGATATTCAAATGAAGATGGGGGTGGTGGATCCGTGGCTGCTGGTGAAGAATTTTTTGCTACAAGTAGGGAGGATAAGATAGAGCTGGCGAGTGGTATGGAAGATTGTGCGACTATTGTCTAGTCTTGCGGGTTTGCGGAAGGTTTTTGAAAAAATCCGCCAAAAAGTGAACAGGCGGATTTATAAGAAATATACGGAATAATTATTTAGTGGCGACAGCGGCTTTGGCGAATTTGGCGAGGGCAGCTTTGCGACGAGAGGCAGTATTCTTCTTGAGGAGACCCTTTTTGACGGCTTTGTCGTATTCAGACTGGGCTTTGGCCATGTTTTCTGGAGTAGGATTCAACTTAAAAGCCTTTAAAGTGGTCTTAATATTTTTTTTGATTTGCTGATTCTTCTCAGTGCGCTTCACGGTTTGGCGAGCGGCTTTTTTTGCGGATTTAATAATCGGCATCCCGTATTCCTTTAATTAAAATTAATTATTTACTCTCTTTGGTTGATTATACATGATTAAAGGTAAAAAGTAAAGAGGGGAACTGGGAGAATTTTAGTGAGAGAATATACGATGCATGAAAACTGTGATATAATGTAGAGAATAAAAGCGTAGAGGTAGAAAATGAGCAAAAAAGTAAGAATTGCTATGGGGGTTTGTGCTGCAGTGGTGGTGGTGTTTGGGATTTTGATTGGGGTGACGGTTTTGCAGAATGGTCAAAATACAGAGTATGGTGCTGACGCTGGAAGTTTGGGTGTGTATGAGTTGGATAATGTGAAGGCGACTTTTGCGAAAATTGATTATAATAAATATGATTTGACGGATATAATTGAGGCGAGTGAGGAGTCGGGAAATTTGCCGGAGAATGTCGTCGGCGATAGGAGCGCGCCGGTGAAGATTATTGAGTACGCTGACTATCAATGTAATTATTGTGCGCTGATGAATGCGCATTTGAAGCAGGTGATTGAGGCTTGTGATGGGCAAGTGGCTTTCGTGGTGCGTCCGTATATTTTGTCGTATCATCCGAATGGAGTGGCGGCGGCGTCGGCGGCGAATGCGGCGGCGATTCAAGGCTATTGGGAAGATTACAAGGATCGATTGTTTTTGAAGCAAGATGAATGGTTTTATTCGGATGAAGAGAAACGTCAACAGCAGTTTGAGGAATATTTTATGTTTGTTTCGAACAATAAGGGTGATTTAGGGAAGTTCCGCGCTGATATGAAGAGTAAAGAGGTGGCACAAAAGGTGGCATTTGATATGGGCGCTGCTGTGCATGATGAAGTTGGTGGGACGCCGTATTTCTATCTGGATGGAGAATGGATTAAGAATGAGGGTTTAGCGCCGGCAGAATATGCAGAGGTCTTAGTGGAAAAAGCTAATCAGAGACTAGCGGAGTTAAAGAAGAATAAATAGGCTCTTTGATCAAGAATAACTGTTTTATTTCGTGTCGCTTCGCGCCAGAAATATCTGCACATCCTCAAAAATGAGAGTAAAAGACTCTCATTTTACTCGGATACTTGATATTGCGTGCGGAGCGATGCAGTTTGAAGTGATGGTCGCGTTAGTCCAAATACGGGTGCTGTCGCGGTTTTCTGGTCGTCGCGTTCCTATTCTGATGCCGTACCTCAAAACACGTATGATTTACTTTTCTATGATGCAGACGTCAGTTCGGCGCACTTCGATCATCGTTGGTTTGGTATTTTCCTCCGCTGTCTAGTACGGTAGGGATAATGGTAAGAATATAGTAAAAATATCATCTTTTTACTAAAAATTAGCCAATTAACGATAAAAACTCAATGCATTACCCCTGTAATACACAACCTCAACTTGTACGCGGCGTACAAGTTCAAATATAGTAGCAGAGGAATTATTCTGGAGCGGGCTTCTACCATTATCCCTACCGTACTAGACAGCGGAGGGGGAAACCCCAACGCCTATTTTCCACATAGCGAGGATTAACGCCCGTTGGAGGAAAATCAAGATAATAAACATGTGTTAATGCAGAAGAAACGCCAGAAACCGATGACCAATTTTGTCCCCAATAACCACTGTAAATAATAGATCCGTCAATATTCGCACTTCCGCTCCGCACGCAATATCAAGAACCTGAGAGAGATGGAAATTTTGATTCCCATGTTTGAGGATATGTAGAAATGACAGAATAGTTAAGAGAAATGCCCTGATTCTTGTTTTTGAGGATGTGCAGATGTTTCTGATATGAAGCGATAGGGGAATGTGAAAGATTTTGATAATGTTTAGAAAATAGGTAGTATAATGAAGATATGGAATTGACTATATCGTACGTTTTTTCACAGGTTTTTACGATTGTTGAATACGGTTTGTTAGGAGCGTCGTATTTAGCCAAGAATCGTAAGGCGGTTGTGCTGCTAGATATCGGTTCGATGATTTGTGGCATTGTGGCGTTTATTTTGTTGGGGGCGGATACTGGGTTGGCGATGTCGGTGGTGATTCTGCTAGCGAATTTTTACTATTTGTGGGATGAGCATGCTCACAGTGAAAAGGAACGAGCGAAGCTACACCTGCGAGATTATATTATTTTGCCGATAGTGTTGGCATTAATTGTGATATTTTCGATTATGACATATGAAGGGCCGGTGAGTTTGTTGTCAGTGGCGGCGACGTTGTTGTATGAGGTTTCGATTTGGCAGAAAAGTACGAAGGTGTATAAGTTTTTGGGAATTCCAGTGGCGATGTGCTGGATGCTATATAATGGTTTTGAGCGGTCGATTTTTGGGGTGTTATGTGAAATGGTGATGTTCATTACGTCGATTGTTGGATATGTGCGAGAAGTTAGAGCTGCAAAAGCAAAAAAGAGAGTGCATAGGGCTGAGAAAACAGTAAAGAAATGATAACAGGTGATTGCGAGCAGAGGGTTGATGAAAGAGAAAATGGAGTATCAGCCGTGGAAGCGGATATCTGAGTATGAGGATTTTGGTGAAAGAATGGCGGCCTATGATGCGCGGGTTGAGCATTTTGAGAAGGTGCGGGAGGCGCAGGAGCGAGGACGGAAGGCTTTGGCGGCGTTGGAGGCGCAGTATAAACCTAAGCCTAGCCCAGAGGAGATGCGCGCGCGGCGTGTAAACGCTGCGGCGAAGGCGATGCGTCAAGCAGAATCACTTTACCATGATCCGGAAGCGATACAGAAACAGTTGGAGATATATACTATTAAGGATGATAACAAAGAGGATTTCCAGCGAGATGTCTTTGAACGTTTAAAGGAACAGAAGTATGGAGTAGAGCGGCAACTTGGTGAGATGAAGTTCTATTACCCTGTGAGCTGGGATGATTTTCAGAAAATGGCACAGAATGGCGTTTTGACGAGCCAGAAGAATCTAAAGAATCCAGTTGAGGGTGATTTGGAGTTGACGACTGATCAACGTGATGCGAATATGCGCTTAGTGTCGGGCTTTGATGATGTGCGTAATGCAAAGGCAAAAGAGCTGACATTGGTGTTGGATACTTCTTTGCTGGATGAAGAGAGTTTGCTGGCGTTAAGGGATAATCCGAGTGTTAGCAAGATAGATTTGCAGAAGTATTGTCTGGGTGTGGTAGTTGACGACAAAGAGACACGGGCAAAAGTGCATGAGTTGTTACGCGAGCAAAAGGTGGATGTACCAGAGTATGGGGTGCAGCAGTTTGAGCGAATGCAGCGTGGGGGTAACTTTGGGGCGGAGAAAGCGCGGAGACTGAAGGAGTATGCGCATCGTAGGAATGAATCTGAGAGGAAAGAAAATGCTGACCAGAAGCAGTATGAAGAGCAGATGCAGAGAGCGGTATTTGCACGGGTAAATAAAGGGGAAATTCAAAAAATACAAGCACCTTATGTTGAGAAAATAACACTGCAAGATTGTAAGCGCCTGGTTCAAAAGTATGATAAGGCGAGTGGGGAAGGTGAGAAGGATGCGGGAAGCGGGGAGAGTGAAGAATACGATAGGCTACGAAAGATGTGTGTAGAGTTTAGTGAGTATTATGCGCAGGTTTTGGGCTTGAAGACCGTTCCGAAGGTGACGCTGGCTAGTTCGAATGATATGAAGGGGGCGCTTGGTTTTTGCCGGTGGTATTATACGGAAGATAATACTAAAGGGTTTGCAGTACTTGCGTTTGACCAGGATAAGCTGAGTAAGAAGTCGGCACAGCAAGTTTTTGTGGCAGTCGCGCATGAATGTTGGCATGCTTTGCAATTGCAGCAGAGGTATGAAGCATTGCAAAAAAATCAGATTAAGCATAAATTATCTAAACAATACACGCGGGTGGAATTGTATGATTGGAATTATGAACATTATATTAAATTGAATGAGGACGTAGTGGCGTATGGTAACCAGCTCGTTGAGCAGGAGGCGATAAGTTTTGGACATAGTTGTGCTGCAGCGTATCAGGCGGCACAAGAAGATTTAAATAAAACATGGCTGGATCGCATAAAGGATAAACGCAAGCAGAAAACTGAGCAAAAAAAGCTAAAAAATCAGAAACGGAGGGCGGCGTAGCATGGACGAAAAACAGGAGATTCGAGATTACTTGATGCGCGAAAAAGGAAACACGGAAGTGGTTGCAGAGATGATGTTGGAGAAGGTTACGCGCTATGATGATATTTTGCAAGAGTTTTTGTTTTGGTTGCAACATCGTAATTATCAATATACGCCAATGTTAAGCGTTGGGGGATACAATGCAAAAAATATTTATGAAATGGCGCCGATTTTGGATGGGGTTGGAGTGTTTAATCTTTTGGTGGATTTACGTGATAATCCAGAGGAGGCGAAGGCGGCAATCGCGCGTGGGTTTGAGGAATTGTGATAATGGTGCATGATTATACTGTTTTGATTTTGGTAATACTAGGAATTGTAGGCGGTGTTGGGTTTTGGAAGTTGATAAAACATTTTAATTATTAATTGCATTTTTGGGAAAGTTTGCTGTTTTTGATACCGGTATTGGTGCTGGTGATATTCTGTTTGGTGGATTTTGATTTGATGCATGTAGTGAATCCTGGTTTTAGATTTGGCATGGGAATAATTACGTATTTTGGTGCGATATTGATAATATACTATATAGCGAGATCGGTAAAGTTAAAGAAATATGTACCGATGAAAATTATCATATTGTATATCGTAATAGGGGCCGTGTCTTGGCAAATTTTAAATATGGCGATATCTGCTAGTCATATAGGTGGTTGGGATGCTTTGGGGCTATTTGTGTATTGTTCGATGTATTATGTGGCGTATGTTGGTATGTTATGTGCGATAAATCTGGTGATTTGGATTGTGAATTGTGTCAGACAAGAAAAAAGAGCTTTAGGAATGTAAAATATCAGATTAACAAAATTAGTTATTTAAATATTTTGATTATGTTGATGTTGATCGGAGCGGTTTTTGGAGTAAAGCAATATAACGATAGAAATTATCAGCGAATGCTCAAGGATCAGAAAGAAGTAGTGGTTGAGTTTTTGCGCGAAAAATACCCCGATTATGAATTTGAGATTGAGAGATCATATGATGTGAAAGTTGATTGTACTGAGTGGTGCAGTACGTCTGTAATAAGAAATGAGGTGGTAGATCGGCTGACTGGTCAGCAGTTTTATGTTGATGTGAGAATCGATAATTTAGAAGTGTATAAGTTTAGGGAAGAATAATGCGAAGTGGTTAGTAGGTATTTTGCTGGACAAAAGGAGAAAAGTGCTATACAATGTTGGGTAGGTATGGGTCGCTAGCTCAGTTGGATGTCGAGGTGCTTGTCGCCGAGAAAATCAAAGACAGCATCTCGTTTGCCGAGTGTTCGGTTTTGGAAAGACGTTTGACGAAATAGTGGCCTGAAGTTTACAGTTGTGGGTCGCTAGCTCAGTTGGCTAGAGCATCTCGTTTACACCGAGAGGGTCGGGGGTTCGAGTCCCTCGCGACCCACCATGAAGGTGGTTCGCAATCCACAAAAAGCCTTTTGCTAATGCAAATGGCTATTTTTGTGTCTTGTTCTCTTTTAGAGAACTGAGGTCCTCTCTTGGAGTCGCGCCATTGCGCTTCGCGCTGGGCGCCTAACGAGTCCCTCGCGACCCACCATGAAGGTGGTTCGCAATCCACAAAAAGCCTTTTGCTAATGCAAATGGCTATTTTTGTGTCTTGTTCTCTTTTAGAGAACTGAGGTCCTCTCTTGGAGTCGCGCCATTGCGCTTCGCGCTGGGCGCCTAACGAGTCCCTCGCGACCCACCATGAAGGTGGTTCGCAATCCACAAAAAGCCTTTTGCTAATGCAAATGGCTATTTTTGAAGGGTCGACGGAGTTTTTGGGAACTAAAGAAGAAATTATTAGCATATTTAAGACCGCCCTGTGAAGAGGCGGTCTTGGAGGGTGATATGTCAATTTGTTAGCCAGGGGCATCGGTGACTAATTTGGAATAATTAATAGCGTCGGGTGGGTTAATGAAATGCTTATCGGTTAGTTGAATGCGATAAGCGATGGCGTAGATGTCATTGATACTGCGAATGTTCATCCGTAGGAGGCGGAGCAGGTTGGAGGCTTCAGGCCAAATGCCTTCGGCACGTTTGAGCGTGGGCAAAAGCAGGAGGTCGGTTTCGACGACGTTTTTGCACAGCCGGTCTTTGGGGAACGAAGCTGACATAGTTATGAGGTTATCATAACGGTCAAAACCTTTGGCAATGGTAGCTTCGCGGCTTTCGAGCAGTTCATTGTAATAGCGATATTTAAGATCCCATTTCGATTCGTCGTCGAAGCGAGAAAGCGACATGTACTTGATACCGTTACGAATAACAGAGCCGAACGGAAGTTCGTTGACTGAGATGCCGGTATCTTCGCAAACGTCATGTAAGAGAATTGTGGCGATGAGTTCGTCGGTAATATTGGCATCTTCAATAGATGCTGCGTGGCTGGCCATACTGAGCGGATGTACGATATAGGCTTGACCGTCGTGACGAAGCTGATGCTCGTGGCGTTTGATCATGATGCCGAGGGCGCGGAGACTTTCGTTCATATGGCGACCGATCAAAAAACCGCGAAGAAAGGTGATAGTTGAGTCGACATCGCGTAAACGACCGATAAAAGCGTCGTTGGGCGGGGTAAGGGGAGAATGTTGCATATAATCTTCCATGGATTTCATTTAACATCATCCTTTCTGAAAAGTGCGAGTTGTAATAACTTTGTAGGTATTATATCACGATAAAAAGAAAGCCGCCCCTAAAAGGGGGCGGCGGATGGTAGGATGAACGCGGTGTATTGGTGGCGGGTCAGCACTCGAGCGTCTCTGCAAGTTGTAGAAAGATTGGATCGAGGGTATCATTGTCAAAAATGGGTTTGAGTTTGTAAGTGGAGTTTTTGACAATTTGTAATACGCGGGCTAACAGTCGGATATCTTTCATGCGTAAATTCTGGAGGTCATCTTGATCTCGTAGGGTTTGATACAAAGCTTCGTATCCGGTGTCATCAAGCGTAATGGGAAATTTTGCCTCTAAGGTTTCGATGCTACCATCGTCGTAAACGGCGATTACGGTCACGGTTGAAGCTTGGATTTTGCGTCGAATGGCACTGAGGTGGGCGGAAGTACTGCGACGAGCAGCTGAGCTTTCATTAATTTGCTGTATAAGGCAATTACTTTTCTCGGTGAGCTGATCGAAAGCGACTCCTTTAGCCTCAAATTGAGCGCGTAACGCGCCTAGCTCGCCCTGAAGCTTTTTCAGACCAAAAATACAATTGCGATGTTCGGCGCAAAGGTTTTTGCTGTTCTGTTCAAGTTGGGCTAAGCGTTCGCTTAGTATGCGTTCCTCAATGGTGAGAGTTTCAAGTGTAGCGGTAGATTCATCGAAAGAGGGGTTGGATGTATTGTTGATATGGTTTTCTCGGCGTTCTTGATGCTTGTTGCGACGTTCTTGCTGCTTGTTGCGGCGCTCTTGCTGAGTTTCGCGTTTGTAGTCGATTGCTTTTAGCTTGTTAATTAACTGTTCACCGTTACTTGGATTATGAGGATACAAGCTCTCAATGCGAAACTCTAGGGCGGAGGCGGTACTGTCGTACTTCTTGCATAAGTCTTGAAAACTGGTGTGATTCTTGATGGCAATGCGTAAAGTAGCACTGCTTAAACTTTTCAGATCGGGCATGATTTAACCTCCTGTATGGCGTTTGGAAAATACTTCTTGGGTGAAAATTTCTTGCGCAATGTCCTCGATCAGAGCATCAAGGGCGGTAAGTGCTGCGTTGAGATCGGCGTGGAAAGCTTCAGGGTCGACGGCGGGGAGAGGAAGGCGAGTGAAAATCGTGGATTTGGGTTGAGTGCAATTAAGTCGCGGACGCTGCAAGAGCGCGTTGCGATCAATAGGTGTATCGGGATGTTCATTGTTGTAGCGTTCGACGATTTGGCCAAGACGGCGGTATACTGTCGAATATTCAAGACCAAATTGTGCGGCGATTTTGTAGATACTGTAACCTTGGGAATGGAGTTTGGGAAATGCGTCCATCATTCTTAAGGTTCTTTCATCGTATGACGTTCGAGACATGACAAAACCTCCTCTGTCAGTAAAATTGTCAAAACGAGGATACTGTTATTTATTGTATCACAGAAGGATAAAAATGTCAATAGTGACTCTCAAATCCCGCCTTCAAGCGCAGCATAACAGGTATAAAAG
>CAZETG010000003.1:0-49045 GCA_964514875.1 uncultured Candidatus Saccharibacteria bacterium | reverse complement strand
TCTATAATGTAGATAACTATTTATTCTACTGTTCTGCTTTGTTATATTGAACCAGAATCTGCCTATGCTATAATAAGCTTATGCATATGAATCCTGAGACTATCACTTCCGCTCCGCTAGCCGAAAAGTTGTCTGATCAATCCGAATTCGAGCAAGTGATCGACTTAATTAGCGAAACCGATGTCATCGTCTATGAGGCATTGAATAATACTCGGCCAGAAGCGCGAGAAGAGTTTTTCGCGAATCCAGATTTAGTTCATCCGCGCAATGAATACGGTAATCTCGACCCGGAAAAAGTTGCGCATAACCTGGAAATTCTACGGCAGGTTCACGATAATTTAAGTCAAAGCATGCTATCAGACAAGCAAAAACGTCTCGTTCGTCTCCTGGCTGATGATTATTTTAAGAAAAACGATTTCCTAGCGGCTAATATTGCATACAATAACGCAACGACCCCTGAAGATAAAACTGCCGCTGCAGAATATCACCGTGAAACTAACGAAGCACTCTATGGTGCGCCAGACGAAAAAGTCCTCAATAGTTTACTTGTCGAGCGCCTTCGCTCGATTCAGCCAGGACAGTTACGCCCTGACGATCAAGCGCGTTATGAAATGTTATTGGAAGCAATCGGTCCGCTCGATCTCCAAGCTGCAGAGCGTTTTGAGCCAAAACCAGAAACTGTCGAGCGTTTTTCTGAACTAGTGAACTATTTTTATGCTGATTTTTTTGATGCTATTCCACAAGATCAAGATACTTTTACCGCTCAGGAAGCAGCTGATATTGTTAATCGCATTCTTACCGAAAACTTTCACGACTCCAGTTATTCGGCGGTTGTATCTCCTTCGGCTAGCAATGCGTCGGTAGATCACATGACTCGGCAGGTTAAATTTCCTGCCACAAGAGCCGGCGGTGATTATGATCGCAAAAGTCTGAAGAAGCTCCTAGCCCACGAACTTGGAACTCATACTTATCGCGCCATACCCTACGAAGGAGCTTCGATCTCCGCCTTTTCTCATGAATTACCCAGTAATGAAGTCTGGGATGAAGGTATCGCAAAATGTATCGAGCAGGCTGTCAGTGGAGAAAGGCAGACTCCCGGAGTTGATCACTATATTAATATTGGTCTTGCAACTTTTAAAGGTAAAAATTTTCGCGAAGTTTACGAAATTCAAACAATGCTAGACTTTTTACGGCAAGCCAAACCTAATGAAACCGAAGAAGTACGAGCAGCTCGCATGAAGAAAATTCAAATCACGGCTTTTAATCGTACACAGCGCTGTTTTCGCGGTACTGGTGAGCTCCCTAACAACAAAGATCTAGCATACTACAATGGTACGGACATGGCTTGGCAATATATCGAAGAGCATATTGACAACCCAGAACTATTTACTAACCTATTCCTAGCCGGGAAGAGTGTTATTGGCAATATTGATCAAGAACGTCTAGTCTACGAAATGCGCACTGGCGGATTATAAGATAAAACCACTTGTGTTTATCTAACCGTAAGTATATAATTAAACTATGTATAACCCTTACGAACTCGATCATAAAACGCCATCGAAAAAAGATTATCTCGACACGACTGATTTTGATCAATCGGAAATGTTGGATATGATCAAAGTTTCTACAACTGTGCGTAGTTTCTTGAAAGAAGGTGGCACATTAGCAACCCTTTATCACAAGAATCTCGCGATGATTTTTGAGCAAAAGTCTACACGCACACGGGTGTCTTTTGAAGTTGCCATGGAGCAGCTCGGTGGCCATGCGCTCAATCTCGCCCCAGGCGCAATTCAGCTTGGCGCACATGAGACAATTGGCGATACAGCCCAAGTCCTCAGCCGTATGTGTGACTTAATCATGGCTCGCGTCGATCGCTACGAAAGCGTTGTCGAACTCGCCGCGCGCTCTTCCGTACCAGTGATTAATGGTATGTCCGATTATAATCACCCGACACAAGAATTGGGTGATATTATTACGATCTTTGATCATTTGCCGGAGGATAAGCCTCTCGACAAGGTAAAGGTAGTCTTCGTTGGTGATTGCACACAAGTTTGCGCTTCGCTGATGATGATTACGACCAAAATGGGTATGGATTTTGTCCAATACGCTCCACCAGCGAAGTGGCTTAGTGACGATTATCTCAAGATCGGGCGTGCTAATACTCAGCGTTACGGTGGTAGCGTACATGTTTCTGATAACCCGGCCGTGCTGGAAGGCGCAGATTTTATTTATACCGACGTTTGGTATGGTCTGTACGACAAAGAAACCCCCAAAGAAGTTTACATGCGCGAATTTTATCCAAAATATCAGGTTAATGACGAACTGATGGCGGCTACCGGTAATCCAAAAGTCAAGTTTATGCATTGTTTACCAGCGAATCGCAACGAAGAGGTGACTGATAGTGTTTTGGATGGTCCAGCCTCGATCGCTTGGGATCAGGCGGAGAATCGTCTCACGGCGCAGCGCGGTTTAGTTTTGTATTTTGGCGGTGTAGCGCAAGAAGCGCTCGACACGATTAAAAGGCAAAAGGAGGATAATTAATGCCTAAAAACAAACAAAAACCTAAATTCAGGCTGTTCAGCGCCGTTCTTGCGACGGTCTGTATCATCCTAGTTGGAGATGCGGTTGCGCCGACGGCAGCAATTGGCAATTCTCAATACGTCTGGTGGATTATTATGCTGCTGGCCTTCTTTGTGCCATATGGCTTGATTTCCGCCGAGCTTGGTACGCAATATCCGTCCGAAGGCGGTATGTACACCTGGGTCAAAAAAGCCTTCGGTCCGAAATGGGCTGGGCGTGTCGCCTGGTATTACTGGGTCAACTTCCCACTCTGGGTGGCATCACTTGCTGACCTAGTGACGACTTACCTAATGCAGATGCTTGGTGTCGAGATGACTTGGCCACTCATTCTAGCGATTCAAGTTTTCTATATCCTACTTGTGACCGTACTAGGGAACTTACGTATTTCGCAGAGCGCTTGGGTTTCTAATCTCGGCGCGATCGTAAAGTTTATCTTCATGGCTGGTCTTGGCGTACTCGGTATCTGGGTTTTAATTACGCAAGGTAGCGCAAACCCAATCGAATCTTGGACCGATTTGCTACCGATGGTTGGCGCCGACGGCGGCTTCGACTTTGCCGGTCTCGGCTTTGTCTCGCTGATTATCTTCAATATGCTCGGTTTCGAAGTTGTTTCGACTTTCAGCGACGATATGCAGAATCCGAAAAAAGAAATCCCGAAAGCAATTATCGTCGGCGGTATTCTCATCGCTGTCTTCTATTTGCTTCCGAGCTTCGGCATCGGCGTCGCAATTCCAGTTGAAGAGCTCCAGACGAATTCTGGCCTACTCGACAGTTATGATATTCTCATGAATACGCTCGGCTTTTCGGCTGGCCTCATCAAAGCGATTATGGTAATTGTCGGCGGTATGTTTATTTATACGCTCATTGCCAACATTTCTTCATGGAGCTTCGGCGTGAACTCAGTCATCGCCTATGCTGCCGAAGACGGTACTTTCCCGAAATCTTGGGCTAAGCGCAACAAGGCTGGCGTTCCTTACGTCGTCTCGATCTGGACTGGTGTCGTCGCTCTAATAATTTCTGTGGCCGGAATTGCTGTGGCAGAAATTGCAGCGCAAAACGGCAATGATGGCTTGACTAATATGTTCTGGCAATTCTTCTCGCTCAGTCTTGTAACTTTACTGATGTCGTACTTACCGATGTTTATGGCCTTCTGGAAATTGCACAAACAAGGTCCAAAAGTCAAAAACGGCTATTGGATCAGTGGCGGGGGCTTCAAAATTGCTGTCTTTGCGGTAGTTCCGTTCATACTTCTATTAATCTCACTCTTCTTTACGCTTTTCCCAGATTTCGAACTCGCGACTTTTGCCGATCAGTGGCCACTCATCGTTGGTGCCTGTATCGCGATTGTCATCGGCGAGCTGATGGTAATGAATGTTGGCAAGGGAAGAATTTCCAAGACCTCCGCTCGTTCCACGAAGAAAGTTTCAACCAAATCCAAGAAAGGAGCAAAACTAAATGCGCATAATTGATAGCACTCCAAAAGCTGATGGTTTCTACATGCCGTCTGAGCTTGCCGAGCATCGCTGCACGTACATGTTATGGCCAGAACGCGAAGACAACTGGCGCGGCGGTGCGAAGCCGGCTCAGGAAGTTTTTAAGCAGGTCGCCCAAACGATCGCAAAATACGAACCGGTCATTCTCGGCGTCAACAAAAGCCAATACGCCCATGTTCTAGAAATGAATATGCCCAACATTCAAGTTGTCGAAATTAGTAACGATGATTCGTGGATTCGCGACTGCGGTACGACTTGCGTAATCAACAATGAAGGCCGCATGCGTGGCGTCGATTGGAAGTTCAATGCTTGGGGTGGTTTATATAATGGTCTATACTTTCCTTGGGATCAAGATGATTTCGTCGCCGCGAAGATGTGCGCGATCGAGCACATTGACCGTTATCGTCTCAGCGATTTTGTCCTTGAGGGCGGATCGATTCATTCCGACGGAGAAGGCACAATTCTGACGACCGAAGAATGTCTCCTCGATCCAGGGCGTAATCCGGATTTGAGCAAGGAACAGATCGAAGAGATGCTCAAAGAATATCTGGGCGCTGAAAAAGTCCTCTGGCTACCAAAAGGTATCTACATGGATGAGGATACCAATGGGCACGTTGACAATATTTGTCAGTTTGTTGCTCCTGGTAAGGTTGTATTAGCATGGGAGGATGATGAAGAAGATCCTCAACATGAACGGTCTCAGGCTGCTTACGATTACTTGTCCAATGAAACCGATGCTCAGGGTCGTTCAATCGAAATCGTTAAGATTCATGTTCCAAATCCAATTACAATTACCAAAGAAGAATCTGGCGGAGTCGATATTGTTGAGGGTACTTTCCCGCGTAATGAGGGTGATCGCTTACCAGCTTCCTACATTAATTATTACAACTGCAATGGTGCAGTAATCTTGCCGACTTTCGACGACGAGCATGACCAGGCCGCAATTGATACTTTGCAGGAGTTATTCCCGAATAAAGTTATTGAACCGATCTACGCTCGCGAAATCTTGCTTGGCGGTGGCAATATTCATTGTATTACTCAGCAAATCCCGCGCCCGTAATTGCTAAGTTACGATGAAGACAAAAGGGCAATTTCTGTGTAAGGATTGCCCTCTTGTTTCTTAACCGATTTGGGCATTCCGTGCTAATACATTGCACTGCGTTCAGCAGGAATTACTGTTATGCAGCGCACTGATTAGTTGCGAGAATGCCACCCGTATAGCTGAAATCCGCTCAATATTCCTACTTGACAATCTGAATATGTTAAACAATAATAAAAATATACAGCACTTTCATGGTTAATTATGAAAAAAATAAAAATACTAAAATCTGACTTTTCTCACTTGTTACGCGGATTCGCGCCGGCTTTTTTATGCGCTGGCCTACTTTCGTTGGTGCCGGCCGTTAATACCTTTGCCGCCACTGCGGGTTCACCAGCCACGATCTATAGTGGCGTTAGAAATACCCACCTGAGCAGTACGGCGTCAGGTCCAGCTTCAGCTTCTATTACGATTGGTCAAGAAAGAATTATGGGTGATAGTCCAACACTTGATGCCTCTGATGATTCAAACGCTGGAAAATACTATTATCGAATAATCACTGCCAACGTTTCAAATGTCAGCTCCTACACGCTTTCCATGCAGGGCGTCAGTACAAATCTGACCAGTGAAAATGGCTACACAATTCCGTCTGTCACTAATGACGTAGCCTTCACTAATATGCCGGCGAATCATTGGGGCTACAACATTGGTAATGAAACTCCTAGTGGTAGCACTGTTTTTTCTGCAATGCCCACTGGGACACCCACCCCCTTTTATTCTAGTGGCAATGGTGCAGGCAGTATTAACGAGAAGAAAGAAATGTATATTTCTTTTGCAGCTAAAGTAGATAAGCGCCAGCCCGAAGGGACTTATTCTAATCGTGTGGTCGTTTCTATTGTTGCTCAGCCCGTGCAGGTCGCGACCTTTAGCGGGATTACTACGATGCAGCAGATGACTTCGAGCATTTGTAGCGCTGCGCGTACTCATGATACTACACGCTTGCGTGATACGCGTGACGGACGTTTTTATTGGGTGACGAAACTCGCCGACGGCAACTGTTGGATGAGCCAGAATTTACAGCTCTATCTAGGCTCAGCTTCTCCACTAAACAGCGCAACTAGTGATCTCGGTCATTCAGTTTATTCCTGGACGCCACAATTCACTACGACTTCCTCGCTTGTTGAAATTTCATCTGCCGGCAAATATCATCGCACGCAACGATCTTGGACGCAGGGTCTATACGTCCTTAATACTCCTACGCTCGATATTGACTGCGGTAACAACACTGAAGGTCAGGGGTTAGCGACTAGTGGATGTAAGACCGCTGGTTTCGTTAAAGTTGGTAACGACTGGATTTATGAAAACGGTATTGCCACTAATCGTACTACCGGTGGCATCAATAACGTACGGTTCGTCGCTAGTTCTGACCCAAACTTCTTCGTCAACAATGGCGGTTACGCCATTGCCGTCGAGAAAGATTCCAGTGGCCGCATGCGCACTGATTCCAGTGGCAATCCTATCTTCAAGACCAATTCTAGCGGCTACGTCGAGTTCGACGCTCATTACTTAGTTGGCAACTGGTATACTTGGAACACCGCTATTGCTGGCGGTGATGGCGGCGGCGATACTTTGGTTAGCCAGGTAACCGACGGAGCAACGGCGCCAGATTCGATCTGTCCAAAAAACTGGAAGCTGCCTACCAGTGGTACTGACCGCGATAATACCTCGGGTAGTTTTAATTATTTGCTGCGCGCTTACGGAGTAAATAACAGTCCAATTTCTTCATCCAGTCCTACTTATGATATCGCCCAAGCTCCTCTTTTCTTTGTGCGTAGCGGTCTTTTTACTTACTATGGTCATATTAATGCAGGTGATCTTATGCGCTACTGGTCTTCTCGGTCTGGCACCGGCATTTATGATCACTCTGGGCTTAGTCTTACGGTCGAAAATTCGGAGACGGATCCATCCTCGCCGTATATACGTATCTATGGTTTTGGAGTTCGTTGCGTAGCGCGGTAACACTACAGAATTGCAATATCCCGTAGCACTAGTCTGTGCTATAATATTATTTATGGAAGCGACTCACAATAGTTGCCAAATTACAACTTATAGTGTATAAGAAAACATAATAGAAAGGTAAAGATGAAAAAGTTGCATTATGACGGTCCAATCGTTCTTGTAGTAATGGACGGAGTCGGATTGTCTACCAGCCGTAGCGGCAACGCCGTCCGCCAAGCTCATACTGAATTTCTCGATATGGCAATGTCTAAATACCTCAACATTCCACTGGCAGCCTCTGGCGAAGCGGTTGGTATTATGCCGGGACAAATGGGTAATTCCGAGGTCGGCCACAACGCGCTCGGTGCTGGTCAGATTATCAAACAGGGGATTGCTGGGATCGAAGCCGCCTTCCAGACTGGCGATATTTGGCAGACTAAGGCTTGGAAAAATGCCATTAAATATATTAAAGATAATAATGGTATGCTGCATTTTTCTGGAATTTTTTCCGACGGCGGCGTACATAGTGATATTGCGCATCTCGAGCAAATGATTCAACGCGCATATAGCGAAGGTGTCCGCACGATCCGTATCCATTGTGTTTTTGATGGTCGCGATGTTGCGCCTCAGTCCGAGCCGAAGTATATTGAGCGTATTGAAAAATTCTGCAGCCAATTTGAAGATGCTGATTTCCGGATTGCTTCTGGCGCTGGGCGTATGGTCGCGGTCGCTGATCGTTACGAAAATGATTGGGATATGGTGAAGCTGGGCTGGGATATGATGGTCCATGGTCAAGCTCCGCGTACTTTTACTTCCGCCACAGAAGCGATTGAAACTTTCCGCCGCGAAGATCCTCAAATTCAGGATCAGTATTTACCGGCCTTTGTCGTCGTCGAAAATGCTGCGGCCAAGACTCCGCTTGCTGTACGCTCAATCAAAGCCAAGCAGTCTTCGCCTAGCGCTGCGCATGGCACCGTTCCGGTCGGGCCGGTTTGCGACGGCGATGCCTTCATTTATTACGATTTTCGTGCCGATCGTGCCATTGAGATTGCTCGGGCTTTTACGGAAGAGAATTTCGATAAATTCGATCGTGTCTCGAGCGCAGATTATAGCCCCAAGAGGTCAGAAGCTAATTCTAGCGATTCTGAAAAAACCGACTCGAAACATACGAAAATTGACGGCAAGAAAAACCCCGCACCAAAAGTCTTTTTCGCGGCGCTGACTGAATATGATTCCGATCGTCACGTGCCGCAGAATATTCTCGTGCCGCCGATTCAAATCGAGACCCCGCTCAACGTTTTTCTCGGACAAAACAAAATCTCGCAGCTTGCTATTTCCGAAACTGTCAAATTCGGCCACATCACATACTATTTTAATGGCAATAGTTATAAAAAAGCTCCGCTCGAAGAGCACATTGAAATCGCCTCAGACGCCATGCCTTTCAATACCCGTCCGTGGATGAAATCCGCTGAAACTACTGATGTTGTTCTCGAGAACCTCGACCAATTTCGCTTCGTCCGGATTAATTATCCGGGTGGCGATATGGTTGGTCACTTTGCCGAGCTCGAACCAACAATCGTAGCAATGGAAGCGATCGATATTCAATTAGCCCGGCTTGCCAAAAAAATTGATGAACTTGGCGGTATGATGATCATTACGGCTGACCATGGTAATGCCGAAGAGCTCATCGACAAAGACGGCATCCCACGCACTTCACATACAACGAATCCTGTCCCGTGTATTTTCTACGATAATACTGATAACGCACGGCAATATAAATCTGCGAAGCTGAGCGATGCTGGCCTTACTAATATTGCAGCTACAGTGTCGATACTTCTCGGCTTACCAGACTATCCAGCTTCTTGGCGCGATTCGTTGATTGCGCTATAACAAAGAGTAACGAACGAAAAGAGAATAAGTTTTCCTTTCCGAGCGTGGCAATTATACGGTATAAAAGCAAAGTTTTATGCTATAATAATCATATGCTAATTACTGCATCCTCACTCTTACATTTTCCAATCTTGAGCTTGCATGTTGGCGGGGAAATAGCGCGGATTTCTCAGCTAATTATTGATCCAAACTTGCTCAAAGTGATTGCAATACGTGTAGAAGGAGCCCTCATTCGCGATGAGGTGGGCGATCTTCTGCCGATTGGGAGTATTCGTGAATTTTCTCGTGTAGGGGTCATTATCGACTCAATTGATGAGCTCGTTGATAGTGAAGAAGTCATGCGACTACGCGATATACTGGAGCTGAATTTTGAACTTAATGGTCTCAAAGTGGTTACGAAGAAGAAGTCCAAGCTCGGCAGGGTTACGGATTATATTCTCGATGCTTCGGGTTGGGAGGTACAACAATTGATTGTTCAGCGTCCAGCCATAAAATCTTTCTTCGATCCTGAGCTGACGATCTCGCGCAAATCTATTATCGAAGTAAATGACTACGAAGTAATCGTCAAGGATGAGTACGATAAACTCAAGAAGGTTGTAATTGCTAATACTCCCGCGGCTGATTTTGTGCCAAATTTCGTTAATCCATTTCGTGAGCCAGAACTCGTAACGAAGAAAGAAACTCCAGAAGAAACATAAGCCCAACAGCAGCATACTGTCCAATCTCTCCCGCTACCATGTCGGCTGATCATCGTCTGGTTTATAATTTTCTACTGCTGTTTTAGCTTTCTGAAAATCAAAACCTTGACGCACTAGATAAGAGACCAGCATAAAATCATTATATTTTTTACGCTTCTTTTTGATGACTTTCAAAATTTCTTCTTCTTCAGGGCGCTCCATATTTTCGAGAGCGATTTTTGCTTCTTCCTCTTTTACCCCTTTACGTCGCAATTCCATGCGTAAACGTTTTTGGCTGATTCCGCGCCGTACGTAACGATTCTCAACATAAAAGTTTGCAAACTTCTGATCATTTACGTAACCTTTCTCTATTAAACGCTCTACGACTTGTGTCATAATATCATCACGCAACTCTGGTAACGGACGTTTTTCTTCGCGCGCACGTTGGCGGTTGAGTTGAATACGTTTTAACTTGCGTCGTTTTAGATAATCTTGCGTTTCTCGCACGGAATGTGGCCGCGTCAAAACCCACTCTAGCGTCCGCTGATACAGTTTGCTAAATTCCGAAGCATCTTGTAATAACTTTAGTCGTTCTGGATCGATTTTTTGTTTGACTTTTACATCTAAGTCTACTACTTGAGTGATATCAAGCGAAAACGCAAAATTTCCATCTAAAAACACATTGACACGATTCGGATCCCGCACGCCTGGGGTTAGTTTTGTAATTGTATAGGTATTTGCCTCAGCAAAAAAATCCCCCCACTCCATGTCGCCTATGGGCCCGCCCACATCCTCATCAGACCCATAGATCGCTTCCGTTTCCTTGCGCCGTAATAATGCCTCCAAATCCTCTCCCGAAGTTCTTTCGGAATCAGCCTTATCATTCTGCTTGAGAGATTCAATTTCTAGCATTATTACAATCTTTGTAAGTCCTAGTTTTACTTATCAGATTCGGTTTCGTCGCTTACTCTTTTTTCGCTACTCTCTTTTACTACAACTGGTGCATCATCTTCGGGGATTAAATCTGCCGCAATTCGCACTTGATGATCAATTTCTGCTAGTAATGCCGGATCAGAGCGCAACAGTGCCTTAGCTGCTTCACGGCCTTGCGCAATCGTTTCACCTTTATATTTCAAAAACGCTCCCGCTTTGTCTACGATCCCATACTGCACGGCTAGGTCCAATACGTCGCCAATCTTGCTAATCCCTTCATTATACATAATATCAAATTCTGCTGTACGGAAGGGTGCCGCAATCTTATTCTTTACAATCTTCACTTTTGTGCGATTGCCTGCGATATTGTCGCCATCTTTGATCTGGCCGATACGCCGAATATCCATCCGTACCGAAGCGTAAAACTTCAATGCATTACCGCCAGTAGTCGTCTCCGGATTACCAAACATTACGCCGATTTTCATTCGGATCTGGTTAATAAAAATCACCGTCGCCTTCGATTTCGAAATGATACCGGTCAGTTTGCGCATCGCTTGCGACATTAGACGTGCCTGTAAACCCATTTGCGCATCGCCCATATCGCCGTCAATCTCAGCCTGTGGTACCAGCGCTGCCACGGAATCAACCACAATCAGATCCACCGCCCCACTGCGCACTAAAGTCTCGGTGATTTCAAGCGCTTGCTCGCCATTATCTGGCTGCGAAATAAACAAGTTATCCGTATCGACGCCGATTTTCTTTGCATACGCTGGATCGAGTGCATGTTCAGCGTCGATAAACGCCGCCTGCCCACCCTGCCTCTGGATTTCCGCAATCGCATGCAGCGCCAAAGTCGTTTTGCCGGAAGATTCTGGACCATAAATCTCGATAATGCGACCTTTCGGATAACCTCCACCCAAAGCTAAATCAAGCGATAACGATCCAGAAGGTAGGAGTTCAACATCAATTTTACGAGATTCACCTAGTTTCATGATCGACCCCGTACCAAACTGCTTAGTGATTTGTTGGATTGCGAGATCTAGGGCTTGTTTCTTGCCGGTATCTTCTGTCGCGGTCTCTTTCGTAGCTTTCTTTGTCATATTACCTTCCTTTGTTAGTTATATTATAGCATCCTCCGCTCTTTCATACCATAACTTCTTTCTCAAATTTGCCGCCGTATAAGCGCGGATAATAGTTTCCTAGCGCATTACGCTACTATCCGTGCCGTTGAGGAGGATACGCTCATCATATAACAAAAATTTCAAAAACCACAAGCATAAGCTCAAAAAATAATCAACTTATATCTGTTAGCAAGCAAGTATTTTTTACAATCAATACGCTCAGAACGGAACCTTAGATTTCCTATATGTAATCGCTAAATCTGCAAAAGTGGCTTAATGTCAGCACCAAGCTTATTTAACCGCGCTGCAAAATCTTGATAACCACGATTAATTGAATAAACATTACGCAGAATCGATGTACCCGGCGCCGCCAGCATTGCGATCAAGACTACAACCGCCGGGCGCAGAGCTGGCGGCGCTACTAATTCCGCCGCCCGCCAATTCGTTGGGCCTTCGACGTAAACGCGGTGTGCATCTAATAATTCGATCTTTGCATTCAAATTCTCGAGATAGGTAATATAAATCGCCCGATTTTCAAACACCCAGTCATGGATCAATGTCCGACCCTTTGCAGTCGCAGCGATCACTGAGAAGAATGGCAAATTATCAATATTCAGACCAGGGAACGGCATCGGTGCAATTTTGTCGGTCGGCGCTTTTAAAATCGACTTATGAATTTTCAAATCAACCAAACGTGTCCGTCCATTTGTACTATAATATTCTGGCGATCGATCAATGCGTGCACCCATGCTTTTCAGTACTTCGAGTTCCACTTCCAGAAACTCAATCGGCGCTCGTCGCAAGGTCAGATTCGACTTCGTGACCAATGCTGCTGCAATAAATGACATCGCTTCGATCGGATCTTCGGCCGGGGAATATTCAATATCAGTATGGATTTCATTGCAACCGCGTACTTTTAGTGTCGTCGTGCCAATTCCTTTAATTCTGACTCCGATTTTCTCTAAAAAGAAACATAAATCTTGCACCATATAATTCGAAGATGCGCCAATGATTGTCGTTTCGCCCGGATAGAGTGCCGCTGCCATTAAAATATTTTCTGTTACAGTATCACCACGCTCAATCAAGACGATGCGCTTCGGCGGATAAAGCATATGCACCTCCTCAATCGACCGCGCTTCTCGTAAACGTGATTTCGATGGATGCTGCGCTTCGACTGTCGCCTCATAAAACCCGCTGCAATTCGTCGCATCAACCCTCAGACCAAAATCTGACAACGCTCGGAGATGTGGTTCAATCGTCCTCGTCCCTAGAGTACAACCTCCGGCATAAGGCAATCGAAAACTCTTAAACTTATGTAAAAGCGGCCCCATGAACATCAAAATCGACCGCGTCTTGCGCGCCGCCTCGATGTTCATATTTTGCATCTGTAATTCGTCTGGTGGTATAATTTCCAGATCACGGTTACTATTTGTCCAGTGGCATTTTACGCCAATCGACTCCAGTACTTCGATGATCCGAAACACTTCTTCGATCCGCGCTACGTGGCGTAATTTCGTCGTACCAGAGTTTAATAAAGACGCACAAAGTAGTGCCACAGCAGCGTTTTTACTTGTATTAATCGTCGCTTCGCCATGCAATTCGTGTCCGCCATTAATCCGGTAGCTCTGCGAAGAAGTATCATTAATAGACAAGATTTGCCCACCCAGCGCCCGCGACAGCTTCTTTGTAATTTCCAGCGAGACGTTTTGACGTCCCTTTTCAATGCGATGAATGGCTGATTGGCTCGTGCCAACCGCCTGTGCTAATTGCGCCTGAGTCCAGCCTTTTTCCGTGCGTAGTTTTTCAACTAATTTTCCGATTGCTTCCTGATAAGTTGGGTCTTTCGATTCTCTGCTCATGTTCTCATTATATCACACAATTATATCATGAGGTGAATAATTAATTTCCACACACGACATTATTTGCATGTAGCCAACCACTCACGCTTCCGCCGTCGAGGTATTCGCCGCCCGTCGTCGCGACGCGCATAATTCCGCCTTTCTCAATATACGAATCGATCGGATCGGTCACGACATACTCTTGATCCTTTGGTCCGAAATCATGCGTCTTTACATATTCAACAATTTCCTGCAAAAGTGCTGGCGACATTAGATATTTACTTACATTAATCAAATTTGACGGCGCATCTTCCACTTTTGGCTTCTCTATCACGCCAGTTAATAATCCATTTTCCACCGAAAACACTCCGTATTTATCGACTTGTTCGCGTGGAATTTCCACGCCCAAAATCGACGATTCGTCCGCATTTTGCACAATATTCAATAATGACTGCGCTGACGATTCACCCCTAGGATTCCAGATAAAATCATCGCCCATAAATACCAACACTGGCTCATTAATATTATACTCTTCTACCGCCATCGCGATCGGCACCGCCGTCCCATACTTACCTGCCGGATCTTGCGTAATATAATGTATCGTGACATTATCCGGCAAAGTCTTCGCCAGATGCAAGCGATCTTCCTTGCCGCGATCGATTAAATATTGGTTCAACGCCACATTGTCATGATAAAAAGCCCGCACCTGACACGGCTCGACGTTCGAAATAATCATATAAATATCCGTTACGCCGACGCCTATCAACTCCTGCACAGAATAATCAACCAAGGGACGATTTCCAACTGGCAACATCGATTTCTCAATAATCTTCGTGATCGGCAATCTTCGCGTGCCCCAACCAGCCACCGGAATAATCGCTTTTGTAATCATGATTCGACTCCACGTTAATTTATGCCATTATAGCATACTTTAGTATCACGGAAATGACTTTTAATCTCCCTCCAGATAAAATTCCGTTTTCGACAGCTTGATTAAATGGTCTCCTGGCAGATTAAAATATCTCCCTGACGGATAGTTCAAAATCGCCTGACGAAAATTTTCCAGCTGCGGCCTCGTCGCCCGAATCCCCGCTCGCAAAGTCCCCGCGCGCAAAAGCTCCAGCGCCACTTTTTCATTCAGCTCCCGAAACCATCCTCTCTGCCACGGTTCATACTCAGCCGGCAGAATTTCCGCAACAATTCGATCGATTTCGCGCTTCAACTTTTTCTGTCTCTGCCATAATTGATATAGTTCCACTTTCTGAGGCAGATCGCGCGATCTTTCGCGTACTCGATTCCGCAGATAATGGTCTTCCTGATTTGTCGGATCCTGCCGATAAGTAATTCGATGCTGCGCAGCATATTCTCGAATCGCCTTTTTATCGAAGGGGACTAAATTTTGCAAATTATCGGGCATGATTTCTGGCTCGAGAAACGGCCTGCATATGTCTGGTGTATCTAATACGGCCAAGCCTCGCCAGCCAGTTCCGCGTAGCAAGTTAATTGCCACGCTTTCCACGAGATCGTCCAGATGATGTGCGGTAAAAATTGCCGCTCCATCATTTTCCGTGCTAGCTTTACGCAAAAACCGATAACGTGCCACTCTCGCTGTCTCTTCCGAAGCATTTTCACCTAATCTCCCACAACCCGATGCAAACAGTTTTTGATAACCCTGTGCCTTCCGTTGCACAAACTCCGCATCATCTTTTGCAGACTCTCTCGTTCCGTGATCGAAATGCGCCACCACGGTATCCTCATTTTTTAAGATATCTAGCATTACCATTGAGTCAATTCCGCCCGAAACCGCCAATATAACCTTCATATCTGATATTATATAATAATTCTCCAAAAATGTGTTATAATAATGTGTTATAATAAATAAATTATGGACACTGCGAAGATTCGGAATTTCTGCATTATTGCGCATATTGATCATGGTAAATCTACGATCGCCGATCGTATGCTGGAGCTAACTGGCACGGTTTCGACGCGTGAAATGAAATCGCAATTGCTCGATTCGATGGACCTTGAACGTGAGAAGGGGATTACAATTAAACTTGCACCCGTCCAGATGAACTGGAAAGGTTACCAACTCAACTTGATCGATACTCCGGGGCATGTCGATTTTTCCTACGAGGTTTCGCGTTCGCTCCAAGCGGTCGAAGCGGCGGTCTTGGTTGTTGACGCGACGCAGGGGATCCAGGCGCAGACTCTCGCTAATGTTTATCTCGCGCTCGAGCAAGACCTCTATATTATTCCGGTGATTAATAAAGTCGACCTTCCAGCTGCCGACGTCGACAAAGTTAGCGCGCAAATTATCAATCTGCTTGGTTGCAAGCCTGAAGAAATCATCCCCGTCTCCGCTAAAACCGGCTACAACATCGACAAAGTCCTTGATCGCATTATTGAGAGCGCTCCGTCGCCAGAGCAGCGCGATCGCCAGACCTCCGAATCCACCACTACCAAGGCTCTGATTTTCGATTCTTACTTCGACGATTATCGCGGCGTCGTGCTTTATGTGCGAATTTTTGACGGCGAAATTCCGAGGAATTCCGAAATCAAAATGATGGCGACAAATACCGATGGCCTCGCCCTCGAAGTTGGCGCCCTAACGCCGAAGATGACTCCGCGCGCCAGTCTCCAAGAAGGTGAAATTGGCTATATCGTCACGAATCTTAAGACTACCCGCGAGGCTAAAGTCGGCGATACGGTCACTCTCGCGAAATCGCCCGCGAGTGAGCCTCTGCCTGGTTATAAGAACGTCCTTCCGTTCGTCTATGCCGGCTTTTTCCCAGTTTCCAACGATCAATACCAAGATCTGAAAGATGCCGTTGAGAAGCTTGCTATGTCTGATTCAGCAATTGTTTTTGAGCCGGAAAATTCGCCCGTGCTTGGCTTCGGTCTGCGAATTGGCTTCCTTGGACTTTTGCACATGGACATTATCCGTGAGCGTCTTGAGCGCGAGTTCAACCTCGATCTCGTTATTACGAATCCATCAACCAATTACGAAGTCACACTAAACGATGGTACGGATCTTAATATCCGTTCCGCTGCTGATCTCCCAGACATGTCGCTGATTGCCGAAATCCGCGAGCCTTGGGTTAAAGGCGAAATTATCTTGCCGCAAAACATGATTGGCGGCGTTCTCAATCTTATCAATGAAAAACGCGGTCATCAGACTAATCTCAGCTATATCGAAGACCGCGCCGTGATTGATTTCGATGCGCCGATGGCCAATCTCTTGACCGACTTTTATGACCAGCTCAAATCCGTCACTTCCGGCTATGCCAGTTTCAACTACGAAATCGCCGATTACCGGGCTGATGATCTCGTCCGGTTGGATTTCCTAGTTGCTGGTAATCGGATCGATGCGCTTAGTCTGATGTGTCATCGCAGCGAAGCCGACGCTCTAGGTCGCGCCATTACCAAGAAGCTTAAAGAAGTCATCCCGCGCCAGAATTTCGAAGTCGCCCTCCAGGCTGCTATCGGCGCTCGCATCATTGCTCGCGAGACGATCGGCGCCTATCGCAAAGACGTTACGGTCAAAATTCACACTGGCGACCGTGATCGCAAAGCCAAACTCCTCGAAAAGCAGAAAAAAGGTAAAGCCCGCATGAAACGCTTCGGCAAAATTGACATCCCCTCCGAAGCCTTCACCGTTATGTTGAAACGTAATTGAACACTTTCGCTGTTAGAAGATCCGCTATACTCGTGTTGTAATTTTGACAATATAAACTATACCTTCCAGAAAATTTTATGTTAAAATATGACGAGTTGACCCAGCTTTATTAAGCGTATAATCGTCGATTTTACGTCTTTCTCAAAACTAGGCTATATCTAAAAGTAGCAAAAAGCTCTGAGAGTGGACACAATATCAAGTTCCAGAAAGGAGATTTTTTTGATGGGGAATACAGAAAATAAATATTTAAGTCAAGAGAGGATCGGCAAATTATTGCTCAAATTTGCTATTCCGTGTATTCTGGCAATGCTAATCACTTCGCTGTATAACATTGTCGATCAGATTTTTATTGGTCATGGCACTACAGAAGGGTTGGGTGCGGTCGGTAATGCGGCGACTTCAATCGTTTTTCCGCTGACGTTAGTGGCCGTGGCGCTTTCTGGAATGTTTGGTGACGGTACGGCGGCCTATCTCTCAATTTGTCAAGGGCGTCAGGATACGAAAAACGCTCATCGTGCCGTTGGCGGTAGTTTTCTAGTAGTTTTTATCCTCAGCCTTGTTTTAGTTGTTCTAGGATTTGTTTTCTGTGATAATATCCTCAGTGCCTTTGGCGCCAGTGCCGACAATATCCTCTACGCTCGCCAGTATTTTTATATTATTTTGTCATTTTTTCCGATTTACATGCTCGGATACATGCTCAACTCCGTAATTCGCGCTGACGGCTCGCCGACTTTTGCGATGATCGCTACTGTAGCTGGCGCGCTGACCAACATTATCCTTGATCCGATTTTTATCTTCGCGCTGAACTGGGGCATCCAAGGCGCCGCCTGGGCGACTGTTACCGGGCAAATCCTGACCCTGATTATTTCGTTGGTTTATCTCACCCATACCAAAACCTTCAAAATTACTCTTCACAGTTTCAAGCCTCAAAAAGAAGTTCTCGTGAGTGTCGCCAAGCTTGGTATCTCGACTTTAATCACCCAGCTTTCAATCGTTGTCATTTCAATGGCCTGCAATAATATGCTGGCGCAGTTCGGTGCCAAGTCGGAATATGGCGCGAATGATCCGCTGGCGATTATCGGAATTTGTATGAAAGTTTTCACGATCGTCCTGAGTATTGCGATGGGAATCATCATTGGTGCGCAGCCAATTCTTGGCTACAACATTGGCGCTGGCCTACATGATCGCGTCCGCGAAACTTTCCGCAAATGTATTATGGCGACCGTCATTGTCGGCTTGGTTGCAACTCTGATCTTCGAGCTATGCCCCGAATTAATTATTAATATCTTTGGCTCAAATTCCGACAACCCAGGGCTATATATGCAGTTTGCTACGCTGACTTTTCGCATTTTCCTGTCATTAGTAACGCTAACTTGCGTGATTAAGGTGATTTCGATTTTCTTCCAAGCTGTCGGCGAACCTTTGAAGGCGACGATTGTTTCGCTTTCTCGCGATATTGTCATTTTCGTACCCCTAGTGATTATTCTGCCAAATATCATGAATAATATTACCGGAATCCTCTGGGCAGCCCCAATCGCCGATATTCTTGGTGCGATTATTGCGATCTCGCTTGCTGTCGTTTACTTCCGCCATCTGGGTCAAGATGTCAAAGTAACAGCAAAGGCCTCCTCTGTGATTAAGTCGTCTCATGCTGGCGTCATTATCACGATCGCGCGCGAACATGGCTCGCAAGGGAAGAAAATTGGTGAACTTGTCGCTCAGAAGCTCAATATCCCATATTATTATAAGGAGCTCACCGCCCTTGCTGCTCAAGAAAGTGGTCTCGACAAAAAATATATCCGCAAAGTCAATAGTAACGACGGTGAAGAAATTTCCAAGGAGCTATATCTGACTACTGCGCCGGCGAAATACGCGATTGAAGCACAAGATGCTATCTTGAAAGAAATCGCCAAGCAGGGAAGCTGTGTGATTGTCGGGCGGGCAGCCGATTATGTTCTGCGCAATCAGCCGAAACTTCTCCGTGTCTTCATCTACGCTCCAAAAGATTTCCGTGCACAGAATCTTATTGAGATGTACAACGACGACGAAAAATCCGCCCGCAAAAACCTTGAGCGCGCCGACAAAAACCGCGCCGATTATTACGCCATGGTTGCCGGTCAAAAGTGGGGTGATCCGCAAAATTACGATCTCTGCATCGACGCCAGCCTAGGCAAAGAAAAAGTCATCGACGCCATTTGTGAATTGGCACGACAGATTTAGTCCACGGAAATTCCCCGAAGATAGCACTTCGGGGAATTAAGTTAAAACAGTTGATCAATCAATATTTCAGACTACCAATAGCCCTCTACGATTCCGCATTTGCTGCGGTTAAAACATGCTCAAACAACGCACTCACTGTCAGAGGGCCGACGCCGCCGATTTTTGGCGTGATTGCTGCGACAGTCTCTAATTCGCGTACTTCGTCGCTCACATCTCCGACTAAAACGCCGTCTTCACTCGCTGTGCCAGCATCGACAATCACTACGCCCGGTTTTACCATTTTCGGCTGAATCAAATGCGGCACTCCCGTCGCTGAGACAATCACATCGTATTTTACTAATTCATTTAAATCGCTATCATGCCCAAAAGCTGTCACATCGTATCCCGAATTCTTCCACATCCGTTCGAGCGGCCCGCCGACTAATCTCCCGCGCCCGACTAAGGCAATCATTTTATTATCAAGCTCGATATTATATCCCGCCAACAGCCAATTAATCGCCGTCGCCGTCGCTGAATCAAATTTCGCCTTTTCGCCCAATCCATCCACGTCCTTATCTGGCGCAATTTGATTTACAATTCCTGAAACGTCCCGCTCACCTTGTAGTGGCAGCTGTACAATTATCCCGTGTACACTTTTGTCTTCGTTTGCTTCGTGAATTGCCTGCACTAAATCCTCACGCAGCCAGTCCTCGACCACCACGCCAATATCTTCGCCGTAGCGAATTTTCAGCTGTACGTACTTCGTAATCACCGGATTATCCGAGTTGCGCAGGATAATCAGTTTCGGCTGCATCTTTCGCACTCGCAAGCTACGCACGAGATGCGCTTGATTTTCTTTTATATAGCCCGCTAGCTCTGCTCCATTCAATTCTTTCATTTATACAACCTCCACCGGCTCTTGTTCGAGCACGTAACCATACTTCTGCACCACCGTTTCGATAATTTCGTTCCGCGCTTTTGCAAGATCAGTATAGCTCTCTGCGCTTTCATTAATCAAAACTAGCGCTGCCTTGTCGCTCACGCGCATACCATGTAATAATTTCCCCTTCAATCCACATTGCTCGATCAGCCAACCCGAATTAATTTTTCCCTTGCCATCTTCACTACGCCAGAGCGGAATACCTTGCGCTTCCGCCTGATCGGCTTTTATTTTATCTAAGTAAATATTCTTAAAGAAACTTCCTGCACTCGCGACTTTCGCCGGATCTGGCAATTTTTCTGCACGAATTATGCTGACCATTTTCCGAATATTCATCGGCGAAAAATCCGTTTCTTGGTGGTTATCAATATACCGTTGCAAACTATTATAAAACGGCGCCTGCATCGGCTTTTTATATAATTTAATTGTCACGGCCACAATAAAAAACCTACCCGCATCTTTACCATAATTAAATCGCGTATGCCGATAGCCCATCTCAAGCTCAGATTCATCCAAAGTTACAAACTCCCCAGTCCGCCGATCGTAAGCTTCGACTGATTCGATCACTTGAGATACTTCTTGTCCATAAGCACCGATGTTCTGCACTGGCGCCGCACCCACCGTCCCTGGTATCGCACTCATCGCCTCAATTCCAGAATAGCCTAATTCGCAAGCGTATTTCACAAGATCATCCCAAACCTCGCCGCTCATCGCGCGCAAAATCAGTGTTTCTTCATCTTGCTGTAAAATCTTAATCCCTTTGAGCTGATTCAGTAATATTACGCCATCAAAACCTTCGTCTCGGCCCAAAGTATTCGCCCCGCCACCCATAATCCAAGTCGGCAGATTTTTCCTCTCCGCAAATTTATAACCCTCAGTAATCTCCTCTGGTTGCGTCATTTCCACTACATAGCGCGCCAATCCGCCTAGTCGCATGGTCGTCATTTCCGCAATTGATACATTTTCTTGCACCTTCATATCTATATTATACTACAAACCATCTCTTATTTATATCTAGCAATTTTCTCTCGCTAACTTTCTAGCGCGCTCACTAATCTCGTCCGACTTATTTTTTCATATAGTAACGGCTTCGTCGTAAATAAACACTTAAAACCCGTCACAATTATCAAAAACAAATACAACCCGACATAAGATAATAATATCAAGCCCCACAGCGTTCCGTGTTCTGCCAGGGATTGCAGGAGTGTCAGTCCTAAGTCCGGCGCAACCAAATAAATCAGCAGAAAACATCCGCGCCGCAGCCACACCCGCCAGAAACTATATTGATTATTCGGATCAACCACAGTTAAATTGAGAAACTTCTGCATCGGCGTACTACCGCGTAATAATAACGGTGTCAAAAAATAATAAATCGCCGCTGCTAGCACCATAATTAACTGTCCGCTCATTGTTTCCGGCAATATCAAATATAAAATTACCGACACAATTAGATACAAGACGAAATCCAGTACGAGTGCTAGCGTTCTTCTCAGTCCAGATACAACTTTTGCCTTCTGTCTCGCCGAAGCGTTAATTGAATCCACGCTGGGCAAGATTTTGATTAGCGGATTAGCGATCAAATACCCCAAAGCTCCGCCCAGTGTATTCAAAATCAAATCATCAACATCAAACAATCGATATCCGCGCGGATAAATAAAATACAATCCGCTCAGTTGCGTGAGCTCAAAAAACAAACTCAGCAGAAAACTCGATATAATTGTCTTCTTCAGATCAAAACGGTAATAATAATGCAGAAAAATCCCAAACGGCAAGGTCAATAAAATATTATAAACCGGTACAAAAAAGTACGACGTCGTAAAAATCTTGAAAATATCATGCGGATTCAGAAAATTACTTGGTAAATGTGTGAAGAAATCAATCAAAAACTGAAATGGCATTAGCTGCATACGTGGAGTAGCCATTTTAGCGACTTCTTGAACGTCGGGAAGTGGTAATATCACTAAGAAATATGCGCACAATAAATAAAATACAAACGTATAAATCAAACACGCCTTCCAAAACGAAACTGCTCCGTATTTATGATATTGACTCAGTAGAAAAGGCAAACTAAGCAGCAAAGCAATAAAAGGGAAGAAAACCGCTGCTGTTTTTACAACTTCTAAATAATTGTCCATTACATATACTATAATATGTATAATATTCTAAATCTTCAACATGACAAAAATGTCAGAAAACTACCGCAAAAGCCTCAAAACATCCAATTTACATAAAGACTGAATATCTTACCTCCATCTTTGCTATCGATACTGTCGATTTGAAATGCTAATCCATACCATTATCCCTACCGTACTAGACAGCGGAGAGAAAAACCGACCCAGCGGTTATGGTTGGCGGACGGGTTGACTATAGATGCATCAAAGTGGAGGCGATATGCGCGTTGAAGCTCCGTTTCATGATTCGTAGGAGACGCCCAAAGATAAGTACTATTGCCATCCCAAATAAGATGACCGTCGTTATAGGCGCTACCGCTCCGCACGAAAAGACAAGCATTTGAGAGTAATGAGAGTTTACTATCATTTCCGAGAATGCGCAGGCTTTTCTGGCGCGAAGCGACAGAAAACTAACTATACACATTGCGCCTAAGCCGATTATCACAACCATAGAAAACACCTCATCCGAAGATGAGGTCCTTTCTATGGTGAGCCGGGTGGGACTCGAACCCACGACACCAAGCTTAAGAGGCTCGTGCTCTAACCAGCTGAGCTACCGGCCCAACATGCCAACACTCGTTATTATATCACAGATAGAATGGAAATGGAAGACTAATTTTCGTTAACTCTCTCAATTAGACTTCAGCCTTCACAATCAGTAGACTTTCTCTAGTTTTCTGATACAATAAGCTTATGACAAAGCAAAATCCTTATCAAACCCCAACTCCAATTCGCGCGTTGATTATCGGTCTAGTCGTTGCAGTGATTATTTTGACGGCAGCCTTGATCGGCTCGTTCATTATTCGCGACTCCGTGCAAGAAGTCGTCCTTCCAGCACCAGAACTATCCGATGGTGTGCGCGGCGAGCAATTCGGTATAGACAAAAACATCAACGAATCTACCATCGACCAATATTTAGGTCGTAGCGATGTCGTCTATCGCGATATGCGTATGTTGAAGGATCCCGGCAATTACGAAGCGATCGGCGGTGATTCCTATCTTTCTGGTTATATTAAAGGTTTTGAAGTTGTACCTTATCCTTATCTTGTTAACGTTACTGGCCTACCAGAAGAAGTCGGCGACAGTTACCAGGGCAAAACTTTGTTCACGCAGCAATCCGACGGTAGCTATCGCGCTAATTACGACGAATCAATGCAAATTCTCGAAGATTTATTCCCGAAAGACAAAACTATTTTCCTGATGTGTGGCGGTGGTGGATACGCTGGCATGACCAAAAATCTTTTGACGTCGCTCGGTTGGGATGAGAATAAAATTTACAACGTCGGCGCCTACTGGTCATATGACGGCGAAAATAATATTGCAGTCAAGACTACACGCAACGGCAAAACAGTTTACGATTTTTGGAAAATTCCGTATCACGATATAGATTTCGAGGTACTGCATGAAAAACCTGAATCAAAGTAAAACTCTCGAATCGCAACCAGTCACAACTGACCAAGATCAGCCTCGTGCAGAACTTCGCCTGCAGAACCGACTTATTATTGCGATGTCGATCATTGTTGCCTGCACCGTTTTAGTTTTTACGCTCGTTATCTTGTTTAATAACTTTCGCAAAATTACTTTTGACCGTATTTCAACGGAAAATATTTCCGACGAATCGGCTGCGGGTATTCAGACAATTTCTGCCGACAAATTAAAAGATTTAATTGAAAGCAAGCATAATTTCGGGCTTTTCGTTTCACAGCCCAATTGTGTTACGGCGACTAATTTAAGAAAAATCCTCTTGGATCTGAGCGAAAAACATTCCGTAACTTTTTTTGAAATTCCATTTTCTGAGCTACGCAGTAGCGGTCTTGCCAGCGCAGTCCGATTCTATCCGAGTTTTATTGTTTATCGCGATGGCGAAATTGTTGATTTTCTCGATGCAAATGATAGCGCCGACACCGCGGCATATACGACGGCTGACGGATTTTATGATTGGCTAACAAAATACGTCCGCTTGGAAAACTAACGTTATGAGGCATGCGCAGCTCATTCAGACGAGTGAGAGAGTGAAACAATACGGCGAGGTTTTTTCGCCCAATTTTCTAGTCCAAAAAATGTGTGATCAAGTTGATTGCGCCGCCGTGAATCTAAAGCATACAATTTTAGATCCCGCCTGTGGCACCGGTAACTTTTTGTGTGAGATTTTGCGCCGACGGTTGAATCATCTTCGTTCGCATACGCATTCAGGCGACGCATTAGCCGCACAACTACTGCGAGCCATGTCGACGCTTTATGGTATTGATATTTTGCCTGATAATGTTACTTCGGCGCGAAATAATTTATGTAAAATCATTCGTAGTGTAATCGTAGTAGAAAATATATATTTAGATTATCGTTTTTGGCCGCTAATTAAGTTATTTTTAGATCGCAATATCATCTGTGCGGATTTTCTGCGTCATCATGATGAAATTATTTTTGCTGAGTGGCAACGCCGAGGAGACTATTGTTATATTGCACATCCGCAAACTCTAGCCAAGATGTTACGCGAGCATGATACTCCAGCATTGCGCAAAAGTTCTCAGTCATGCAAGAGGAAAACTTAGATGCCACCCAAATCAGAAAACTTACAGCTACGCGCCGAGCAGCTGGACGCAATTTCTCAAACGTTTACTTATTGGCAACATTACCACGGTCATAACGAGAAATTCCTCTGGAATGCTAAGCCACGTTTCGGTAAAACGTTGGCTAGTTATTATTTTGCGCAAAAAATCCAAGCGCGACGTATCTTAATTATTACACACCGTCCCGCCATTGCTGATGCTTGGGCGAAAGATTTCTTTCGTTACATTGCGCCACACGTAGATTATATTTTTGCCACGCCTAACGGCGGCGATCTCGTTTTCGACGAATATTCCATGGTATCAAAAAACAATGATAAAACTCCCGACGAGCAAAAATATCATATTTATTCTCGTCACGAAATTATGCACGACGTAAAATTGCTAGAACGACCATTAATTTTCTTTATGTCTTTGCAGGATCTAAAAGGCCGTGATCTCAAATCCGGTAATTTCAAACGCAAAAATCAGTGGGTTTTTGATATTCAAAAACGTTGGGATTTGGTCATTATCGACGAAGGTCACGAGGGAATTAAAACTGACAAATCTAGCCAAGTTTTCATCTCATTACCCGCGAATTTTACCCTTTATCTTTCCGGTACGCCCTTTCGCGCGCTAGCAGATCAAGATTTTTCTAGCCAGCAAATTTACAATTGGACCTACGTTGACGAGCAAGCTGCCAAAGCGAAATGGTCCGCGAAAAGTAATCCTAAAAATAATCGCAATTCTGATTCTACTAACATGTTGACGTTAGAAAATCCTTACGCCGCTTTACCGAGATTAAATTTTTTGACTTATTCTTTGGCGCAACTTTTTCACGACGAACCTATGTCTGATCTTTATTATGACTTTGGTGAGTTTTTTCGTACCGCGAATCATAAATTTGTGCATGAAGATGTAGTCAAAAAGTGGCTCGATCAAGTTGCCTTGATTTTTGCGCAACGCGAGTTCTGGCCGAATTCTCAGCAATTACCAATTTCTGAGGCAGATTTACGTCATAGTCTTTGGCTTCTGTCTGGCGTTGCCGAATGCTTAGCGATGAGTGAGCTTTTAGGAGCGCATCCGTATTTTTCGCAATTCAAAATTGTCGTCGCGACCGGCAAAGATAGCGCATCGAAAGGCAAACATCTCGATCAAGTTCGCGCCGCGATTGGTCAAAATCCCTTACAATCGCGCACGATTACTTTGTCTTGCGGTCAGCTTTCGACTGGCGTCACAGTTCCAGAATGGTCGACCGTCGTCATGCTCTACAACGTCAATAATCTCAACCAAGCCAGCGCCACGCAGTATTTACAAGCTGCCTTTCGCGCGCAAAATCCGTGGACTTTTCAAAATCACCAAAAACAAAATTCTGTCATTCTCGATTTTTTACCGGATCGTGCTTTGATAATTTTGCAAAAGTATGCATGCGATTTATGCTGTCAGTATAAATCTAGCGAAAAAGCCATTCACGAATTATTACAATATCTAAATATTTTTGATTTGCAAAATCGGCAGATGCAAAAGTTAAATGCGCTCAATGTTTTGGAAATGCCGCAAAAAATTATCGCCCAAGAAATTGTCGACGGCGGTTTTATCGCATCAAATAAGTTGTTTAATATCGATGATATTTTTCACATGTCAAAACGCGCGCAACGAATTATCAGCAAATTTAATGCAATTCACAAACGTCGTCTCGAAAAAACTCCGCAAACTTTATCCGCCCCCACAATCGACCTTGATGCAAATAAAAACGCCTTACCAAATTTAGCAATAATTCGTGAATCTTACGACGAAATTATTAAAAATAAAAAAATCACATTTTTGAAAAAGCCCGAAAAACAAAAAATCAGTAATTATTTATTAATCTTGATTTCGAAAAATGCACAAATTGATCCAAAAGTCATATTAAAAAATTGTCCTAAAAAAAATCAAGAGCAAATTTGCGACGCAATTCGCGAAATTCAATTATTGGCTCAAAAAACGGCGCGCAAACATCGTCGTCGCGAAGAAAATGATTATCGTGACAAATTGCGCGGGCTGGCACGCATTATTCCAATTTTTTTACACATGTACGGACAGCCAAATATAAAAATTCGCGAATTAATTGCAAAAACGCCAGACGAAATTTTCCAAAATTTGAGTGGCATTACTAAATCCGAGTTTCAGATTATTCAGCAAGAAGGTTATTTGAATGAGATTAATTGCAATTTAGCAATTAGAGAATTTATGGAACGCAAAAAAGATTTATCATGTTATTTTTTGTCGTCGCAACAACAATCTATTTTTGATTTTATACCTGCGCAACAAAATCATTATGTCTTCACGCCGCAAAAAGTCGCGCAAAAAATGGTCACCGATTTAGAGCGGCAAAATCCTCAAATCTTTCAATCGACTACCAGCGCATTTTTTGATCCGTTCGCGAAAAGTGGCTTATTTTTAGCAATGATTATTAAAAAATTATTTACCAATTTACGCCCGCAATTTCGAAATGACCATGATTGCTTGCTGCATATTTTGAGCCAGCAAATTTATAGCTGGTCGCCAGATCCAATTACGCATCGTCTCGTGCAGAATACCTTACTCGATTTTACGCAAAATCCAGAATTTTATTTTACGAAAGCTGAGATTGAACTTTGCAAGCAAAATTTCTTAGAGTATAATCCAATAGTAGAAGTAGGAGGAATTGATGTTGCGGCGGCGCGTTTGCAGATTATTCAAGATTGGTCAGTTGATATGAAATTTGATGTCATTATGAGTAATCCGCCCTATCAATACGGACGCAGGCAAATTTACGCTGATTTTTATCGTCTCGCGATTGACCTTGATCCGGAATTACTCTGTATGATTTTTCCGCTCGGTTGGCAAAAAACTAATAATCACAATGGCCTTGGGCAATTAAATAACGCCTTTTATAAACGCGATCCACACATTGTCAGCATCGATCATTATTACGAAACTGGCGACGACAAAATTTTCCCCGATATTGGTACGGGCGGCGTGAATATTATTTTGCGCGATCGTAACTATAATAACGGTGGTCAAATTCAGAAATTAGAATACGGCAAAAAAGTCGGCGCAATGATTTTGCCAATTGATTCGTCGGAAGTTATCAAGCCGGCGGAGCTGACCTGTTTAATTGAGCGGTTCCAATATTTACCAAAAATAGATGCTCTAGGCACTTCTCGCAAACCTTACGGATTCTACGCCGATCCGTTGCGTAAGCCCGAAAAATATAACCTGCAATTATTTGATCATCCGAATCAAAATGCGGACGTGCGGCTATGTGGCTTAATTACGAGCGACGATCGCGGATATAAATATATTAAACGCGCCGATTTGCCGAAAATTAGTCCGAACCTTGATCATTACAAACTTTTCGTACCTAAAGCTTGGGGAAACATGTCTGACCATGTCGGCCTCGGCGGATCGTACGCGAATATTTGTGTCGCCGCGCCGGGCGACGCTTGCACGGAAACTTTTATCGAATTTGGTCATTTCCAAAATCAGCAGGAAACTATCAAAATGGCAAAATATTTCTTAACCAAGTTTTTTCGCGCTCTCCTTTTTCTCGCCAAAACTTCCCAAAACACCACTAAGGATAAATACAAATATATTCCCGTACCCGATTTATCTCTAGATTTCTGGGATGAGAATATTTCGACGCTTGATCAACAACTTTTTGAATTATATGATGTCCCTATGGAAACTCAAGAGTTTATTCTCAAAAATATCCAAGAACGCAGCGAAGCGAATATTGAAATATTGTAAAAAGCAAATAGGGTGTCTGCAAAAAATAAGGCTTGTCACAGAGATTAAACTTGCTGATTTCTGTATCCAGTGGTATCATATAGAAGTTACAGTTTGCGCCCGTAGCTCAGCTGGATAGAGCGTCAGTTTCCGGAACTGAAGGTCGCACGTTCGAACCGTGTCGGGCGTACCATAGAAAGTACCTCATCTGCGGATGGGGTATTTTCTATGGTTGTAATAATGCGGATCTTCGTGCGGAGCGGAGGAATAGGATACGATCGCGCAATCAATGCAGGAAATCAGGCTAATTATCGCACTGCTAGTGTGATGATTGGCACAGAAATTACGGATGGCGGTCATTTACACTTTGGAGATTATAGCGTTGTTGTTACAGCAACTAATGCTTGGTGGGGTATTCCCCTCCGCTGTCTAGTACGGTAGGGATAATGGTATGAATAGACATAAGAAAAGTGCCCACTTCTCAGTAGGCACTTCCCGAAATCGCGACTTTAATTCTTCCGCTCGCGATCGATCATCAAGATGAACTTTGTTTCACTCTTTGCATTATCGGTACGACCAGAAAAAGTATCATATTCTTCAGCTAATTTGGTTAGTTGTTTTACTTTGTCGGTTGTCGTGCGTACTTTGCCATTGACGAAGTTGGCTAGCGTCTGAATTCCTTCGCGATCAAACTGCGCCATACCGTTTTGTAATTGTTCCGCCCCAGTTGACAATCGTTCAATCCCTACCACCATGCTATCAAGCGCGCCGACAATAGCCGGCCCAAGGTTACTTTGCAAAGTTTCCGCGATTTTCAGTGCAACTGTCTCGGCTGTAGCGGCCGCAGTCTGGCTGGCCGTAGTTTTGGCGAGTTCAAACGAACTGTCCGTCAGTTGTTTTTCGACACCTGCGAGCAATTGCGCATAATATTGATTTATCATTTCGTCCGTACAAGTTTGCCCAGCAGCTTCGCACATGCTTTTCGCTTGCAGCTTCAGCGATTGCACCAACACGTTATCCGGTGCCAACAACTGCTGCTTCACTGAATTAGTAATAACTTGATATTGATTTTCCACTTGCTGTACTGCCGCTGCACTCGCTTGATTTTTAATTGTATCTAGCGTCGCCTCATCAAGCATCGCTTCCGGTACTTGCAATTTCTGCTTTGCAGCAACTACCGTATCACGTAGCTGCTTAATGCCGCTATTGAGCGACGTTGCGCCCTCTACCAGTTGCGCACTACTAGTTGATAAAGTATTAGTCTTTGCATACAAATCATCCAATTCCGAGAAAGTTTGCAAATCCGCCGAATCCAGTAATTTTGGTGTGACGATCGCATAAATGTCATTCAGTTCAAAACTTTCCGCATGATACGATAGCGCGACCTCATCCGTGTTCTTCAGTTCTTCCAAGCCCAAACTTTCGTATAATCCTGGCGCCGCTACGGCCGCAATCGCGATCGAGCGTCCGTTACTTGTCGCCTTGCCGTTTGTCACTTTTACATTAGAAACTTTTGTCTCATCTAATGTTGTCGCTACGGCCGCCACGAACGGCGTATAAAGATTTCCAACTTTTGAATGATTCGTAAACTTCAGCTTAATTTCTACACCGCCCGATTCACCAAGAATTTCCTCCAGTTGTTTTTCTTCGCCGTTCAACGTGTAAGTTACATCCATAGTCACTGGCAAATCCCGCTCAGTTTTACCGCTATAATAAATGTCCTTACCGTTTGCCGCCCAAGTAACTTGTTCGCCCGCAGTCGTAAAAGCCTCAAACCCATTCAGATTTTCAATTTCCGTCAAAATCGTCCGATCAACAATCTCTGCATCTCGATCATCGTTGATCAAATGTTTATTGACAGAAATATAATTTGTCGTGCCGTCATTATGCAATTTTGCATAAACCGTCTCGTCTTGCGACAACGCTAAGGCTGTGCCGTTCGGTGTCAATGCTAGCGCCCCTGCTACCAGTAGACATAATGTATTTTGATAAATTCTCTTTTTCATAACATCCTTTCTCGTTATTAATTCTTCGCAGCAACCGCTTTCTTAAGTCCCATTGTCGTGCGGCAAATCACCGGATCGAATGCCACCAGCAGTGCCGGCACGACCGTTACCACAACAACCATACTGATAATGGCGCCGCGCGCGATTAACGTGCAGAGCGAACCGATCATATCGATCTGCGAAATCACACCCACGCCAATCGTCGCGCCAAAGAAACACATTGCACTGACGAAAATCGATTGAATCGAGCTACCTAACGCCACGTTAATCGATTTCTTTCGGTCATGGCCGCTCTTGCGCTCCTCGAGATATTTCGAAGTCAGCAAAATTGCGTAATCAATTGTCGCTCCCAGCTGAATCGTCCCAATTACGATTGACGCAATAAACGGAATCTCCGAACCAGTCAGATAAGCCATGCCGAGATTTAAGAAAATTGCAAATTCAATCGCCGCCATCAGTAGCACTGGCAGAGAAATCGACTTTAAGACGATTGCCATAATCACGAAAATCACCGCAATCGACACAAGATTTACATTTGTAAAATCGCGATCCGAAATCTCCACGAGATCTTTCATTAGCGGTCCCTCGCCGGCCACGATTGAATTACTATTATAGCGGTCAACAATTTCATTTAAGTCTGCAATTTGCTGATTCAATTCATCGGTGGCAATTTCATAATCCGAAAATACTAGCACTGCCGAATAATGTTCACTTTCTAGCATGCTCCGCACTTCTGGATTCAGCAATTCCGGTGACAGTCCGAGATCGGTCAAGCTCGCCGCGCTCAGCGCCATACTCACGCCTGGCAGCGCGCCGACTTCTTCCGTTAAAGCGTTCAGGCTTGCCGCACTCGCTTCGCGATCGACCAAAATCATCATCTGCGACTCAATTCCATAATCTTCGCGTAGCGCCGTCATCGCCTGCGTGTAGCCGTAATCGTCCGGAATTGACGAATCGAGCTTGTAATACACTGGCACTTTCGTCTGCAAGAAATAAGCTGGAACCAAAAGTATCAAGAACATTGCCAGAATCGGCTTTCGTCCTTTGATAATCCAATCTTTTACTTTTGTAAATTTCGGCAAAAGTTCCTTATGATGTGTTTTCTCGACCCACTTGTCGCAAACTAGCAACAGCGCCGGGAAGGTCGTAATCGCACAAATCACGCCCAGCACCACGCCTTTCGCCATCACGATGCCGATATCTGTGCCCAAGGTCAAGCTCATCGTACATAGTGCTAAAAATCCCGCGAAAGTCGTCAGCGCACTACCGACCACCGACGACGCCGTCGCCTGAATCGCCTGCGCCATCGCCTCGAGATGATTCGATTCATGTTTCTTCGCTTCCTCATATTTATGATACAAGAAAATCGAAAAGTCCATTGTCACTCCCAGCTGCAAGACCGCGCTAATCGCCTTCGTAATATAAGAAATTTCGCCCAGGAAAACATTTGTGCCCATATTAAACAGCAGCGCAATTCCGATACTTCCAATCAATAGGAACGGCACGAGATAAGAATCCAAACAAAGCAGCAACACCAGCAAAGATAATCCGACCGCAATCGACACATACAAAACCGTCTCGCTATTAAACAGAATCTTCGTATCGAGCACCATGGCGCTCATCCCACCGATTTTGCAACTCTCATCCGCCAGTGCGCGAATTTGTTCGACCGCTGCCAGCGTTTTCTCGTCGCTCGTCCCATCGCGAAAAGTAATCAGCATGAGTTGACTATTTTCGTGCGTCATCATTTCGCGAATCGAGCTCGGCAGGAAATCGACCGGAATTGCCGTCCCCGCTAGATCCGCTAGGCTAACCACCTGATTTACGCCGTCGACTTGACTAATTCTATCCTCGAGCTGCAGTAATTCCTTTTGTGGCAAATTCTCTACCACCGCCACCGAAAACGCGCCCATTTCGAACTCGTCGGTTAGAATTTCCTGCCCCTTCAAAGTTTCTATATCCGACGGCAAATATACGAGCAGATCATAATTAATTTTTGTCGCCATATATCCAAACACTGCCGGAATCATCAAGAGCAAAGACAATATTACGATTCCAATCCGATGTTGGCATATAAACTCACTTATCTTTTTCATAACACTCCGTTTAGATTAACATTTTCTTTCCCGAGTGAGGATTCCTAAAGTTAGGCTCTCTCTAAATTAGGATTTTCCGCATCCAGGACTTCTCCAAAAAATGACTAATGGTCAGTTTTCTAAAAATAATTCTACTCTATAAAAATGTTTTGTCAAGCCTAAAAATGACCAATGGTCAGTTTTTTAGCAAAAATTTCCTTGCAATCTCCAAAAAATAATATATAATTAAAACATGAAGCTATTTGAAAAAACTTCCAAGATCCTCGCCAAGCAGTCGCACAAATACGACCGTATTCTCGAGGCCGCCTATCAGCTTTTTGTTGAGCAGGGTTTCGAGGAAGTTTCGATTCAGGAAATCGCCGATCGTGCCGACGTCGCGAAGGGTACTTTCTATCTCTATTTCCGCGACAAAGAAGAGCTTAAGGAATGTGTCATTACGCAAAAGTCCAACGAACTATTTCAACGCGCCCTGAATGCCGTCCAGCAGACGAATATTCGCGACTTCGAAGGCCAGATTATCTTCATTATTGATTATATTATGGATGTACTTTCGCAGAATAAAGAAGCGCTGAAGCTAATTTCGAAGAACTTATCTTTCGGCGTCCTTAATCGCAAAATGAACACGATGTTTACCGACGAAAAAGCCGATATTGTACAAATTCTGATTTCCGCCGCCGAGAAAAATAATATCCAACTAAAAAACCCGCGGATTCTGCTTTTTATGATTATTGAGCTGGCGAGCTCGACCTGTTTTTCTTGCATTCTCGAGTCCGAGCCGCTCGAGATGTCAGTCTTCAAGCCTTATCTGTTCGACGCGATTCGTCAGCTTATTCGTTCACAAGAAATCCAGCCTCAGCCCGTGAATAAGCCTAGTCGCGATGGTATTTTGCTAGCGTCAGCCGAAGTTTGGTAACCGCCCGAGTTTCATTTGTTCTACGGCTTTGCCTGGTGATGTTGATTTTATTCCCTTAGGCCGTGTTATAATAATTACAGATATGAAAGAGTTTTTGGCGCGCAACAAATCAAAATTACTCATTGTAGCTTCTTTGATTTGCTTTGTGGCCGGTTTTGGTGCGAGTTTGTTGTTTGATTATGCAGAAAATTTACGTATTGATCGCGAATCGGTCGAACTGAAGCCAGATCTGACAATTAATTACGACGAACTCGCCGTGGCTAGTGATTTTCTCGCCAAGCTTGACGGGGAACTTCTGACCGATCCGCAGATTTCGACCACGGAAATTGGTGATACGACGGTGACTTTTGAATACCTGAATCGGCGGCATCGCCCGCGCTCCTATACTTTTACCGTGCAAGTTGTTGATACAGTTGCGCCGCGGATCTATGGCGGCGTGCAATATACCGTTGCACGCGGTTATCAAGGTGATTTGACAAATCTCATGCTGAGTGGCGACGAGGTCGACGATCATCCGCACCGTGAGATTATCGGTGAGTACGATCTGGATAAGCCGGGGAATTATCAAGTCGAATATGCCATCACTGATTCCAGCAGCAATCGCGCGACACATCCTTTTACGCTCGAAGTCGTTCAGCCCGATCCTGATGCTTCGGAAGATCCGCCGGATACTGCTGAGCCATTACCGATTGACGCGGTGATTAAACAATATAAAACTGCTACGACCAAAATCGGCATTGATGTTTCGCAATGGCAAGGCGAAATCGACTGGCAAAAGGTGAAAAATGCCGGGGTTGAGTTTGCTTTTCTTCGTATCGGCTACCAATCTGGCTATGGCGGCGAGTACGTGCTCGATCCTTTCTTCCAGCAGAATCTTACCAACGCCAAGCAGGTGAAATTGCCAGTCGGAGTTTATTTCTATAGTTATGCCGATTCCGTCGCAGAAGCACAGAAGCAGGCAAAATGGGGCAAGACTCAGCTCGGCGGTGCGGAAATTGAGCTTGGTGTGGCGTTCGACTGGGAAGATTGGGCGAATTTTAATTCTACCGGCATGAGTTTCCGTACAATTAATCATGTTGCCAATGCCTTTCTTGACACTCTCGCTGAATCTGAATACAGAGGATTATTGTATAGTAGTAAAGTTTATCTCGAACATGTCTGGCGGCCAGAGCGCTATCCGGTTTGGCTTGCGCAATACTATGACTATGTGACTTACGACGGAGAATATAGTGTTTGGCAAATGAGTAGCAGTGGCCGCGTGCCAGGAATTAACGGTGACGTAGACCTCGATATTATGTATCTTGATAATTGATAATAATGAATGTCGGCATCTAAAAATATAGCAATTGAAGTACTTGTATAAGTTTAGAAATGAGCAAGTAAATTTTCGAAAAAGGAGGAATATGCAAGAATCAAGCAACGAAATTATCTGTCCACACTGTCACCAAGCGTTTACTGTCAACGAGAGTGAATATGCGAATTTGTTAAATCAAATTAGCCATCACGAAATCGAAAAAGAAGTGCACGAAAAACTTGCCGTCGCTGAAAAAGCCAGACAACAAGAACTTTCACTGCTCGAATCGAAACTGCAGGGTGATTTTCAAAAAGCACTGGCTACGCGTGATGCTGAGCTGGCTAAAATACGCTCCGAAAAAGACGGTATCGCTAAGCTTACTGAAACCGAAACTCGCAGTCAGTTGCAAAAAGAATTAGCCGCCAAAGATGCTTCGTTAGCGAAGTTGCAGGCTGAATTACAACAGCTAGAGCTTCGACAGCAAAAAACCATCGCAGAGCTCGAAGCCACGCGCGATGCTGAAATCGCCAAGCTCAAAGCCCAAAATCTCGAAGCACTCTCGGCCTTGAAGGCGCAGAGTAGTGAGCGCCTTGCCGAGCTCCAGACACAAATTGCGCAATCTAAATCCGAACAAGAGCTGGCTGTGACACGTGCAGTAACTGTCGTCGAGAAGCAGCGCGACGAGCTTGTCAGTGAACTCAAGATGAAGAATGCCGAAAAACAAACCCTCGAGCTGTCTTTGCGCGATAAATATGAGAATGCTATCAAGCTAAAAGATGATGAAATTGAACGTCTGCGTGATATGAAAATGCGCCTTAGCACCAAGATGATCGGCGAGACACTGGAGCAGCATTGCGAAAATCAGTTCAATCAGTTGCGCGCTACTGGTTTTCAGAATGCCTATTTCGAAAAGGACAATACGGTTTCTCGTTCCAGTGGCAGCAAAGGTGATTATATTTATCGCGAATGTGACGAATTTGGTAACGAAATTATTTCAATCATGTTTGAGATGAAAAACGAAAACGAAACCACCGCCACCAAACATAAAAACGAAGATTTCTTTAAAGAACTTGATAAAGATCGCCATGAGAAAAACTGTGAGTATGCTGTCCTTGTCTCGATGCTAGAAGCCGAGAGCGAGCTCTATAATATCGGTATTGTCGATGTTTCCTATAAATATCCGAAGATGTATGTAATTCGCCCCCAGTTTTTTATTCCAATGATTACGCTATTGCGCAACGCTGCGCTCAATTCTTTGCAATACAAAGCCGAACTTGCCGCCGTGCGTGAGCAAAATATTGACATTACGAATTTCGAAAACAAAATCGAAGCATTCAAGGAAGGTTTTGCTCGTAATTATGAACTCGCTTCGCGCAAGTTCAAGACTGCCGTTGAAGAAATTGACAAGACAATCGACCATTTACAAAAGATTAAGGAGAACTTATTACGTTCCGAAGACAATTTGCGCCTCGCGAACAATAAAGCCGAGGATTTGACGATCAAGCGCCTCACGCGTGGCAATCCGACGATGAGTCAAAAATTTGCCGAATTAGGCGAAAAACGCGAGAACAATTAGAAAAGTTTATTCTGTAAAGACTCGACCTGCCTTGCGCCCAAGCCGACCATCGACCCCTCGGAGTTCTAAGGCTAAACAAACGTCATGCAACAGTTTCTGTCGAAAATCCAGTATAATAACACTAGATCCAAAAACTATCTCCAACTCTGGGCGAATTTCCCAATAATGAGTATTCATAAGGAGGAGTAGCTGCGGCTTTAATAATGTACATTCATCAATCGTTTGTTGATGAAGTCCAGAGCGGTAGCTAGTCGCATGATCATTATAACTAGTCCTGTTGTAGGTTGGCATAGAATAATTCGCCGCTAAGCAGCTGTCTTTCGCTGTTTCCTGCGCGACGGCGAGCTGTACGGATCCAAATGAATAATCACGAGCTAAAAAACTTGCGATCTGTTGACGCAGTGTTGATGAAGTGATTTTTGGCTTTGGTGCCGTTAAATCGTAATTGGTGGTCAGAAGAGATTGTGCTGCTGATTTTCTTGTCTGAGAACTGGATAGTTGGAAATAGTCCTGTAGTTCAAAACGCAAAACTTCAGCCGTCATTTCACCCAAATTAATTAAATCTTCCCAACCAGAACAGTCGGGAGCGATTAAAGTGGAATTAGGGAAATATGAGTGCATCTCCTGAAGAACAGATCCATTCGTAATCAACGTCTCATTTGCTAACAACGCTACCTGTCGTAGCTCCTGATATGATTGCGGGAAATGATAGGAGTCAATCGTCATACCAACAATTTTTTGTTCAGGAAAATTGCGCGCCAAGTATTCATACGCTAAAGATACTACGTAGCCTCCCAAAACAATTAAATCGACTTTATTAATATATGGCTCCAGTTGCAATAGCGCTAGTTGATAAATCTCGTACGGGCTCTTTGAATTATAAGCAGTAGTGTGCCAATCGATTACTTTAATCACTTCGATCATTTTTAGTTCTTTTGACAAAAAATTAGCGACTAATTCTCCGCCCCAACCGTTATCAAATACTGCAACTTTCAACATTTTTCTCCTCTTCTGCCACCTGGTCCAAATATATTTCAAAGCCACCCTAAAAATGAGCGAGAATTACCGGGAGTTTAATAAAATGATAAGCCTAACAGCGCCTTAGGTAATTGCATGATTATTGATTATTCTAGATCTGGAAAAAATTGAGGTTTATGCTACAATAAAAGAAGGGGAACTTCTCTGTTTTGCGCCCATAGCTCAGTTGGATCAGAGCGCCACGCTTCGGACGTGGAGGTCACGTGTTCGAGTCGCGTTGGGCGTACCAGAAAATCCCCACTCTTTCCAGTGGGGCTTTTCTCTGCATTTCATAATTGACCGAACGTCAAAACTAAACGTCTACTAACTGCCAAAGAAGCCTCCTGGCGGAGACTTCTCCAGATTGCGTCTAATATGAGGTTTAATTATTAACCAAATTCACTAATACGTTTGGTGGAGCAACAGCAGAAACTGTCACCGAAGTGCTATAAGTATCTGCTGGGAGGGAAGTATCAACCTTCGTACCACAAGTTAATTTCAAATCCAATCCAGCTGCCTTATTTGAACTGAATGCCGGCTGGCTATTTTCTACGGTCTGAATCGGTGAATACTTTTCAGCGCTCTTGTTGGCAGGAGTGACACCATAGCCCCAACTGTTTGCAGCAAAGGCGTTAGTCTGTACGTTAGTTGCAGCAACATCACCAGCGATTGGCTGGATGCTCGCCGCATTTGAAGTATCAGCGCTCCTTAGATTGCGAGCCGCTTCGTTTGGCGCATAGACATACACGCTAAAGCCACTATTATTATTTGCCTGGACATTGAAATTAGTGCTACCGCTCACGAAAGCGCCATTCGCTGTCGGAGTGTCAACGTCGACATCAACATCAATCTTGTCATTCTCGGCCGTAATTTGAATATATTCCTTCACATCAAATTTGACATCAAACTCTTTATTCTCGGCTGTCGTCGGCTTCATGGTATCGACCTTGAACCCGAAGTCGCCTTCAACTTCATTCGATTCCACATCTTCAGGCCCCTTCGTGACAGTAAACCCGAAGTTACCTTCTTGAGTTCCGGCGTTAGCATCATTCGGATCGGCTGTCTCGCCACAGAATACATCTGCACCGACCGTCACGCCATTACAGTTATTACCAGAAGTATTATCTTCGGCGTGTGCACCGAGGGTTTCTGGACATGCCATGCTTAGCACGACCAAAGCCAGCAAAGCAACACAGCTTACTGGACCAACAAATCCAACTCTGTTCTTTTTATTTAGACGCATTTTGTTTATGTCCTTTTTGTGTTTATTTGACCTTATATGACTCTATTATTGCAAAACATAATCGGCATGTCAAGCACTTTTTATTACTTTTTATTAAATTCTTATGCATCATTGCAATTTAAAAAATCATATTCTAGTTATGCTATAATATATATTAAGTTAATTTAATTGGAAGAGAGAATGAACGAAGATGAAGTGCAGCGCAAGCGGCGCGATAATGAAGAACAAGCTACACGAAACCGTGCCAGGATTCTAGGCCTTCCGTATCTCGACACGCGTAATTTCGAAGACACGGCCCCGCTCGTTCCGGACGTACTGACGATCAAAGAGATGCGCGACAATTTCATTATTCCGCTCAATGCCGGTGAGGACGGTACGCCGTATCGCTTTATGGTGACAAGCCAGACTCCGAACAGCCTTATCCCGGATTTACGCAAGCGTTTTGCTGAAGACGGCCATCATGTTGCTTTCTTCTTAATTTCTAAGACTGCCTTTCAGGTTTTTATGTTGCGCTACGATCCGCCTGCCGAAATTCATTACGACGACATTCGTATTAGTACGCAGGGTGATTCGGACACAATTGCCGAAGTTAGCCGTACACTCAATAGTGTCTCGACGGAAAAGGTTTTCGACTTCCTAATCGATCAAGCCGACAAGCTTGGTGCCTCGGATATCCATATTGAAAATTTACGCCATGAGATTCGCATTCGTATGCGTGTTGACGGTATTCTTCATCCAGTCGCCAATATCGACCGCGATCGCTACCGCATTTTCATGGGTGAGCTGTCGGCACGCGCAGACATATCTACTGCCTCGATGAAGCCGCAGTCCGGCCATATGCAGCAGGATATTCACCGCGGCAACGCCTCGCACTTATTGAATATCCGCGTCGAAATGGTGCCGACGATGTATGGTCAAGACGCTGTTCTTCGTCTCTTTAACTTCGACGAAAGCTTGCTTAATCTCGACCTTCTCGGTCTTTCCGACGGGGAAATGGCGACGATTCGCGAAGTTATTTCGCACCCGCGCGGTCTCGTGCTCATGGTTGGTCCTACTGGTTCCGGTAAATCTACGACCCTGTATTCGATTCTCAACGCTCTTAACACTACCGAGCGCAAGATTATTACCCTCGAGGATCCAATCGAGTACGGCCTGACCGGCATTTCGCAAATCCCGATTCATACCAATGACGGCGGTTCGTTTGCCGAAGGTCTGCGCTCTGTACTTCGTCTTGATCCTGATGTTGTCATGGTTGGTGAGATTCGCGATGCCGATACCGCGCGTACTGCTATCCAAGCCTCGATTACCGGCCATCTCGTATTGTCTTCTTTCCATGCTAATTCCACTGCTGCCGCCTTTTCGCGTATGATCGATCTCATCGGTACGAACCCGATTTTCGCTAGCTCAATTCGTGTCTTGATTGCGCAACGCCTTGTCCGCAAACTTTCCGCCAACATGAAGCCTTACAAACCTGATGCTGCCACTGTCGACTACATCCGAAAGACCATGGATGGCGTCAAGGGTATTGATTTCGACAACCTGACCCTTTATCAGCCGGTCCCGAGCGAAGAATTTCCGTTCGGCTATCAAGGCCGTATCGTCCTCATGGAGCAGCTTGTCGTTTCCGATGAAATTCAGGGTTTTTTGCGTGGCGATCTTAAGGATATTAGTACAAAAGCCATTGAGAAATCCGCTCGCAGCTCCGGTATGCTCACGCTCGAGCAAAAAGGTATTCTCGCTGCCTTGCGCGGTGAAACCACTCTCGAGGAAGTTGCGCGCGTGATTTAGATCCTTGTCATATTTTCTACCATTATCCCTACCGTACTAGGCAGCGGAGGGGAAAGGCGCGATGGCGATTAGAATAATTGTAAGAAGATCCAACGCCTGACGTATTAAAGCCTAGATGAAAGGCATCTTCAAAAGCCATGTTAATAGCTGCATGAGATGACCAATTAATCCCCCACTCTCCTGCAGCATTAATGCGTCCAAACTCTTGATTCCAGCCGCTCCGCACGATCATACCATTATCCCTACCGTACTAGACAGCGGAGGGGAAAGCCGTGCCAGCGGTAATTGATGTCGGATGGGACGACACCTGAAGCAGTAAAGTAGAGGAAGAAGGTGTGCTGAAAGGCCGCATTAGAGTACGTACGAGACGACCAGAAAACCGCGACAGTGCCCGCGTTTGGACTAACACGGCCAACATTCCAGACTACATCGCTCCGCACGAAGAGTCTTCTACTTAGGAATACTGTAGTATTTGCCAAAAATACAAAATCACATAATTCCTCTTGACAGAATGATATTTCTGTGCTACAATACTGATAATCCCTCGCCGAGGGCTGGTTAGGCATGTCTCAGCCTCTAGATTTAGCATAGGTTTCTCTTTTTACAGAACTTCTTCAGCGTGCTACAATGTCTGTATGGAAAGACTTCTCAATTATTTTAAGCCCGCACACTATAATCTGGAACTCTGCATTTCTACTGTCAAGGAGCGCATTGAAGGTGCTGTCACTGTCTCTGGCGAACTACTAAGCGACACGGTGAAATTTCACGCTGTCGACATGGAAATCAAGGAAGTTACTTTTTGCAACGCTAATCAGCAAAATCCAGAAACTACTCCGCATCCTTGCCAATATAAATACGATGGCGAAACTATTGAGATCACGCTTGACGATGAGACAAAAAAATCCCTTGCTCAGAAGACTGCTGCGAAAAGATCCTCCGCCAAACATCAGCCGATCACTTTTATTATTAAATACGAGACGAAATTAAATCATAACCTTCAGGGTTGCTACGTTTCGACTTACGAATTCAACGGCGCACCGCAAAAGCTGATTGCGACGCAGTTCGAATCTCATTATGCTCGTGAAGCTTTTCCTTGCATCGACGAGCCGGCGGCCAAAGCTGGTTTTGCCTTGACGATCATCGTACCGGATCGCCAGCCGACTGATGTAATTTTGGCAAATACGGAGCTGATTAAGCAGGATGTCGATCGTTTTGAGTTTGCTCCGACGCCGCGCATGGCGACTTATTTGCTGGCCTGGGTGATCGGCCCACTCCGCAGTGTCTCTGGTGTGAATCAAGGCGGTATTAAGGTCACCTCTTACGCTCCGCTCAATCAGTCGTCCAGCTCGCTTGAGTTCGCCAACGAAGTCGCCATGCGCGCGCTGGATTATTATACGGAGAAGTTCCAGACGCCTTACCCGCTCGCGAAGCTCGACCAAGTCGCCTTGCCGGATTTCGAAGCCGGCGCCATGGAAAACTGGGGGTTGGTCACTTATCGCGAATCTTGCCTGCTGGCCGAGCCGAACGCTTCGGTCGACACAAAACAATCCGTCGCGATTACCGTTACGCATGAACTTTCGCATCAATGGTTTGGCGATTTGGTGACTATGACATGGTGGAACGATCTCTGGCTAAACGAATCTTTTGCGACTATTATGGAATACTATGCGACTGACGCACTCTATCCGGAGCTAAAGGCTTGGCAAGATTTCTTCACTAGCGACTGTGTCGCTGCGCTCCGTCGTGATGCCGTGCGCGGTGTTCAGGCCGTCCAGCAAGAAGTTGATCATCCCGCCGAGATCGCCACGCTCTTCGATAGTGCCATTGTCTATGCGAAGGGTGCGCGCCTTGTCTTGATGCTGATGCGCCTGATTGGCGAAGACGGCTTCTACAAAGGCGTCCACAACTACTTCCAAAAGTACCAGTACCAGAATACCGTCGGCGATGACCTCTGGGGCTGTCTGCAGCCGTATGCGGACTTCGATGTGCAGGATTTTATGCACGCTTGGATTTCGCAGCCGGGCTATCCGGGTCTGCAATTTTGCCAGAATGGCAATACTACTTGGTGGGCGCAGCAGCGCTTCTTTAGCGACGGCACGACCGACGATTCCGAGTGGCCTCTCCCTGAGGTGAAAGACGATATGTCGGGCCATTATCTCCTCGAACTATCCGACCAAGAGCTACAAGATAAGCTCGACCAGTTCGCGAAACTCAGCGAAGAGCAGCGCTTGCGCCTGCTGATTGATCGGATGATCTTGGCGAAGGGCGGCGTCGTTGACCCTGATTCTCTCATCGATCTCCTGCCGAAATTCGTCAATGAAGACGTGGCAGTGTGGAATATTCTGCTTAGTATTATTAATGATCTCAAAGTTTTCTTCCCCTACGAGTCCGAGGCTAATCAAGATTATCGCATTTTTCTGCGTAATCTCATTCATGCCCAAGTCCGCCGTTACCAGCTCGACCAGGCTACCAGTTTGGCTGATGCTAGCGAGAATCGCCTGCGTACGATCTTGTTCGTCGTGGCGCGTTATGCTCGAGATATGGAAATCGTCCAGCAGCTGTCGCAGTTATATCAGAATGATTTATCTGCGCTTGATGCCGAGCTTCGCGGTAATATCTTGATGGCAAAAATGCTCGTCGATGAGAAGCAAGTTTTCTCTTCGCTCTTACAAAAATACCAGACCGAGCATGATCCCGAGCTGAAAGACGATATTTTGGGGGCATTAGCCAGCGCTAAAGATTCCGCCGATATCAAGCTCATGCTCGGCTTACTCGAGCGGCCCGAAATTGTCCGTCCGCAAGATCATCTTTTCCTCTTTGTCTATCTTTTGCGCAACGAAAAGGTCCGCCCGCAGGCGATCGACTGGCTTTATGCGCATTGGGATCTCGTCAAACAACTGGCCGGCGAGAAATCCGTCGAAGATTATCTCCGCTGTCTTTCCGGCTACATCCAGACCCAGGCCGAATTTGACCGCTTCCAGGAATTCTTCGCGCCGCTCGCGGACGACCCAATTTTGAAGCGCACCTTTGCCATGGCTCAGGCTGACATTGAAGCGCGCCTCGGCTTAATTCAGCATTACGGCAAGAATGTCCAGGCTAAGGTTCACGCCCTAGTGGCGGCGTAGAGATTATCATGAATCGTGCAAATACGGAATTTGTAGTCGGCGGTGTTATCGAAAAAGACGGGAAATATCTCCTCGTCCAAGAAGCGAAAAAGTCTTGCTACGGCGAATGGAACTTGCCGGCTGGTCACTTGGAAATCGGCGAGACAATTCTCGAGGCCGCTAAGCGTGAGATTTGGGAAGAAACAGGCTGCGAGGTCGAGCTCAAAGGCATTTGTCAGATTGGTAGTCGCGCTTCTAAGAGTCAATCCATCGTTTGGACTACGTTCGTCGCTCAACTAGTTGCGGAAACTATCCATATTACTGACCCGGCCGAAACCCTCGACATTAAATGGTGGAGTTATGACGAAATTCTGGTCCTGCGCGACGCTGGTAAGATTCGCAACCCGAGCTACGTTCTAGGCTCTATCGACGCTTATCGGCAGGGAATTATTGCCTCGCTCGACCTCGTAAAGATTTATCCTCGAAAAGACTAGGTATCTACTTTATACAAAATAAGCCTGCGAATCCATCAAAATCAGTTCCTACCTATTGACAAAACATAAAAAGTATGCTACAATGGAAGTAGGAGGCAATTCTAGTCCCTAGAATTAGTATATTCTTACGAATATACTAACCTCTGTTTATTGTTTTTGATGCGCTAAGGCATCAATTGTACTTTAAAAGGTTAGTTATTTTCCGCAATTTCCAAAAATCGGCTTTGTTCCATAATAATTCGCATGCTAGACAGCCTGTTCCGTAAACTCTTTTTCTGGGGGTGCGGAGCTTACGAGTGAGCATGCAGTGTGCGAAGCCCGTAACGACAGGCCTGAGCGAACCTTGTAGGAGACGAGCGAAGAGAAAACGAGACTTTCTCTTCCGAGTCGACGCCCAAGGCGAGGAAGCGAAGCGACTGAACACGTCCCTAGAAAAGGGGTTTACGGAACAAGACTCCAACAACCCTAAATTTCATAGAAAGAGAGTGATCTATGTGTCAATTTATCAACCCCGTCCCTATCAGTCTCAGTGTATTGCGACGCTTGCAGAAGCGCGTAAGAACGATGTTCGCAAAGGTCTCATTGTGATGGCGAGCGGTCTTGGCAAGACCTTGACCGCGATTTTCGACATCCAGCAGTTCCTGCGCGAGCATCCGGACGCCAGAATTCTGGTCCTCTGTCATCAGGAAAGCATCCTGCTTCAGTCCAAGGCCAAATTCTGCAAAGTCTTTGGCGAAGAGTATAGCTACGGCATGTATACCGGCAGCTACAAGGTTAGCCGTCGGGTCGATTTTACCTTTGCGACTTTCCAGACCATGTATAATGCCAAAAGCGATTTTGCGCCAGAAGTCTTCGATTACATCATCGTTGACGAAGCGCATCATACTTTAGCCCGGACTTATCGTCCGACGGTAGATTATTTTCAGCCCAAGTTTTTGCTAGGGTTGACAGCTACAAAGGATCGTATGGACGGTCAAGACATCCTGGATATTTACGACCAGATTCTTTACCAAATGGACATCTATGATGGCTGGATCGAGGAGTGGCTTGCCCGCGTCGATTATCGTATTATGCTCGATGATCTGAACGAAGCGGAGTTCAGGAAATACGTCAGTCCACAGGTGAAAGGTGCTAAAGTTTCTCTATCCGAATTAAACAAGACGCTTTTTGCGCCGCAGCACGATCGAGACATTGTTGCTTCAATCAATGAACAACTGGCAGACTTGGATAATCCCAGTATGTTTGTCTTTTGTCCGACGATTGAGCACGCCGACGCTATGGCTCGCCAATTTGGCGATAAGGCTGCCGTGATTCATTCAGGTCAGAGCGCTGAATTGAATGAATCTGTCTTGAGTAAATTTCGCGTTGGCGATCTGCGTATCCTGATTTCCGTTAATATGCTCAACGAAGGTATTGATGTCCCCGAGACGGATGCTGTAATCTTTTTACGCGCAACCGAATCGTCGACGATTTATCTTCAGCAGCTTGGCCGTGGCCTGCGTCTCAGTGATAAAAAACGCGCTGTCCGCGTCCTCGATTACGTTGCCAACCTCGAAAGGATCGCTACGATCCTGACGATGGAAGAAACCGCCAAGAAACGCATCGCTACTATTCCATCCGACTCTATCACCGATAAGCCCGACCCTATCATTGTCAATATTCCTGCTACGAAGTTCAAGGTGAAGCGGGTGGATATTGAGCGGTTACTAAGAAAAACCCAGAGTTGGACAACGGAAGAAATCATTGAGGCTTACTTCCAAGCTTGCCTTCAGGCCAGTGTGTGGCTCTCTACGATCGAATTTGAGCGCAACAAGAATCTACCTGGTAGCCTTGTTACGATGAAAAAACGTGGCATAGAAAACATTAGGGAGCTGCGACGGATTGTTAGGGAAAGACACCCGGAAGAAGCTGATGTATTCGATAAGCTTTCGAACGGCGGCGTTATCCCCACTGAGATACTTGTCAGGCGGTACTACGACGAAAGCGTAGAGGCGGGGCACTGGTTGACCCGCAAAGAGGTCTATCATAATCCGACCCTACCCTCGATGACGCTCTATACGAACAGGTTAGGCGGAATCGTTGAAACTCGTCGACTCGCCGCTGAATGGTTCGGGGAGTTTCAAGTGATTACCATACCTACCAGCAAGAAAAGCGACGAGCAACTTCTCCAAGAATACCATGACGCTAGCAAAGAAGCTGGTCGCTGGCTTTCTGACGGAGAGATACTGCAATGCACTAATCTGGCTTCCGTAGAAACCTATCGCAATAGATTCGGGGGAATCAAACGGATGCGACAGAGGGCAATCGATCTTTACGGCGATCCGTTTAATGGTGACTTTCTCAATGCATCAGTAATCGGCCTAAGTCGTGAACAGATTATCCGTGCCTATCATGAAGAAAGCCAAAAAGCTGGAAGATGGTTGCGTACAACCGATTTTAAGGATAATCAGTACCTACCTTCCTATGCGCTAGCTGGACAAATGGTGGGCGGCATAGAGGAATTAAAATGCGCCGCTAGGGAATTATGCGGTATTCCAGAGTTCGAAATCCAAGACGCCAAACGTCAAGAAATGGAGATTGTTGCGAAGAAGGACAAACTTATACGAGACTACGTTGATGCTAGTCGAAAAATCGGGAGATATTTGACGAGCTCAGAAATTGATCAATGTTCAGATTTAGCCTCAGGCACAACCTACAGAAAGTATTTTGAAGCTATACCAAAAATGCGCCAGGAAGCCATCGCTAAATATGGTGACTTCACTAAAGAAAACAACTAACCATAAATCACCCACGCTGAATCAAGTAAGCGTGGGTTTTTCTTGCAATATAATATATATAATACAGCAGAAACCCCCGGTTGTCCGGGGGGTTCATTCGTCGGGGCGTGTCAGCCTAAAACAGAATCTTCAGCAGATCGTGCACAAAGCGCTGAACCGTAGCATTAATCTTACTTCCAAGCACTTCAAACTGCCAATCTACCTCGGCGGCCGTCTGGCGCGCCTGTTCCGCTCGGCGTTTTTGCTGCTCAGCTTTACACTTTTCAGCTTCGGCCTGTGCCTGGCGTTTCCGCTTCGCTTCTTGCTGCTCACGTTCGGCTTGAGCTTGACGTTGCGCTTCAGTGCGCCGTTTCTCAGCTGCAATCCGCTGCTGACGTTCTTGCGCCTCGCGTTCCAACTGCTCCTGCAGGATTCTGCGCCGTTCCGCCTGCTTAGCTTCGGCTTCCTTCTTTCGCCGTTCCGCTTCTTGCTTCTCGCGCTGTTCTGTTTCTTCCTGTAAGCGTTTCTGCTCGGCTTCCTGCTGCTCACGCTCTCTCTGTCGCGCCTCCCATTCTGCACGTTCTTGCTCGGCTTGTGCCTTGTTGCGAGCCCGAGTTTGACGCACTAAGCGTATAGTTTCTTTGCGCTCCGCATCGACTCGCTCACGCTCGCAACGATAGGGAAACCCCGTCTTCTTGAGACGCTCTTCCAGCTCCGGATTACGCCATTTTTTCGGTAGCAATTCAGCCACATTAAACAGCATAAAAAGCTGATCTTCGTCACCAAATTCCACTTCCGGAAACGCGTCGAAAATATTGGCGCGGTCCAAGTCGCGATTCGTATTGGTTTCCCCAGTTTTAATCAGGCGATCGCGCCACTTCCGATAGTGGAGCATTTGCGACGAAGGTTCGTCCGGCTTAATTTGTGCCGATTCGGCCATACTTTCCAGATCTAGCATCGTCACTTGACGCACCACTTTCTGCCACGTTTTCGGCGCCAGCGCCGGTTTGAACGCCTCCTCCAGCTCTTTGCGAGCCTCGGGTTTCGTTGCTTTTCGCAGTCTCTTCGGCGACAGAGCCGAATCACTGCTCATCTGCGTCCGCATCAGAGCTTTCTTTCTCGTAGCGGCCATCTGTTCGCTTTCCCAAGTACTCACCGCCTCAAGCGCGCCCAAATCCTGATCCGTATACCAGTCAGGCGGCACTAGCTCAATTTCCGACAAAATATCCTGCATCACTGCTTTCACACCCCTTGATTTTAATGTCCTTATCTGACCCAAAATTCCAGCTATAATAATTATCTCAGCAGAAACTTTGACAGAATATACCAAAGATGCTACAAAATAACACCCTCCTCTCTTAATTATAGCACACAAGTCACAAAAAGTCAATCATTACTACAATGAAAATTGGAAAATCTTGCAAAATTAGCATAAAAAGTATTGACAAACTTATACTGATGTGCTAGGATAGATACAGAATCCAGTAGCAAATAATGACTTTTCTGGATTTGCAGATCAAAATTTATAGCGTTTCTAGCCTGTTCCATCGACCAATTGTTGTAAAAATTAACCAATTTTACAGGGGTGAGCGAAGAAAAAGCCAAAAATCTACAAAAAAGATGTTGACTTTTACGAACCTCCGGTCTATAATGATGAACAGTTAAGCAAGTTACAGAGAGTAACCACTGCATTATGATAGAAACTATGCGAGGTAAAACTATCAACTAGATTTACTTAAGCTGAGAGAGTTTTGACTTAACAATTTGAGACAACGATGAAATAAATTCTTGATTTATGAACATGAGTCAAGAATGATAATTGTAAGACGGAATTAGTGATCAAGCTTCGTAAATCGAACGTCGATTACTAGTTAAGTCAATGCATAAAAAGGTACATAAGGGCACTG
>CAZETG010000002.1:1203-64691 GCA_964514875.1 uncultured Candidatus Saccharibacteria bacterium | reverse complement strand
CAATACTATTTCATAAAAATCCTGCATTTTGCAAGCATTTTAGCATAAAATATAGCGCAAAGCTAGGTAAAATATTAAAATTTGTCCTTATTGTATAACTCGTTATTTAGCCGTACGGGGGCGCTCTCACCTCTTTTCGAGAGGATCCGGAGTTACGACGAGGTTGAGCGCCACGACCCCGTAACGACGGGCATCGTGGACACGCCTCGAGCAAAGATGGTGGGAGCGCCCCCCCCTGTGAAAGCCGAACGAATTGTAATCGCGTAGCCGGGCTAGTAAACCGCTAGATTAATGCATTTTTTGAACTAGCAGCCAATCAAGATCATGTATGCTATAATGATGATATGACGTTTGCGATGCGATTCAAGAAGAGGTTTTATTTCGTGGCGGCGCGATATTTTCGGTTTTTTGCAAACTTTGCTTTTCGAAGGTGGCATCCGCGCGTAATTGCGGTGACGGGTTCGGCCGGCAAGACGACGATGTTGCATATGATCGAATTTGAGCTAGGCAACCGTGCGCATTATTCTCACGATGCCAATTCGGCTTTTGGTATTGCCTTTGATTTGCTGGGGTTAGAGGGTGTACGCGGCTCGAAGTTGCGCTGGATTAAGCTGTTTCTGATGGCCCCGATTCGGGCATTATATTATAAGCAGCAAGGGGAATTTTATGTCGTCGAGATCGATGGCGAGCGCCCGCACGAAACGGAGTTCCTCGCGTCCTGGCTAAAGCCAGAGGTGACGCTGTGGGTGTCTTTTGGATTGTCGCACGCAGTGCAGTTTCAGCAACAGGTGCAGGACGGTCAGTTTTCGACGCTCGAGGAGGCGATCGCGCATGAATTCGGGACTTTGCCGCAAAATACTCAGAAATTAGTCTATATTGATGCCGATTCCGAGGCAATGCAGTTATCGACGCGAGGCATTGCGGCGGAGGTCGTCGCCTTCGACAAAAATCAGCTCAAGCGTTATAATGTCTATCCGACGCGCACGGATTTTGTCTTTGAAGGGGCTTCATTTCACTTCGCGCAGCCACAGCCGCGCGATTTAGCGGTGCAATTATTAATGCTCGAGGCGCTGGTGAAATATCTTGGTCTTCCACTTAAGACTAATTTTGACGAAATGCCGGTTCCGCCCGGGCGTAGCTCCGCCTTCAAGGGTAAAAAGGGTATTAATATTATCGATAGTAGCTATAACGCGCATCTGATCAGCATGCAGTCGATTCTCGAGATGACCAAGAATTTGCATGCCGGGCATAAGTGGCTGGTGATCGGCGATATTGTCGATCAGGGCAATATTGAGGCCGAGGAGCACCGCAAATTGGCCGATCTGATCGCCGAAGTAAATCCGGAAATGGTTATTCTGGTCGGTCGGCGCACTAAGGAATATACCGCGCCACGCCTGAAGGAATTGCATATTCCCGCGCGGACGACGCTCGACCCGCACAAAGCACTTAAGTTTATTGAGGAGAATATTACCGGCGAAGAGACGATTGTTTTCAAGGGAAGTCAATATCTCGAATGGATTATCGAGCAACTTTTGGAAAATCCGGAAGATGCCAAGAAGCTACCACGACGTGAAGCGGCGGCCGTGAAACGTCGCCAGAAATGGGGGCTAGAATGAGCGCTAAAAAATCGAAATTATATATTATTCATGGCTGGACCTATACCGTCGAGCCTTGGGAAAAGACGCTTCAGTTGCTTGAGAAGCAGGGTTTAGATGTAGAAATGTTGCACGTCCCTGGCCTGACCGCGCCGTCGAAGAAAGTCTGGACGATCGAGGAATACGCGCGTTGGGCTGATCGTAATATTCCCGACGGCGCTGTCGCGCTTGGCCATAGTAATGGCGGTCGGATTTTGCTGAATCTCTGCGTTGAGAAGCCAGAGAAGCTCAGTCATTTGATTTTGCTCGATGCGGCTGGCGTCTATGAAACTTCCAATAAGAAGGACGTTGCGCGCTCGCTGTCGAAGCGCCTTGGCTTTCTCAAGAAAGTCCCCGGCCTGACCAAAATCTGGCACAAAGTGACCGGCGCTTCCGACTACGCTCGCGCGCCCGAGAATATGAAAAAAACTCTCAGCAATATGCTCGATAGTGATAAATCGCTCGAGCTAAGCCGTGTTACCATCCCGACCTCGATCCTCTGGGGCGCCGACGATACCGTCACGCCGCCGCGTCAGGCCGAAGTCATGCATAAGAATATTAAATATAATACCTTAAGTATTCATGATGGCTGGACGCATGCGCCTTATATTTCGCATCCGGCTGAGCTGGCCAAGGCAATTTTCCGCGCTTACAAAAATCCGCCCAAGATCACCGCTCCGGTCGAAGTGACGGAGGCTTCGAGCATTTCCGCGTCAATGGCGCTAAAGAAAGCTGCCGAGCCAGAAATTCCCGACACGACGACGATTTCGGCTACGCTGGCCTTCAAAAAAGCCGCCAATCCCAGCGCGCACGACACCGTCAGCCGCTCTGCTGCGCTTGTCGTCCCAGGTAATCGTCATCGCCGTATTCAGAAAACCGCACAGCAAGTCAAGACGCTCCCTGCTCGTAATCCTAAGTCGATTATTGGTAATACTGATGAGCTCGACTTCGTGACAACTAGTCTCCCGCCGCTCGAGCCACGCCAAATTATCTCGAGCGCTTCAGTGCCGAAAGCTAGCCGCATGGAGCGGATGCGTCGCAAATTTCAGAAAAAGTCGCAACGTAAAAGCTCGCAGAAAGGCCAGAAATCGTGATTTTCCTTGGCCAGGCCTCAAATTATCCCGCTCGTCGTATTATGCGACATCTTTTTGCTTCTGGCACAGCAGAGGACTCGCGGAATTTGCGCCAGGCACTCGCCGAGAAATATAATGCTCCGCTCGAAAATGTTGCACTCTATCATTCGGGGCGCTCGGCCTTGAGCATAGCTTGCCAGGCGCTAGCCTCGCCAGGGAAGCCGGTGATTTTGCCGGGTCTGACTTGTATCGCCGTGGTTCGCGCCATTAAAAATGCCGGTTGTACGCCCGTTTTCGTCGACATCGACCCCGAGACTTTGCAGTATGATTTTAAGAAGTTAGATCAGAAGTTACAAGCATTAGCGGCATCAGCTTCAGGGACAGAAGAGGGCGAAAACAGCGTCGAAACTGTATCAGAGGGCGCAAAAAACGCCAAAACTATTGACAAAAATAATAAGGTGTGCTATAATGGAATTATAGTAGCGCAAAATACTCTTGGGCTACCTCTTGACATGCCTCGATTAGAAGATTTGGCGCAAAAATATCATTTTGCGATCGTGGAAGATTTAGCGCATTGTGCGGGGCGATTTTACGCTGATGGCCGAGAAATGGGCACGGCCGGCGCGGCTACGGCGCTATCTTTCGGCAAGGGTAAGGCGGTCGACACAGTTTGCGGTGGTGCAGTGGTCGTGCGCGAGCCGCGCCGGGACTTTACCTTGCAGCAACCGACGGAACAGCCGCGTCTGGCGACGCGTCTGCGTGATCGCTGGTATCCGGCGTTTGGCGGCATTGTGCGGACGCTGTGGCCGCTTGGTCTCGGACGGCCGCTGCTGGGTTTGCTCGTGCGCTTACACTGGATTGAAAAATCTGCTGATACAGAATTAAACACAAGCCAGAGTTTGACGCATTGGCAGGCTCAACTTGCTCGCGAACAGCTACTGAATTTGCCGAAGACGCCTTTGCGCAAGCATTATTTAGTGAAGGAGCGCGAACAATTGCTGAATGAGCTGGAGCAAAACGGCTACTATTTGCGCGATATTTGGTACGATACGCCAGTTTCGCCTGTGCGTTACGCCAGTGAGGCGAATTTTCCCAATGCCGACTGCCCGAATACGATCAGCGTCGCTTGTCAAATTATCAATTTACCGACTTGGTATCCGAGCGAAACGCTTGATCGAGCGCGGCAAATTATTGCGAAATATGATTTAACGAAGCAATCAGCGCAAAGTGAGGTAGAATTATGACGACAAAAACGCAGACCGAGATTCCGCTAGCTGGCTGGGAATGGGCACTCAAGTGTTTTCCTGAGGCGAATTTCTTACAATCGCCAGAATGGGCGAAAATGAACGAGCTGGTCGGTCATAAAGTGCACGTGGAATATCTCACCGAGGCGGCGTGGTGTCTGATGATTGTCAAAAATGCCAAACGCGGGCGTTATCTCGAGGTGCCGGGCGGGCCGCTTCTGGATTGGAATGATCAGGATTTGGTGCGTACGATGTTGCGTCGCATTGAGTATATTGCCAAAGAAGAAAAATGTGTTTTTGTCCGCATGCGGCCGCAACTGCGAAGTAGCCAAAGGGACAAGCTGGATGGGCTGGGTCTGCGGCCGGCGCCGATGCATTTGCACGCTGAGCATACGGTCATGCTTAACCTCGAGAAGACGGAGGAAGAATTACTCAAAGATATGCGGCGTCAGACCCGCTACGAGGTGCGCCGCGCGGCGAAATTGGGGATGAAAGTCATGTCCGGGCACGACAAGCGGCTATTTGAGGAGTTTCAGCGCGTGCAAGCCGAGACCGCCGCGCGGCAGCACTTTGTCCCGCCCGATCTGAAGACGCTCTTGGCTGAACATCGAGCCTTTGGTGATCGGGCGCACATTTACGTCGCGCTCACCTCTGATGACCAACCGGTCGCTTATGGGCTGATTCTGACTTGCGGGCAGGAAGCGGATTATTTCGAGGCGGCCTCGACCGAGCTGAATCACAAGCTCCCCGGCGCTTATGCTTTGCAATGGCAAGTCATTAAAGATTTGCGCGCGCAGGGAATTAAGCGTTATAACCTCTGGGGAATCGCGCCGCACGGTCAGAAAAATCATCGCTACGCCGGCGTGACGACTTTCAAGACCGGATTTGGTGGCGAAATTGTTGAGTTTGTACCGGCGCAGGATCTCGTGATTAAGCGCGGACGTTATTTGATTAACCTTCTAATTGAGACGATTCGCAAAAAACGTCGACATCTGTCATAATAATATATAGTGGAGTTGAGTTTATGGTCAAAGATTTAGAATCGAAAAAAACGCCGTTTCAGATTGAGGACGTGCAAGATCGGGCCGAATGGGACAAGTTTATTACCAGTCATCCCGAAGCGAATTTTTTGCAATCATGGGATTTCTACGAGTTCCATCGTAGCCGCGGCAATGTAATTGTCCGGCGCGTGGCGCGCGATCAGAATGGCACAATTATCGGCGCTTATGCTGGCGTGATTGAGCGTGCGCGTCGTGGCCGGCATCTGGCGATTGCCGGCGGGCCGATTTTGGATTGGCAGAACCGCGAGTTAGTTAAGATGTTGTTTGCTGATATAAAGGCGCAGGGGATAAAACACGATTGCGTGTTTGTGCGCGTGCGCCCACAACTCGAGCGCAGCCCTGAAAGTCTCGCTCTGATGCGTGAGCTCGGGCTGAAGCCGGCGCCGATGTATCTTTCGGTGGAGTATGCTGGCGTGCTCGATTTGACTAAATCCGAAGAAGAAATTCTCAAAGGTATGCGTCAGCGTCTGCGTCGCGCTTTGCGTAAAGCTGAGAAAAATGGTATTGAAATTGAGAAATCAACCAATCCTGATGATATTCACGAATTTTATCGCATTCAGCTCCAGACGGCCGGGCGACATGATTTTGTCGCGTTTTCGGAAGATTTTTTCCTGAAGCAGTTTACAGCTTTTGCGAAAAATGGCGAAGCTGTACTCTATACCGCGCGCTATCAAGGCGAAATTCTCGCGCAGAATTTTATGATTTTTTACGGCGACGAAGCTTCTTATCATTACGGCGTCTCTTCGGAATTAGGCACGAAATATTCCGGCGCGCCGCTTCTGCATCTGGAAGCCATGCGTGACGCTCGCGCTCGTGGGATTAAGCGTTATAATCTCTGGGGAATCGTTGGCGAAGACGAGACGGAGCATCGCTTCTATGGTGTTTCTCGCTTTAAGCGCGGTTTTGGGGTAGATGAGTTGAAATACACTCCGGCTCATGATCTAATCTTGAAACCGGCGAAATACGCCCTGACCAAAACTATCGAAGGTGTTCGCAAAAAAGTCCGGCATGTGTAACAACGTGCTGAGACGGGGCGGGTTGACTCAAAAAGATTAGAGCCCGCAAGCTCGAATTATTTCCTCTATAATTGACCAGGGCTAATTCCTTGGGTTCTGTCCTAGGATGTTGCTTTCAGTGAAATTGGCCTAGAAAATGCCCGAGCTTGGCAGCTCGGGCAAAACGAAAGGGTCAAAAAAGGTAGATTATAATCCGATCTACGACGTCATGCAATTGCTGGCGCAATTTTGAGTGTTTTTTAAGTAATGCGATTGCATGCTCTGGCGTACAAGGATCATATGTGGTTGGATCGCTGAAAAATTGCACTTCACGCATCCCCATCGGAAACAAAACTCGATAAAGATACTCCACTTGTGCGGCCAAAGACAAATCACTCTCCAATAAATCGACGTCGACCATAGCCATAGAATAAGTGTTGGTAGTGTTTGTCTTGTTTGCGTCACTATGTATCAACACAGAAGGATAATTTTCGCTCAGACAATGCAATGCCAGCGACTTCAAGACGATACTATTGTACTGGGTCCAGTGCTTATCATAAACAGCTTGAGCTGCTTCGAAACTAATGACCTCGGCCGGTTCCTGGTCGGTATCGATCAGCGGAGACGGGCCAAGCGGATATGCTGTATTTTCGTTGGCATATGGGACAGGCAGAGGAATAACGCGCGATGAATCCAGGCTTTTCATTTCAAAACCCTCCGTAAAAATGTACTCAGTATAGAACTGGCTTATCTATTCTGCCACAGATAAGCAAAATTGTCAAGCGCAATTTTCTTTCACTACCATACCATTATCCCTACCGTACTAGACAGCGGAAGGGGAAGCTATTCCAGTGGTTACTGTCGTCGGACGGGTAGACGTCTGAAGTATTAAACTCGATATTGAAGGCGCGCTGAAAGTTTGCATTAGAGCTAGTGCGAGACGACCAATATTCTCCCCAAGTTCCAGCATTCCATGTGCCACCTCTTGCAGCACTAACAACATCGCTCCGCACGAGTATTCCTATCATTATCCCTACCGTACTAGACAGCGGAGAGGAAAGCCATCATATCGAGGGTCACTAAGAAATTGGTAAATCACTGAAGCATTGAAATGGAAACGAGAGGCGCTCCTGAACTGTGCGTCGGAATATGCACGAGATAACCATAGATTAGCATCAATGCCTGTATTTGGGCTAGTACGGCCAACATTCCAAATTCCGCCGCTCCGCATGAATGATTTGCAATTTGCTGTATTCATACCATTATCCCTACCGTACTAGACAGCGGAGAGGAAAACCATGGTAACGATCATCGCCACCGCTAGAAGCCATAAAAGCATCACTATAATCCAGTGCACGCGCATGAGTTGATGTTGCTGAAGTAATTGACCAGTAGTGTCCCCAGAGACCATCTTCATTGCCATGGCCATTAAACGTGACGCTTCCGCTCCGCACGAAGTTCCTAAAATATATACTTTCTCCTAATATAAAGCAATATGGCAACACAAACCCTAACGAGACTAACTCGCATGATATCTCTATTCTATCACACTTATGCTAAAATGTCAATAGCTAAAACAGAAATTGTCCGACGAAACGGAGTTGATCATAAAAATTCCAAGTTTTGTGCAGCTTATGCTATAATGAAGAAAACTAGGAGAAAATATGTCACAAATTAAACGCAAGTACATTGATAGCCACTGGCTGGTATTTATTTTTCAGGGGATTGTCACGCTCGTATTTGGTTGCTTTATGCTGTTTACGTCCAATCAAAGCTCCTCAACTTTGGCGCCGGTCGTAGGCACAGCACTGCTATCGCTCGCGGTCGTGGAATTTGCGAATTCTTTGTATCGTTCGCATAATAGTCAGGGCTGGCTGGTCGCGACACTGGTGGCCTTGTTTGATGCAGCGTTTGGCATTGCGCTAATTGTCATTACCGACCAAGGTATGTTGTGGCATTTGCTAGTTTTGGCAATTTATATTATTTTACGTGGAATTTTCGAGATTCTCCTGGGTTTTCGTACGACCGTTGACCCGACTGATAGGTTTATTTGGGTGCTCTGCGGAGTATTTGGCCTCGTCTTTGGCGTTGTAATCTTGAATTCTGGACATTTGCAAAACGTCGATTTCGTGCGTTTCTTTGGTGCGTATTTGATGATTTTGGGCACCTCTAGCTTGATTTATGGTGTGCATAATCGCTCTCAGCAGATCGAAGATCGTGAAGCACGTCAAATTGCTGCGAAAAAATCGATCAAGGTGCGCCGTTCTGCGAAAACTACGAAAAAGGTCTAGGATATGCTATAATAAAGACTCAAGGAGATTATTATGAAATATCGAACGCCGACTAAGGCAATCATCACCGATGCAGGCTGTGCAAGTCGCTACTTGCCGATTACTAAGACTGTCCCGAAGGCGATGCTTCCGATTGGAGCGAAGCCGATTATGCAGCTCGTGGTTGAGGAATGCGCTGACGCTGGAATTAAGCAAATTATCATTGTCACTACCTCAGAAGGCAAGCCGATTTATGAGGATTATTTTAATAATGCCGCCATTCGTATTAAGAAACAATTACACAGCCAGGGTAAGGATGACCGTTATCAGCCAGTTGCTGATCTTGAGGATTTACCAAAGATTGTCATTATTGAGCAAGATCCGGCGTTGCCTTATGGCAATGGTTCGCCGGTCGCGAGCGCACGTAAGTTTATTCAAGATGACGAAGCTTTCATTGTCGCCTATTCTGATGACGTCGTGTTTGGCGCTTCGGCCACCAAAGAGCTGATCGCTGCGCACGAGCAATATCCCGATGCTGCCGCGATTATCGCTGCGCAGGAAGTACCACATGCCGAGATTAAGAAATACGCCTCGGTTTTGCTCAGCGACGACGGCGAGATGCGTGTCGCCGGCATGGTTGAGAAGCCGAAGCCAGAAGAAGCCCCGTCGGATTTAGCTTCCTACGGGCGTTATTTGTTGACGCCAGAAATTTTCCAATATCTCAAGCCGAATAATATCGGTCTTGACAATGAGCTCTGGACTGCTGATGCAATTGCCGATTTGATCCCGACTGGCCGTGTTTACGCTAAGGCGACCAGTGGTATCTGGAAGACGACGGGCGACCCGAAGAATTATTTCCTGGCGCATCTCAAATACGTCCTCGAGCACGAAGAATACGCCGATGAAGTGTGTCAGATGATAGCCAAGCATAAGTAGTTTCATAGATGATAAATAAGGAGGTAAAATGGAAATTGCGACTTGGATTCTGGTGGTAATGTTATCGATCACACTATTGATTTTTCTGATCGCAGGTATTATCTTGATTATTAGGTTGATTCGCCTCGCCGAGGAGGCGCGCAAAATCATCGAAACTGGTCAAGAAATTGCTACCAAGGCCGATGATATTGTTGATAATGTCAAAGGTATGACTTCGGTCGGTGGGATTGTCAAGACTTTCGCCAATCGTGTCATCGAAAATCAAGAGCGTCGTTACGCTGAAGAAGACGCCGCGCGTGCTGCTGCGGGAGCGGAGTCTGAAGCTGCTGCCAAGGAAGCCGAGAAGGCTGCCCGAGCCGCCGCTGCGAAGAAGAAAGCAGGGAAGTAGCGCCAAAAAAATTGGGCCGACCTAAAAGGTCGGCCCGCACTGGCTTACGGCTCAACGGAACATTAATACTGTCTTGACTTGCGTCCAGATCTGTGCCCGGCGCGGTTGCCAAGAACTCCAAATTTGGCGACAGCGCCACGTCCAGTATTTTTCCATACGGAAAGTCATTCCGTACTTTTCTGCCACCGCTTCGCAGGCGGCTCTGCTACAAATCGTAGTGCAATAATCCGTACAGAAGAAGCGCAGCGCTGGACTAAAAGAAGTCGCCTTGCGATTGAAAACTGCGGCATGATAATCACCGACCTCTTTCCGATCCAATGACCAACAAGTATCCGGAATATCAAGAAAATAAACTGTCCTGCGTGCAATGACAATGTTCGAGCCGATCTTGTTGTATATGAAAAACCGCAAGTCGTTGCTGCTGAAGCTTGAATTCTGGAAAGGATGATTGTGTATCGTAATCATCCGCGACTCCTCGCAACTAAGCTCTATTCTGGAGATATCGACCTTGCTGCGGTGGAGCGTCGTGACTTCGCTAAATTTTCCGTGATCCGCCCCGAAAATTGATATATACTCAACCGGCTCCAGTCTTGTCTTGACGATGACATCCTTAATACTGCTGCCATGGTCTGCCTCGATAATCTCATGCTGCCCAAGCGAGTCAATAGCTTGCGCTAAAAACAAAAGCGTTTGCTTGCGGACTGCAATTATCAACACGATAATGCCGATGCTCAGGAATGCTACCAGCAAAGCTTCGCCGCAGACAGCCCATAGAGTACCCCAATCAGGCGCGCTACGGAGCTCCTCATGCTCGGCGCAAAACAGCGTGGACTGAGCAAAGCACTGATACCGCCCAAAGGCGATATGTCCAGGCCATATCTGAGTTATATCATACTCCAGCGTATCGAGAAGATCAGTAATGGCCGCAAACACCTTGGCGATCGTGCTAGCGGTTATCGATATAAAGAAAACGATGTGCGCTAGTAGGCTGAAGCGCTCGGAGGCGCCAAGACGAGCAAAAACATAACGGAAACTTCTCATGAAAATCCCTCCATTTTCATTCTGACGTGATGGATAACTTTCTGTATATAAAAGCCATAAGCTGTTATAAAGTCCGAAGAGTAATATTGTACTACGTAAGTATTACCCTTATGCTTCCATTGTAGCACATATTACCTAAAATGTCAATACTATTTATGCCTATTTTGACTATTTAGCAAATAGTATTCATAAAATTACCTACTTTATTGTAATTTTTACAACATATATTGCGGCTCTACATATAGCTTATTCATGCTAAAACCTCCAACTTTCTGTTTTTTGCGCTATAATAAAACCATGACGGAGGTAACAAAAGATTCGGAACTGCTAAAAACCAGTGATTTTGTGCATTTGCATAACCATACGCATTATTCGCTTTTGGATGGTCTGACGAAAATTCCGGAATTGGTTGATTTTGTGAAGAGCCAGGGTATGGAAGCGGTAGCAGTGACCGACCATGGCACCATGAGCGGCTTAGTTGAGCTATATAAGACTTGTAACGACGCCGGGATTAAGCCGATCCTCGGTCTCGAAGCTTACGTTGCTGCTCGGAATAAGGAAGACCGCGACCCTGCTCATGATAAGCAACGGTTCCATATTACGTTGCTTGCAATGAACAACCAGGGTTTTGAAAACCTCTGTCGCCTGATGACTGAAGCGGAAATTCATGGTAAATATTACAAGCCGCGTATTGACCACAAGAGTATGGAAGCGTACAGCGAGGGGATTATTTGTCTTTCCGGCTGCGCTGGCTCGGAGATTTCCGAGGCGATTCGTGCGCATGACGATAAGAAGACAATGGAGCTGGTCGAATGGTATCATGGGATCTATGGCGACCGTTTTTATCTGGAGATGCAGGATCATGGCCATCCAGATTCACCAACGCATTGGGATGTGCAAAAAGACATTAATCTCAAATTGCAAGAGATTTCGAGGCAGACCGGTATTCCGCTGGTTGTGACGTGTGATGCGCACTATTTGAACCACGAAGATCAAGATGCGCATGAGGTTTTGCTTTGTGTGGGCACGGCAGCGAATTTGTCGAATCCAAACCGCATGAGCTTGAAAGATTTTGAGCTGCATGTGATTCCGCCGCAAGAAATCATTAACCGTTGGGGTAAAGATTTTCCCGAAGCCGTACGTAATACGCGTCGCATTGCCGATCGGTGTAATGTCGATTTGCAGCTGGGCCGGATTTTGATTCCAAAATTCCCGGTTCCGGAGGAAGCATTGAAGAAATTAGAGCTGGACGACGTCGAACATGCGACATCGCAGCAGCTCGAGAAAGCTTATCTGGATAAGTTGGTTTTTCAGGGGTTGGTCTATCGCTATTGCGGCTATAAGCTCGAGGATACGCTCGATCTCAAGATTGCCGAATGTCGAAAAATGCTCGAAGAGGTCGACAAGACGCCCGAGCGCGCCGAAGAAAGACTCAAGATTTTACCGCGTATCGATTATGAATTAGGCGTGGTTGATAAAATGGGCTATAATGGATATTTCTTGATTGTGCAAGACTTTATCAACTGGGGTAAATCGCAGCGGATCGTCTATGGCCCAGGGCGTGGTTCGGCGGCGGGTAGTATTTTGGCCTACGCGCTGAGGATTACCGAGCTGGATCCGCTGAAATATGATCTACTTTTTGAGCGTTTCTTGAATCCTGATCGTATCTCGATGCCAGATATTGATACCGATATCCAGGATACGCGTCGCGACGAAGTAATTGAATACTGTACGCATAAATACGGCGAAGGTCGCGTCGGGAACATCGTCACTTTTGGTAAAATGATGGGTAAAATGGCCGTGCGCGATGTAGCGCGTGTTATGGAAGTGCCGTACGCTGAGGCTGATCGTCTGGCGAAGTTAGTGCCGGATCCTGAGCAGGGTCATCACGTGCCGATTGGTCGCGCGATTAAGGAAGTGCCAGAGTTGCAGAGCGAATATGAAAGTAATCCGACTTCGCATGAAGTTTTGGATTTTGCCGAGCGTCTCGAAGGTACAATTCGTAGCCACGGTGTGCATGCTTGTGGCGTGGTGATTGCACCGGATGATCTGGTGAAGTTTTTACCGATGGAAGTCAGCGCTAAAGGTCCGCTCACAACCCAATATCCCGGCCCGCAGATCGAAGAGCTCGGCTTGCTTAAAATGGACTTTCTGGGTCTGTCGAACTTATCCGTGATTAATAATGCCTTACGTATGATTCGTAAGGTTTACCATGAAGATGTCGATATGTACGCCTTGCCGCTCGATGACGAAGAGACTTATAAGCTGCTTCAGCGTGCAGAGACGACGGGTGTTTTTCAGCTGGAATCGGCTGGCATGAAACGCTATTTGCGCGATCTTAAAGCGAACCGTTTCGAGGACATTATCGCTATGGTGGCCCTCTATCGTCCGGGGCCGATGCAGTTCATCGATAGTTTCATTCGCCGCAAACACGGCGAGGAGCCGATTACCTACTTACATCCTGGCCTCGAGAACTCTTTGAAAGATACTTATGGCATTATGATTTACCAAGAGCAGTTCATGCAGATTTCGCGGGAATGGTGCGGCTTTACGGGTGGCCAGGCTGATACTTTGCGTAAGGCAGTCGGTAAGAAAAAAGTCGACCTCATGAACAAGGTGAAACCGCAATTCATCGAAGGTGCGATTAAGATTGGCGGCGCGACCGCAGAGATCGCCGAAGAATTCTGGCGCGAGCTGCTCGATTTTGCGAATTACTGCTTCAACAAGTCTCACGCCGCATGCTATGGCTTAGTCGCTTACTGGACGGCTTACCTGAAAGCTCATTATCCCGATGCGTTCATGGCTGCCCTGATGACTGCCGATATGCGTTCGACTGATCGTCTCGCTATTGAGATTACCGAATGTAAACGTATGGGCATTCCAGTGCTCGGCCCAGATATCAATGAATCCTATGGCGATTTTGGTATTGTCGGCACCGAGAAAAAAATCCGCTTTGGCTTGTCCGGTATTAAAAGTATGGGCAAGGCGCTAGTTGAGGAATATGTCATTCCCGAGCGCGACGCTAATGGTCCGTTCAAGTCAGTTTGTGATTTTGCCTCGCGGGTGAATTCGAGCAAATTCAATAAAAAATCTTGGGAAGCGGCGATTAAAACCGGCGCGTTCGACCGCTTTGCCGAACGCAATGACCTTTTGTTTAACCTGGAGCAGATTCAGGCTTACGGCGCGAAGCGTCAAAAAGACGCAGCTAGCGGTCAAACAGATTTGTTTGGCGCGATGGGCGATGCTGGTGCAATTCCAGAGCCAGAAATTAAGGCGGCGCCAGCCAAAGTCCCCGAGAAGGAAATGTTGCTTTGGGAGCGTGATCTCATGGGGCTGTATATTTCTAGTCACCCGCTCGATCGCTACGACACTTATTTTGAAGAACAGACTCATCCATATGAATTAGTTAGCGCCGAAAATGATGGTAAATTAGTTACACTAGGTGGCATTATTAGCTCTGTGCGCACGATCATGACCAAAAGCAGTACGCGTATGGCTTTCGTGAAGCTGGAAAATAAGGTTACTGATATTGAATTCATCGTTTTTCCGAGTTTATATGAGACGGTCGGAGCAAAGCTCGAGCAGGATAATGTTATCAAAGTGACTGGACGGGTTAATGCTAAAGATAAAGATGGTAATATTAGCTCCGAGATCAAGGTGATTGCGGATACGGTCGAAATTATTCCGGATGAATTGTTGGATAATTATCAATCTACTGGCCAAAAGTTACCGCTTCCAAAGGAAGCCCCTGCTCGCCCGACTCGCCGCAGCAGTTCTCGAGCGGCCAGCGTCGGTGGTGGCGGAAGCGGCTACGGTGGCGCTCGCCGCGCTAATTCGGCGGTGTCCGATGACGCCGCTCCGCGCCGCGTCATCGTCCCGCCGAAAGATCCGCGCCGCGAGCGCCTGTATGTCCTAGTTGAGGACCCGAATGACTCTGACCGTCTCTCCGAAATCCGCCGCCTTTGCGAGCTTAACCCCGGCGTCCAGGAAATTGTCATGGTTCTAAAAGACGAATCCGGCAAGCGCCCCATTCGCCTCCCCTTCCGCGTCGACGTCACCGACGAGCTTACTAAGCCACTCACTGCCCTCCTTGGCGAGCAGTGCGTCAAAGTGCAATAAATATATAATTTATAGAAAGGATTAATATGGAAGATCAAAACTGCTTAACAGCTTAGCGAATGAAATTGTTACAAAGTTGAAAGATAAAATAACCATTTAGACCGAAATAGCGGAATTCCTAAAATCGCCCATCAGCATTGAGGATAAGGAAAAGATTCTTGAGCAGCTATACTTACTTCAATTATATAGAAACGCATATACTGGACCAGATCCTAGAGGAAAAAGTAATCTATTCGCTAATGCGATACTCGTACTGAATGCTAGGAATGATGAAGAAGCGGTAAAAGAACTTGAAAACTTGCAGAAAGTTGTTGAATTTATGAAAAATAGTGAAATCCATCCTATATCTACAGCTAAAAGAAAACTTGAAGATAAAGCCGGAACCCAGGGGATGAAGTTCTAGCCTTAATAGACCAATCGCTATAAGCACATCTTTCTATTATAGCACACTTTGCTGATTTTGTCCATAGTTTTTGAGTAATTTTTTAAGTTTTGCAAGCGTAGGCGGGATTTTATGTTGTGGAATTTACAACATTTAGAATTGTAAGCTGTATTATTGGTGAAACATTGTTAATTTTGACATTGATTAGTAATATGCTGGTAGCTTACGTGCGGAGCGGAGGATGTGTCAATACAGGATACATAGCTCCTCCTGGAATCAATCTGCTGTATTGGTCGTTGCGTAGCCATATCATCAATTCTAACGAAACCTATACTATTAATTTCACCACTAACGGTGGTTTAGCAAGTGATAGTCATCACGCTCGCGCTACCGGTTTTCCCCTCCGCTGTCTAGTACGGTAGGGATAATGGTAGAAAATGGAAAAGTTGCAAAGTCTTCGTGCGGAGCGGCTACGTCAGCAACATCGGTTATATTGGAAACTCAGGTACCAATGGCGACGAATGGTCGTCTCGCGCGTACTCTGGTACTGCTTTTCAGCGCGCCCTCAACCTCTTCTTTAATGCTTCAGACGTCGACCCGTCCAGCGATGTCAGCGGTCGCTGGGGTGGTTATCCCCTCCGCTGTCTAGTACGGTAGGGATAATGGTATGAAAATGGAGAACGGGCATATTTTGTCGTTCCTATGTTTATTTACCGAAAATATCTTTACGGCTTAAAACTGTGCTATACTGATACTAACATTAGAGTAGGACATAGGTAGTTAAGACTCGCGAGACGGGAAGTTGCTGGCGAGGCAAGAAATATTTCGCTGACCGGTGTCCGCATTCCGCTAATTACGAAGTTTTTGATGCTTCTTTTTTGGCGGCAAGAAAGGAGTATTAAATGCGCAAAACGAAAAAGATTATCCTCACGGCGATGTTACTGGCGCTACTGATTGTGCTGTCGCGATTTCTATCAATTAAGACGCCACTGATGAAAATTAGCTTCGCCTTTATTCCGACGATGCTTTGCGCGACTTGGCTGGGTCCGAAGTGGACGATGCTGCTGAATTTGTTGGGCGATTTGATCGGTGCGACGCTTTTTCCAACTGGCGCATTTTTCATCGGATATACGATTAGCACGGTGGTCGCGGGCTTTATCTACGGTGTTTGTCTGTATCAAAGAACTGTCGACACTTTCTCGCGCACTCAACTAGTGGTGCGCGCGATTATTGCTGTGCTATTGGTAACGCTGGTGGTTAATATGGGACTGAATACGCTCTGGACGAGTATTACGGTTGGACAAGCTTTTTGGCCGTTACTGGGTACGAGAATTGTTAAGCAGTTGATTATGGTGCCAATCCATGTTGTCGTATTTCTCGCTCTCGAGAAGGTGTTGCAACAGCCCTTCAATAAATATTTGCGCGACGATTCAGACGCGGATGACGGGATTTTGCCGTTGGAGCGTGAGGCGGAGCAAGCTGAATGATCAGATTTGTCAGTCGATCACGTATTTCCATGACGAGCAAGAACGGTGCTAAACTAGGGCGAGCGGAATGATCAAAGTGCAAAATCTTTCTTATCAATATCGCGGTAGTCGAACGCCCGTACTCCAAGATATTAATTTCCAGATTAATGATGGCGAGGTAGTAGCGCTGGTTGGTCAAAACGGCTCGGGCAAATCCACACTCGGACGGCTGATTGCTGGAATTTATCGGCCGCAACGGGGCTCGATTACGATTAGATCTAACCATTCTGACGATCCATTGCGAGCTACGCCTAATTGTGATGCTGACAACTCGTTTCCGATCGTATCCAGTTGCGCCGCTCGCCAAGCGAAGCCTGACCCCGAAACGCCTTATAATTCGGCGCAGACTAAGGGCGGCGTGCAAGATACTTCTCGCGTATTCCGTAATTCTACGCAGTCTGACCAGTCCGATTACCAAGCTAGCTCTAAGGGTAACCGCTTCAAACGTCACGCGAAACGGAATCGTCATCGTGCCGATATCCGAACGGCAATCTCTGCCGCCAAAGTTGCCATAGTCTTCCAGAACCCCGAAAATCAGTTGATTTTTAATAAGGTTAATGATGAAATTGGCTTCGTATTGCGTGACTTGTCAAGGGTAGAAAGGGAAGAACGAATCGTCCAATCGCTGGAACTGGTCGGCATGGCATCATATCGTGATCGCGATTTACAGGATCTGTCCTTGGGGCAAAAACAGCGTATTGTGCTCGCGGAAGCTTTGGCACAGCAGCCCCGATATCTCATTCTAGACGAGCCGACTACAATGATTGACGGTCAAGGTAAAGAGGCAATCTATCAAATTATCCGCAATCTACGAAAAACTGGTTGCACAATCCTTTGTATTACCAACCTAGCTGACGAGATTTTGCTGGCGGATCGCACGCTGATTTTATCCAGCGGTCAAATTGTTGCTGAAATTCCCAAATCAGAGCTAATCCAAAAGGCGCATGCCTTGACAGAGTACGGAATTCGCCTGCCTACCTTACTAAACCTTTTGCAGGAATTGCAAAAATACGACATTAACCTGCAGCCGGCGGACTGGACGATTGCCGAAATTGCGCGATGCTTGCACAATTTGCGGAAGGAGCGCCATGAGCACGTTTAGTTTTCTTATCTTTTTGACGTATATTACGCTTATTTTCTTCCTGCCTAACAGCTGGTGGGTTTTGATGCCGTTTACGGTTAATGGTGTGATGTTATCGGCTCTCTTGGCAACACGTCCCAAGGATTTTCCAAACATCGTTAGAAAAACTCTGTCAATTATTCCGTTCATACTTTTTGTAGCAGTTTTTAATTGGCTATTGGATAGCTATATAACGGCGATTTGGGTTGGACTAAAGCTGCTAATCGTTTGCAACACCGCTGCCATTTATGCAAGCACGACCAGTATTACTAAAGTTGCGCGGACAATCGCGCGTCTCTGTGCGCCTTTGCGAAGGTTCGGTATCAATCAGGATGATATTGTGGTTCTGATTTCGCTTGCCTTTATGATGATTCCGGTTTTCAGGCGCGAACTGAGAGATTTACGCCATGCTTGTCTTGCTAAAGGTCTGCCTTGGAACTTTACTACTGCCAGAGTCATGCTCCAACGTTTATGTTATTCCACGCTTCGCCGTGTTAATCAAATCGAAGAGAGCTTGGATGCCAAGGGGTATAAAGGCTCGTAGGCTGAATGCATGTGTCGACTATCTAGCAGCAAGCTCTGAACATCAAAGCTTGTATGCATAAAAAACCCGAGCAGCAAGGGCTCGGGCAGACCAAAAGTGTGTCTAAATGCACGAAAACTTTTTGCAGCCAATAATCTGGCCATTTTCGTTGCGAACCGGATCCGCCGTAATCAGCAAATCATCGGTCGTGCGACCGTGCGCCTTTGCGGCATTGGCCGCCGTCAAGCTGACGATCAGATAAACATCGCTCTGCGGATCGGGCAAGCCCTCAACGTCGCCAAACTGCATCTGTACGACTTCAATGCCGTTCACGCTGCCGACCGTTTGGGCGGTTTGCTGCGCCCGAACAACGCCGCCACTGGGAAAAGTGGCTACAGGAGTGATACCGTCGGCATCGAAGATCGTCACGGCATGGGGTGTAAAATTACGGATAATGCTCATGTTAAATCCTCCTCGAAATCATCGAAAAAACTGCATACCGCCCTCGCAACACGTTACGAGACGGGATGCTTGAGGTCAAACCTTCACTTCAAACATCCAGCCTCGTAGCGCGCATCTAGACAAATTAAGTTGCAAGCTATCCCACTAGCCACTCCTTTAATTATACTACACAATACATAAAAAGTCAACAGCGAAATCAAATTATATCACAGGAATCAAATCTTTATCTCAAAACTCGCTGTTTCCGAATCTAAAATGGCAAAGAGTATACCTCAGATTACCAATCTCGCGGAATCTATTGACAAAATATGACATCTGTGATACAATAGATAGAGAGGGTATCAACTCTCTGCTCCTTAGAAAATGGTTTTACAATTTCAGTGAAGCCACGAAAGTGGTATTTTTATGACCTCAAAAGGTCTCAGAACGACCTCGGAAGCGGTGACCGGCTTGTAATTGGCAATTTGACCAGACAGTAAGGCGTCTTCAAGACGAAAACTCAAACCTAGGCAAGGTTTAGCGTTATTTCTGGTAAAATTGCTGCTTACGAGCGGTACATTTCTTTAGAGGAGGTTCATAAAAATGAACGGAAAAAGGTTGGTTATTGTATTATTGGTGCTGGCGTTGCTCTTCGTGGCTCGGTTTGCCTATATCGACAGCGGTCAAGCCGATGATGCATTAGGAGGAAGTTGGAGCGAAGACGCAATTACTGAAGATTCAACTCTTGAAGATGATGTGTCGCGGTCGAAGCTCGACGATGTTGTGTCTGTAGATGGGGCGACAGAGGTGCCGACATCTTCAGCCGATCAGAACGCACTGGATACTTCCGCAGCTAGCCTGGAGCCAGCTCCGACGGGGGAGGGTGGTACGTCCGATTCTCAAGACGATAAATACGCTTGGCCGAGTCGGATCCCGGACTTTGCAGATTCGACAAAATATTCCCGCGTGAATTATTATGACGTTCCGTCAGCTAGTGCTTTTGGGTCAGATTGCTCGAATCTGCGCGGCGACAAAGTGGCAGCGATCCATTCGCTATACGAGATTTGCTATGATCAGCCTGAAACGCTGGCTTCGACGGTCTCCGCATTTCCGAGTTTGCTTGCGCAGTGTGGGGTGACTACACATGATCCTGTTGAAATCGACTACATGCTCGAGGCGGAATATGGTGCCGCTCTCCAGCAAAAACTGCTCGAAACTCTGGACGAATTCCTGGACGATCCACGGCTGGATGTTGGATTTTCGACGATGAAAGAGGATGTTTGGATGCTATATATGTATACGCGCGACCCTAAGCAGTCGAGTAGTCCGACGAATATTGGTCTGTTCTGGGCGCCTGTGCCGGCAGACTCTTCGCCGCAACTCGTTATCACTTATCATGGTGAGAATGGCGACGAAGTCGGGCGTTTCGACCTGCAAACTAAATTTCAGCGCAACGTCCCTCGAGATACCGAGCTAGACGAACAATTAGTTGAGTAAAACCGCATCCCCCGGCTTCGCGCTGGGGGATTTTTAACCCCTCAATATCCACTAAGATAGTATTTAAATCCTGTTTTCGTTGGTATTACTATGCTAGTTCTACTCACAAAAAATCCTCCGCACTGACTGTATGGAGGATTTGATGAAACTTTTAGCGGCCAAATGGCTCAGCTAACTTTAGATCTGGGCGATCTTCCGAAATGCGCATGAGCTCATTATATTTACAAATGCGTTCAGAGCGGGAAAGTGAGCCGGTCTTGATCTGACCGGTGCCAAGACCGACCGCCAAATGCGCGATCGAAGTATCCTCGGTCTCGCCAGAACGGTGCGACATCACGGTGTTATATCCAGCTGCTTTGGCCATTTTGACGGCAGCGATTGTCTCGCTGAGAGAACCGATTTGGTTGGGTTTGATTAGGATTGCATTACCTGCTTTTTCCTTGATGCCGCGCTCGAGTAGCTTGACGTTCGTCACGAATAGATCGTCGCCAACCAACTGAGTAGTCTTACCAAGACGCTCTGTCAGCGCCTTCCAACCCTCCCAGTCATGCTCGTCGAGACCGTCTTCGATCGTCACGACCGGATAATTCGAAACAATCCAATCGTACCAATCAATCATATCAGCGGACGTTTTCCAGGAGCCGTCAGTCTTCAACTCATAATGATCCTTATTCCAAAATTCTGAAGCTGCCACATCGAGACCAAGCACGACATCTTGGCCGGGCTTATAACCCGCTGCCTCAATTGCCAAGGTAATACATTCAAGCGGCTCGTTATTACCATCGCGGACTTTTGGCCCATAGCCGCCTTCGTCTCCTACCGTCACGACATAATCACGATCTTTCAGAATGCGCTTCAGGGCGTGAAAGACTTCTGCGCCCATGCGCACGGCTTCACTAATCGAACCGGCGCTGCGCGGGATGATCATATATTCCTGAAAATCGGTCGCCCAATCGGCGTGTGCACCACCATTCATGACATTCATCATTGGTAGCGGCAGGCACATATCACGCGTTGTGCCAGCAATCGCAGCAACGTATTGATAAAATGGCAAACCTTTTGCCTTCGCTGCGGCTTTTGCCGTCGCTAGGGAAACTGCGAGGATCGCATTTGCGCCGAGCTTACTCTTATTCTCGGTGCCGTCTAGCTCAAGCATTAAGCGATCCACTTGCTCCTGGTCGGCAGAATTACCGACCAGTAAATCATGGATTTCGTGATTGACATTCCAGACGGCCTTCGAAACACTCTTGCCATTGTAGTACTTTGGATCACCGTCACGCAACTCCAGAGCCTCACCCTCTCCAGTTGAGGCGCCAGAAGGCACCATGGCTCGCGCTCCGTCGCCAGATGAAAGAAATACATCGGCCTCAACGGTCGGATTACCGCGGCTATCAAGAACTTGCCGCGCTTTAATATCTTTAATTGTAAACTTATCTTTGTCCATGACGTAAATTATAGCACGATTTTCGTTTCCATAGGCACTTTTGTGCTATAATCAAATAAAAGGAGGTCAATGGATAACGATCCGACGAAAAAGCATAATTCAAACCCAGCAAAAGAGCCGCAGACCGTGTCGGCTAATTCTTCAAACATGGTGCAGACAGCAACATCCAGTACGCCAGCCGCTGGCACTATTTCTGAGCAGGAGACTTTGGCCTCAGCTAGTCCGGCAGTGGCGCAGCCAACTGTCGCCCAGAATGATTCCGTGATGCCTGGTACCGATCAAAATCAGCCGGTCGTTGTCGTCATGAAGCCCCCCAAAAAGAATAAATTCGGTGTTATTGTGGCGATTCTGGTCTTGGTATTGATCTTAATTAGCGGTATCGGTCTCGCAGTTTGGTATTTTGTCGTCTATAATAATCCCGAGAATATCGCTTTTGATGCCGTGCGCCAGTTTATCACGGCGGATAATATTGTGATTACTGGCGAGCTTAATAATCGCTTCGTTTCTACTTATGACTACGATTTCGGATGCACGACCGAAAACGATCCAGGCATTCAGATGGATTGCCTCCCCGAGGCAAAAACAAACCTCTTTAAGCTAAAATTTGAGTCTGCCTCCAATCATCTCCCGAATATGACTAAGGTTTCGTTAGAAATCTCTGAGCGTGATGAAAATGATAAGATTGTCGATAATCATGAAGTTAGCTTAGATCTCGGTACTGGCGTTATGGCCGATGGCGTAATCTATTTGCAGGTCAGCAAATTACACGAAACTTTCGAGCAAGCTAAGCAGATTTATATCTCTAGCGCAAATTCAGATATTAATGACGTTCAAGAGCAAGTCGCCTTAGCTGAGCAGGTGGTTGATCTAATTGATAATGAATGGTGGCAGATTTCGATAGAAGATATTGCCGACACTGCGAGCGATATCCTCGCAGTCGGTCAATCTGAGACGCAGCCGGTTGTCGACGCCTATAAATGCATTTTTAAGGTTGCTTCAGCCAATCATTCAAAAGACTTAGCGGACATTTACGACCAGTCGCGTTTTCTTAGTATCGAAAAGACTGATCGCAATACCGGCGTCGCTGGGCGCAGTTTTTATAAGGCCAGCTTTGACTATGACAAGCTAGCAGATTTTTACAACAGCGCTATGCGTAGTGCTGCCGCTCAAGAAATTACTGTTTGTCTCAATGATTACTTTGAGGATATGGACAGTAGTCGCAGAGTTTCGATCGACGACATTCCTAAGCTTACCACCAAAGATTTTGAAGAAGAACTACCGGCAGAATGGAACATATACCTAGATATTGCCGATTTTAGTCACAAGCTTCATGGTATAGCCTTCGATGCGAAGGATCCCGGCCAAGAGATTGATGCACAGTGGAACTTTGACTATGTCGATGCGGAAGTTGTTGCACCCGAAGATTATCGCCCAATTACTGAGCTAGTTGAAGAGATCATGCAAATCTTCTATCAATTTGAGCCTGATGAAGAGGTCGAAGATGATATGGATCTGAGCAAAATCTATATGAACTAAGAATAGGACAAAAATGGGTTTATTTGATAAATTCAAGACTGCGAAGAAGCAGCAACCAAATCAGTTCACCGCTGCTGAAGAGCCGACTCAAGCTCCGGCGGTGGATATGGGTGCTGAAGCGCCGACTATAAAGAAAGCTTCGAGTGACACGCTCTTAGCTTTGGATATTGGCACTGAATTTGTCAAAGCCGTCATTGCGCGCCGAGAAAAGGACAACGCCCTGAAGATTATTGGTGTTGGCAAGGCGCATCAAGATGCTAGTAATGTGTATGCTGGTGCGATTGCTGATATTCCTGGTGTCGTTCGAGTCTGTGAGCGCGCGCTTAGCCAGGCCGAACGAATCGCCGGCGTGACCAGCAAGCTCACAGTAGTCGGGATTGCTGGCGAGCTCATCAAAGGTAATACTAGCACGGTGCGCTACCGTCGTAAGAGCGGCAATAAGCCTCTCACTGAACAAGAAATGGCGCTCATTATCAAACGTGTTCAGGAGCGAGCTGGCGAAAAAGCGCGCAAAGAAATTGCCGATGAGACCAATAATCCCGACGTTGAAGTCCGCTTAATCAATTCGGCTATTGTCAGCATTAGCATCGACGGATATAAAATTTCCAACCCGATTGGTTTTAAAGGCTCTGATGTCGTAATTCAATTCTATACAGCTTTTGCGCCACTTGTTCATATTTCCGCAATCGAAAAAGTTTGTGCTGAGTTAAATCTCGACCTGCTCGCCGTCGCTGTCGAACCGTTCGCAGTTTGCCGTGCCTGTCTTGGCGACGAGCTTGACAGCGGTTTCTCAGCAATTGTCATGGATATTGGCGGCGGGACTACTGATATTGCCGTAGTCGACGATGGTGGCGTGGAGGGAACGAAGATGTTCGGTATTGGCGGTCGTAGCTTTACGCACCAGATTGCCGAGGCACTTAATGTCGATTTTGACACCGCCGAAAAATACAAACTCGCCATTAATAACCCCGCAAAAGTTCCAGCCGATCTGCGCGATACGATGTTGTTGGCCGTCCAGCGCAATTTGGCGGTTTGGTTATCTGGAGTGCAAATTACACTTGAAGATTTTAACCTCACCGAGCTACTGCCAAACAAGATATTGCTCTGTGGCGGCGGCGCTGGACTTTCTGAGCTGCAGGACGTCCTGGCTACTACTGACTGGTTCAAAGAACTGCCTTTTGCGCGCCGTCCGGTTATTCATCTGGTGAATGCTAGTGATATCCCCGGTATTACGAATACCACCGATACGACCCTAGACCATTCTTATATTACAGCGCTCGGTCTACTCCGTGTGGCGCTAGACACTTTAGTTGGATCGGCTGGAGAGCATGGCCTGCGCGGCAAGGTCGCCAAAATTCTTCAGAATTAGAGGGACGGGAGCTGATACGCAGAATATCTAGGGGTCATTCTTATACTTTTTTAACTTCGCAGAATGCGCCAGACTTCAAGCCCTGCAATTGATATTTGCCGAAAACCGTCCGATGCAACTTTACGACCGTATAGCCCAAAGCACCAAAAGTCCGCCGGATCTGGCGATTGCGCCCCTCGCTCATCGTTACACGCCAGCGCTTACGTGAATCATCCAATCTTTCTAACCCCAACTTCGACACGCCATCGCCAATTTCAATACCAAACTCCGCAATCATCTGTTGATGCAAAGGTTCTAGCCCGTGATCCAGCTCGACTTCATAAACCTTGGTCTTTGCAAAACTGGGATGTGTCATTTGATAAGCGAAATCGCCATCGTTAGTCAGTAGAATTAACCCCGAAGAATCCTTATCTAACCGCCCCACGGTCTTCAGACTACGGTATTTCTCTGGTAGCAAATCGTATATTGTCGGCGCGTCGCCCTGACTTTTACGGGAACAGACATACCCAGCCGGTTTATTCAGGCCCACATAAAGATATCCTACTGCAAAAGGGATTATCTCTCCATTATAGCACACATTATCATTTTTGTCAATGCGTGCACCTAGAATTGCCGGTTTTCCGTTGATTTTTATTTTGTCTGCTGCAATCAAATCATCTGCCTGACGCCTTGAAACTCCCAAACGTTCAGCCAGAAACTTATTCAGACGGAGCTTTTCATCCATCCTCACATTATAGCATATTTTTCGATTCCTAAACTAGATTTCTAGGCCATTGGCGTTGCGGGAGTACTAGGGACCATGGACGTCTCCACTCCTGATACCGCCTGCACAGCGGGAACTGGCTGGGATTGTTGCGCTGGCTGACCCGCCGGCAACGAACCACTCGGCACGGGATTAGAACTCGGTATAATCGGCGCCGTGGCGGCGGCACTGCTAAGAGGTGTTGCCTCCGGAGTCACGGCTGATACCGTAGCGACTACTTCGGGTGTTGCAGCGACCGCAACCGCAGGCGACTGCATTTGCGGCGACATCGGAGCGGTGTTTGGTTCGGCTTGGACGGATGTCGTAGTGGGCGCCGACACCGCGCCTGAGGCGGCTACTGCAGTGACAGGAGGATTTTCCGTCGGGACAGGATTAGTTAAACTTGGTACACTGGCCGGAGTTACCGGCATGGCTGTTGGAACCACCGGCGCAGCGGCGATCTCGCTAGTAGTCGCACTCACGGGCATAGCTGCCATACTAGGTTCGCTTGGCAAGACGATTGCGGAGGGCTGCTGTCCTGTGGCAGGATCATTTACTGGAGTGGAGGTATTGATGACGCCATTGGCGCTTTGATCCCCTAGTACTTCATGTACGGCATTCACGACATCTTCAATCCCAACTTGCGACTTCACAAGATAGCGATCTGCGCCTAGGTTCTCTCCGCGCTGGCGTTCATCTTCCGACGAAAGTGCCGTCATCATAATCACCTTAATATTCTGAGTCTCAGGAGTAGAGCGCAGAATATCCAACATATCGAAGCCAGAAATCTTCGGCATCATTACATCCGATATAATTAGATCCGGGCGTTCTTTTACGGCCACCGCTAAGGCTTCCTCGCCGTCGCGTGCTGTCACGATCGTGTATCCTTCGGCGGTCAAGCGAATACTGTAGATTTCTCGTAAACTGTCGTCGTCTTCGACTAGCATAACCTTACTCATAAAACTCCTTACATTTGGTTAATATTTGACGATGTCGAAACGGCGGTTTGAGATGCAGTCGCTGGTGCAGCGGTGCTAGATGTTGGCGCCGTCGTTACTACTTGTGCCGAGGTAGGCATTGTCATCGCTGGTGTCGCAGCAGGCGCTCCGGCTGGCACTGTGGATGCCGCAGTAGTGGCTCCTGCTGGGGGTATTGTCGTCTGCGCCTGATTCGTCGACGCTTTTGCCAGTGCAGCAGAAACGGCTTCTGTCTGGTTCTCCGACTGTTGATTTGGTGTCTGAGGCGTCGCAACGGTACTTGTCGTCGGTTGGCTTTGTGTTGTCGTCACCTGTGCTGAATCCGTTGTAGTACTAGTCGGATCTTGATACTGGATAATCTGCGGCTCGGAATGAGCAGCCGATACGGCTTGCCCGGGCGCGAGGCCAACTTGCGCGCTCGTAATCGCCTGTGCTGGACCATTTTGTAACATGCTCGGCGCCGAGAAGTTCTTCACCATTTGCTCGTTGGCTTGAGCAATTTTCATTTTCTCGTATTCTGAATCGGAAATCCGCGGCAGGGAAACAAAAAAGGTCGAGCCTTCGCCAAACGAACTTTCCAGCCACACGCGCCCGCCCATCGCCTCGACGCGCTGCTTTACTAGATAAAGCCCTAATCCAGTCCCGCCGATCTGGCGCGTCTGCGAATTATCAACACGGTAAAACTTCTGGAAAATATGCCCCTCATCCTCCGGCGAAATCCCAATGCCGTTATCCGTCACATTGATTAGCACTTTGTCGCCGTCGCCACGCGCGTTAACCCAAATCTGCCCGCCCTCAGGAGTATATTTAATAGCATTCTCCATCAAATTATCCAAAATTTCATGCAAAAAATCCATATCCACGGCCATATAGACTCGCGGCTCGATCCGCTTCTTGTCGAGTAAAGCTGCATTGCCGGCACCGAAACTATAACGCAGATTCTTTGCACGAATATCCTTCTCGCGCTCACCAGTAATTCTCCGCACAACTTCCACAGCATCGACCGGCACATAATGTGGTTTCAGGCGTTTATCATCGAGTTTTGTCACATCCAGCAAATCCTTAAATAAATGCCCAAGATGCTGACTAGCAGCGTGCGCGGCGTCGAGATACTGCTTCGCGCGAGCGTCGATCGTTGCGGTCTGCGGATTTAACGCCAAACCGAGATAACCCTCAATCGAAGCCACCGGTGTGCGCATTTCATGACTGGCGGTAGAGATGAACTCCGCCTGCTCGTTTTCCTCAGCCAATTCCTTTGTAATGTCGCGAAAAGTTACAATTCGAAAATCATGCATCGCTCCCGTCGGAATGCAAGACAGGGAAACTGCGATGCGATGCTCGACCTGCGCTGAGACTAACAAATAATCCCGTGTCGTCATTCGCTCGTTGGTCTTAATCGCCGTATAGAGACTACTCTGCGTCGGCTCGACCGGCACGCCCTCGTCTGTCTCCAGCCGAATAATTAGCTGGTAATCTAGCCCGACAATATTTTCCGAGGCTTCATAGCCAGTCATATTGGCAGCCGCCGGATTAGAGAACTGAATTGTACCAGCCTCGTCAACTAGCATGACGCCTTCTGCGATAAAATCCAACGCCCGTTGCGCTAAAACCGCCGAATCTACTGAACCTGCAAACCTTCGGACTTTTCTTTTTTTGAATAAACTCATTAATAATATTTTAACACAAGCACGAAAAAATGTGTTATATTTAATACATATGAACAAGGAAGTTATCTATTTGGGGCCAGAGGATGACATTACTGACATCTTGACCAAGCTCCAACAAGCCGAACAAAAGCTTGTGGCGCTCGTGCCACCCAAAAAAGCTACCATGTTACGCAGCGCAGTGAATATGAAGCTCGTCGCGCGCGTGGCGAAAGAATGCGAGAAGATCGTCGTGATCGTGACGGTCGACCCTGCGATTGTCAAAATGGCAATGGCAGCACGTATTCCAGTCGCCAAGACTTTGCAGTCGCGCCCAGTCATCCCGACTGAAGCAAACATTAAGGCTGCCGAGGAGCGGATCCAGGTAATTGATGAGGAAACTGGCGAAATTAGTGATGAGACGGCTGACTCAGCAGATAAAAGTATGAAAAACACCAAAAATCTCAAAAAGGGCTCTAAAATGCATTCTAAGGCCTCTGAGAGCGATCCTGAGAGCCTTTCTGGCAAAAACGCGAATACACTCGACTTGACCGAAGAGGGCCTCGAGAAGGACTCTGAGGCCCGCGAGAAGGCAAAAAAGCCTTCCAAGAAGCCCAAAAAAGCCAGCCTTGACGCCGCGGACGCTAGCGCTGCCAAGAAGCGCAAAATCATCATGATTGCTATCCCAACGGCCCTAATTGCCGTTGTAGTGCTTGTTTGGGCTTTTATCTTCGCGCCAGCCGCTACAATTACAGTTGCCATTAGTAGTACTGCCGAAAACTTCTCCGAGAATATTAAGTTTACGACCGATCCTAATGCTGAGAACTTATCTGAAGGGGTTCTCTTAGCCGAAAAACAATCTTTAGAACAAAAATACACCGCCGATCTTACGGCCACCGGCCAAGAAGATCGCGGTGAGCGCGCTAAGGGTGAGCTTTCCGTCGTTTTCACCTATCGAGTACGTAACTATCAGAATACCGGCATCGAAGTCAATGTTCCCGCTGGAGCAGAATTTTCGACCGTAGATGGCTATAGGTATCGAGCTACCGAGGATAGCGATACATTGACCTGGGACGGTGATACCTTTCCAATTCCGTGTAATACCCCAGTATCGAGTCTAAGTGGTACTTGCGTCAAGACCTTCAAGGTCCCCGTTGAGGCAATCGAACCCGGCGAAGATTATAATATTAGCACTTCTGCGAACTGGAGCGGTTATAATGGTGCTACGGTGAGTAATATTGGAGCGATTAGTGGCGGTACTACAGATATCGTTAAAGTCGTCAGTCAAAACGATGTCGATGAAATCAAAGAGAAGTTACTCACCGAGCATGCTGACGAAGGGCGCAAGATGCTCTTTGAGGATATCGCTAAAGATGTGATTACTATTGAACCGAGTTTCAGCTCTGAAGCCAGTGAGACCGTCGCTACTCCGGCTGTAGGTGATATCGTAGGCGATAATACTAAACCGAATGTGTCTGTTACGGCCGTATATTCTGTCTACACAATCGACATGAAGCATATTGAGGATTTCATCAAAACCAAGATTACGCCAAGCAATGGTCAGAAGATTTATTCTATTGGTTCGCCGTACATTGAACGCTTCACTTCGATCGAGGAACCAGCTCGCCTCAAGACGATTGTCGAAATCGGCCCGACCGTGACCGAAGACGACATTTTTGAAAAAGCCCGTGGTCGCAAGACTGGCGAGGTGAAGTCTGAACTTAAATCCATTACTGGAGTAAGCTCAGTTGAAATTCAAACTCCGTACTTCTGGGTTTGGTCAATTCCAGACGATCGTAGTAAAGTTACGATTAACATCGAGGTGGAGGGCAAAGAATGAAGTTAATCGCACTAGATGTTGGTACGAAGCGCATCGGTATCGCGAAGGCTGATTCAGCCGTCCGCATTGCGATTCCATATAGTGCCGTCGAAGTAGACGGAGAAGAATTTAAAAAAATTGCCTCACTAGCTCGCGCCTGGGATATTAATAATTTTGTTCTCGGTCTACCTCGTAATTCTCAAGGTGAGGAGACGGAACAAAGTCGCTACGTGCGCCAATTTGCTAAAGATCTCAAGCGGGCAATTCCAAGCGCGAAGATCTGTTTTCAGGATGAGTCACTTACCTCAGTCGAAGCCGAAAAGCGTCTTAAAGGTCGTAAAAAAGGCTACAAGAAAGGTGATATTGATTCAGAAGCCGCCGCGATTATTTTACAGGATTTTCTAGAGGAAAAGACCGGTAAGTCGACCACTCGCGCTGCCGCAACTAAGCAGAAAAGCGTTAAAGGCGTCAAATCGCATCGGTTACTGACGGCGTTTGTCGTATTGCTATGCTTATTTGCGTTGTTAGCCGGTGGTGGATATATCTATTATCAATATGGATTAGGTGCGGTTTCGGGGGTGAGTTTTGATTGTGATAGTACAGAGTTTATTCAAGCGGAGCCTGCTTGTGATAAAGTCGATTTTACCATCGCGGCGGGTGATGGTGTGGCTACAATTGCCGATAATCTCAAAGAGGCTGGGCTTATCCGCAGCTCTTTGATGTTCCAGATTTATGCCCGGCTCAATTCTGGCGAGCGCTCGCTTCAAGCTGGTGAATATAGTCTCGATAAAGCGATGACGGTTCCAGATATTGTTGAGGCAATGCTGCATGGTGGCGCTGACAATGTCTTCAGTTTTACAATTTTCCCCGGCGATAGTATTTTTGATGTCGAGGAGCGCTTAGTGTCCACTGGCTACGACTCGACAGAAATTCAGGCCGCTTTTGCCAAAGATTATAATAATATCGCTGACAATTGGATCTTTGAAGGTCGCCCCGAAGGCGCTTCTCTGGAAGGTTATCTCTATGGTGAGACTTATGAATTTTACAAAGATAGCACCGTCGAGGAAATTATTGAGAAAATCCTCGCCGAATTTGCTTCCGTGCTAAAAGAAAACGACCTTAAAGCTAAATTTGAGGCGCATGGGTATAGCCTATATCAGGGCATTACTCTAGCGTCGATTGTTCAGCGCGAGGCTAATAATGCCACTGATATGGCCAAAGTCGCCCAAATTTTCTACAATCGTCTCTCCCAAGAAATTCCGCTCGGGAGTGACGTGACGGTGCAATATGCCGTGAAGCTAGCCGACCCCTCGGGTGAGACCTATACAAACAACGCTGAAGCCCTCGAAATCGACTCTCCGTATAATACGCGTAAGCATGCTGGTTTGCCGCAAGGCCCGATTTCCAACCCTGGAATAGACGCACTTTTGGCAGTCGCGACCCCTGATGGATCCATGGCGGACATGCTTTTCTTCTTGACAGGAGATGATGGTGTGATGTATTATAGTAGTACAGACGAGGAGCACCAACAGAATATTGCCGATCACTGCTCTGAGCTCTGTGCCGCACCCCTTCATAATTAGCTAAATATATTAGTAATAGGGGTGGAACTGCGAGAAGTTATGAGAACGAAGAAGAAAGAACATAAGTTTTTGTCCGCGCTAAAGCGTCTCGTGCCCTATGTTGTGACGGCGGCACTGGTTTTTGCTGTCGCCTTCATTGGCTCAGAAGATAAAAACTCTGCCAATGCCACTAGCCTCAATATGAACACGATGGCCGCGAATAATAGCGTTTCCGCGGATCAGCTGTCAGAATTATACGTTGTAGCGAGTTTGTCAAGCTCGTTCAGCCTTGCGAGTGTTGATACCGTTTCAAGCAACTACGTCTCGGCAGCAGTCTTACGCGATATTAGCCAGACCAGTGCTGATCGCATTGAGAAGCCAGGCTATGTCGCGATTCAGGATGCCCGCGGGGTGATCAACTATATCGTATCTGAAGGCGAGAGTATGGAATCGATTGCAGCGGCACGTGGTCTGACGACTGATCAGATTCGCTGGTCAAATAACCTCAAGACCACCGATCTCGACCCCGGTCAGACTCTAAAAATCCCCGCTACTGCCGGTATTGTCTATACTGTAAAATCTGGCGATACGCCGGGTTCGTTGGCCTCACGTTATAATTCAAATGAAACAGAAATTATCTCTCGTAATGATCTGGAAAATGCTGCCCTAGTCGCCGGTATGCAGATTATCTTACCAAACGGCGTCCTTCCTCAGACTGAGCGTCCTGAATATGTCCCAGTTTACACCTATAGTTACTACGGTTCTAGTTCTGATCGTCAGAACATGCATGTAGTCAGTGATAATGTTGTCCGTAGCGCGACGAATCGTATGGTTTGGGGACAGTGTACATATTATGCTTGGTGGTGGCGCGAGACCGTGGGGAATCCTCTCCCGGCCGCACTGACAGGCGATGCAAAGTATTGGGCGAACAATGCTCGTGCTCTCGGAATGTTGGTCGATAATACCCCAGAGGCCGGCGCCGTCTTTCAGACAACAGGTGGCTGGTATGGTCACGTCGGTGTCGTTTTGCGCATCAACGACGATGGCTCGATCCTGGTCCGCGAGATGAATTACGGCTACCGCTCGGGTGTAATTACCGAGTCGACTATTCCAGCGAACAGTGTCGGCAACTTTAACTATATCCACTAAGGTCGGCGATGAGAGTTGAGTATTACAGAGATGATAGAGAACGAATTATCCTTAGATTTGCATCGCGAGAGCTATTGACAAAAAGCATAATCTGTGCTACAATGGTAGTAATAGGACCTCGTAGGTCAAGTTTTTGAGGAGGTAATCTGATGTTTGTTGATACCGCAAAAGTAAAATTACAGGCTGGGAAAGGTGGCGACGGCGCCGTGTCGTTTCGGCACGAAATTTACATCCCCAAAGGCGGTCCCGACGGTGGCGACGGCGGTAAGGGCGGCTCGATTATTTTTCGCGCCGACAAAGATACAAATACATTGCTAGATTTTCGCTTTAACCCCGAATTGAAGGCGGAAAATGGTAAAAATGGCTCTGGCCAGCGCTCGGCTGGGCGTAGCGGCAAAGATTTGATCGTCGAGGTGCCGATTGGTACGATTGTACGTCGTGATGGCGTCGTGATTGCTGATTTGGTGCGAGATCGAGAGGAGGCAATTATCGCTAAGGGCGGTGATGGCGGGTTTGGCAATGCGCATTTTAAATCTTCGACCCGTCAGACGCCGATGATCGCCGAAGTCGGCGAGCCCGGAGAGGAATTCGAGGCAACTTTGGAGCTGAAGCTGATCGCTGATGTCGGGCTGGTTGGTTTGCCGAATGCCGGCAAATCGACTTTTCTTTCGGTCGTGAGTAACGCCCGGCCGGAAATTGCTGATTATCCTTTTACGACTCTGACGCCACAGCTGGGCGTCGCGACGGTTGACCGGCAGGATCTGCTGATTGCCGATATTCCGGGGTTGATCGAAGGTGCTGCTGATGGTAAAGGATTGGGCCACGATTTTCTGCGTCACGTCGATCGGACGGCAGTTTTGCTGCATCTGGTCGATGTCTATAATGATGACGCCGGTGCTGCTTATCGGACGATTCGCGGCGAGCTGGAGCGTTATAGTGACCTCAAGGACCACCCAGAGATCGTCGCCCTGACGAAATGTGAAGGCGTCGACGACGAAATCATCGCTATGCAGCAGCAAAGTATTCTTGAAGTGAACCCGCAGGCGCAGATTTTTGCGATTTCTTCGGCCGCTAAGCAGGGAATTACGGAATTATTGCGTGAGCTTCTGGAGGTCAAGCATCGGCAGAAAACACTTAAGAGTGAAGATACGCAGAGAGAAAATGATACAGAATTGAAAAGGTGGGGTGATAACACGGCGGCGCAAGATACGGACGGCCAGGACAATCCGATTCCAGTGATTACGCTGACCGCGGAGCAGCTCAGTAAGGCTTGGAAGGTTGAAAAGATCGATGATAAGTTCGTCGTCACTGGGCCGAAAATTGAAAAATTTGCTCGCCGAACCGACCTCAATAATTACGCTTCAGTCAACCGTTTGCGCGACATTATGAAGAAACTCGGTATTCGAGCGGAGCTAACTTCGCAAGGTGCCGAGCCGAATTCGATTATCTCGATCGCCGGGAAAGAGTTTACTCTAGTTGAGGATTATTAGGCGCGGAAAATGGCAATCTTGGCCAAAAACTTGCGATTTTGATCTCTTTTTGTGATGTGTTATAATAAGATTAATGCACCTTAGAAAGGAGTGAACGAAATGTACGTAAGCGCCGTGGAGTGCGCGTTGAGACAGTTGCCAGAGTCTAGCAGCAAGTCTCATGTTCTGCATAATCTTGCAGCGATGAGCATTAATCCTAGCGGGCCGTTACCGCTACGCTGCCCTACTAATTCGCAGGGAATTCGCGTGATCAGTCGGCAAACGTTGTCATCGGATACGGAGGCGAATGCCGATTCGTCATCGGCGGCAGAAACGAGCTAGTGCGCGAAGAACGTTTAGGCTGCATTTGGATGTTGTTCTACGGGATTTTATCCTGCAGAAAATGTTTTGTTGGGAGGGAACTATAAATGTTTATTAGTGCAGAAGAGCGTGCGAAATGGCCTCCCAAGCCTGGGCTGGAGGCGCGTACGCTGCACTCGCCGCCACAGGTCGATATTTGCCTGAAGCAGCCGAAGCCGCTGAACGGATCGATCTGCGCCCAGGGTATTGTGCCGGCCATGAGAATGCGCCCTCGGGCGCGCAGCGGTTAATATCCCCGCGCAATTAGCTAATTTCACTCTTCAAAATCCCCGGCTCCCCGCCGGGGAATTTTCTTGCTTAAAAACTATCACATTTACCTCTTAGCCTGCTGTTTACCTCAAAAATTCGCTCCAGCTCTTGACTTTTTCGCTTATCTGTGATAAAATAGAAAGATAAGATGTTTTCCTAAAGCTGAAATATTACAGGAGGTGAACGTATATTATCCGTTTTATCCAAAACACGTACTTTACAGGGAGGCAAAAATGACTTTTTCAGAATCCAAAATGCGCACGATTGGCGGTATGCTAGAGAGGGCTTACAGCTCGCATACTTGCGACGATGACACGATCAACTATCTTAAGTCAGAGTATCATCGGGCTGAGCAAGCTGCGCGTCGGTATAACGCTTATTTACAGACGCCTAAGTTGTCGATCGTTTGTCGGCTGATGGCTGATGCGCCCAATGTCTTCCGCCAGCTGCAAATTGCTGTCCGGCACGACATGGGCCCAGACTTCTTCCCGGTCGGCACGCTTATCCACGACACCTGGACGGATCCCGACGATGCAAACCATGCGCCCTACGAGGCTCCTCTGCGGGTCGTGGCTTATCGCCGAGTACCTCCGTATAGAGATAACGGCGCGTTGCTGATGCGTTGCCGGGTAGTTCCGGGAACGTTTGCGTTTGGCGAACATGTTTTTTTGACTAAATATGACTATTGTGGCATTATCAGGGGTAATGATCCAGCTTGTAGGCTTCATGAAAGCCTCGACCTTATGCACTATCTGAATACGGAAGAGTTTAGCGAAGCCTACGGGCGTACTGGTTATCTCGCTGGATGCTCGGAGGCATTAAAAGCCGTCATTGCGCCGCAACCTCTTAAGGTGATTTCCACTAATGTTTGCGATCTAGATGTCGACCAGGAGTATCTGTCGCAGCTCGCCTATTATTTCTTTCTTCCTACCCCGCATGAGCTTCGTCTTACTTTTGATGGGCTGCAAAACGGGATATATGATCGAGTGTATTGGGAGTACTTCCGCGAAGAATATGACCTGGAGTACTTTAAAAAGTTAGGTGCTGTTGGCCGACTGTCGTATGGGGAGCCTATCGTGGTTGATCAGAATGGCGTTGCGCAAGACTATTTGTGTCGCGGTGGATGGATCGATCTCGTCCCCACGAGAACCTATGCTGTTACTGCCGAAGGCAAGCTGACTTACCGCCAGCTTCAAGACCAATGCGCTATCGCACCTGTTTGCGTCATTGCCTAAATAATAATTTCGGACGCTTATTGGTGCGCGCTACGTCTTATGACAGCTCGCTCCAGATGAGGCTAAAATTCTTTTTCCTCTATAATATCCCCGTCAATCCTGGCGGGGAATTTGCTTGCCGCTACATCCATCCCATTATCCTTCTTTATCGTACTAGACAGCGGAAGGGAAAGCCATAGTAACGTGGTCCATCGGTATATGCATAAACACCAGAAGCGTTGAAATAAAGGTTACGCGACGTATGGTAACTGTCGTCATACGGAGCTCCTGACAGCCAATAGTCGCCGTCGGTACCAGAGCTGATGATACGGGCATCGAAATAAGCTCCGCCGCTCCGCACGAAGATATGCTGACTTTTCTGACATGAAGTGGCAGAATTAACAGAATAACAAAGGATTAACCCAAAATCCAGAAAACATCGAAAAATCCCTTGTCGAACCTGGGCTGGTATGATACAATGAAATCAGACAAGGCGTGTAATGTCTTCTCTAAAATATGCGGGCGTAGCTCAGTTGTTTAGAGCGCTTCCTTGCCAAGGAAGAGGTCGAGAGTTAGAGTCTCTTCGCCCGCACCATAAAAGGTTTTTCAGGCTCTGGAAGGCCTTCTTTTTTGGTGGTTTTATATCTTAAAAAATGGGCTGATTTTGCGAATTTTAATTATTCTTGAATCTTCAGTAACAGTTCTAGCGATCTCAATAATTAAATAATATACAAACATGCCGCCCCCGAAGGAGCGGCGAAGGTTTAGAACAATAATATAAAACAGCATGTCTTGCTACTAAATATACGAAATATCCAGTCCGAGCCGTTCAAACTTAAGCTGTCTGTCGTGTTGTCTCTGTTGGACGGTACGCGTGATTATTTCATCAGGACTACTCGTGTATTCATAATCATGAGCGAAGTACACGCATTTCTTATTAGCCCTAGTGTTTATATCTTCTGCGATATTGGTTACGCCAGCCACGTCACCGACTGTACTTGCTATGTTCGATGTGGCGTCTGAGCTAGGTAAGTCATCCGCAAATGCAAAGGATCGTAAGGGTTCTAGATCCTTACTCTTTAACTCCGTGCCACTATGAGTAGCGACTAAGCAAAGTCTCCGCAGCCTATGACTTTCCGACCAGGCCCGGAATGGAATTACACCTCCTCCCCGCGTGTATACCACTGTAATATTAGACGTCGACGAAATGGTTATTTCGGGTATATCAATTACGTCGGCCGCACATAGCGTATCTGCTAAGCTTGGTATATCAGCAATATTAATTGCTCCTATCGCGCCGTGTGATCGCTCCAGCTCCTTCTTCGAAACTACAAACAGCCATAATTGCTGTAAAATTTGCCTAATCACGACGCCTGCATTATGATCAAATTCCGAGTTGCTCTGCTTAGCGGCCAAAAGCAGCCACCATAATTCATGACTTACTGCCTGAATCTTAGCGTCAATCATAGCGTTTGTGTCTACCGCGCTCGTCATAAGCTCCGGAATAACCAGCAATTGTGATTCTTGCAAGGCTCGTCTAGTATCGGGATTCAATTTCCTACCATAGCAATAGTCGCAGCCGTCTCAGCCAGAAACTCCCGTCGAGCCCGAAAAGCCTACTGATCACAAAATCTGGGGCAACCCTTACATTTATAAAGAAAACGGAGTTTATTATTGTGATCGCGGTAATGGTTTCGCGAAATGCGAAGTGCCGGAATCTTGGGGCTGTGGCATGGCAGAAATCCCGGAAGGCTACAAGTCATATCAGTATGGTTGCTACGCCGTGCCGGAGGATTTTGAGTAATTCTGCCAGCCCGTTCGGCAGTACAGCTCAAAACCAAACCCCCGATTGCTCGGGGGTGCGGGTAGAGTGCCATGCAATGATTTAGGTGGTCTGACGCCGCTTAAGCCTCGCTCTGCGCTGTTTATCCAGCGTGACGTAATGCGGTACGGTATGCCTGAGATAGGAAGGCCTATTGTCGGCGTTACGGACGTCGTCTGGCGTGGCGTCGTATTCGGTCACCAGCGCAAACGAGCTGCCCGAATTATGAACGTTCAATTGGTCGTCCGAACGCAGCGCGAAGCTAATCTCGCGAATCGCATCGCCAGTATCCTCGCAGACATAGACGCCGCAATTTAACCTTTCGGTAATCGCCTCACCATAAGTAACAATGAGATGACCGGCCGGACCATTCGGCCCCAGACCTTGAACATGTGTCCGAAACAGGTTGCGCGGATGATCCAGTGCCAACTGAACCGTCGCATCGGTACAATAATCGTGAAAAGTCAGCGTAACCGGGTGAATCTGATCACTGACTAATGTAATATTGGTCAGGCAGACGCAATCCAATCCGCCTGTCAGCGCTAATTTCTCGGCCGCGAAGATTCGCGTCCGAAGATCCGTATTGCGTGCGTAATCTTCCTTAGAATCTTCGCGATGCGTAATAATCAGCGCGCCTGCACCGTCAAACGCGTCCCAATCGCTGTTCTCGAGCTTCAGCGAAGGCCACGAAAGCGGCTGGCCAGGAGCTACGTCGTGTGCTGCCTCCGCCGGAACAATCTCATACGGACGCTCATATGGAAATTCATGTCTGTGCGAGCGGGGAAGAATAATCATAAAATAACACTCCTCTCAAGGTGCATAAAAATAGGGAAAATGTATATTTCCCAGCTTACCGTTACATTATACCAAAATATTTCACTTTTGTAAAATGGTAATTTTTCGGGAAAATGTTTTAGTAGAATATGACCGTACGTAAAACGCTAATCTGGCGGTTATGTTATAATTAATAGAAGAAGGCGATTTAGGTCGCATAGAACGGAGAAAACGAAGCATGGTATCTGAGCAATCAAAGCAAACAGAACTTGGCCAGTTAGAATTAATTAATCAGGCCATCATTACAGCGACGCGGGCGCACGTTGGGCAGGTCCGCAAAGGTACAGACACGCCGTATATTGTGCATCCTTACGCTGTGGCAATGCTGGCGCGGAATTTCACTAGCGATCCTGAGGTAATTATGGCGTGTCTATTGCATGATGTATTGGAAGATGTTGCTCCGGAGAAGTATAGCGAAGCGGACATGCGGCGCGATTTTGGTACGGCGGTGACGAATTTGGTCAAGGTCGTCTCGGAGCCAAAGACGACTGGCCACGCCAAAGAGCCAGAAAATGCTAATCAAACCGAAAAACTCTGGAAAATGCGTAAGCAGGCTTATTTCACGCAGCTGACTGCCGCTCGTGACACTGGCGATCGTCGCGCGCTCGTCGTCTCCGCTGCAGACAAGATTTGTAATCTTAGCGATATTTTGCATGATCTGCAGACGATCGGCGCACAGGTTTGGCAAAAGTTTGCGGTCAGCCGCGAGGAAGAACTGTGGTTCTATCAAACAGTTTTGGAAATTATGCAGGATAATTTACCGAACGGAATGGCGCCGCTGTACCGTGAAACACTTACGCAGGTAGCCAATTGGCCAGCATAATCGAGATTTTCTACAATCTCATGCTTGGTTGTGCTAAAAATCAAAATACTCCACTAAGTCTCGTACTAATTCCTATCGGCAAAAAACTTTCTTGAGAAGCTGAAAAATCACCGATCTTTTTGTCGATTATTCCTATTGATCTAGCAATCAAACTGATTTTTAGTTTCAATCTAACCGCCAGTTTTATCTGTTGTAAAAATTACAACAGATAAGCGAAAAAATCTTGACGATTTTGAACCCATGCTTTATTATAAACATAAGCTGATACGCTTCACGGGGTTCCACTGATGTTAGTGGAGTGTGGAGACGAAACAACAAAAATAAACAGCGGATTAAAACAAACCAATGTGCCCTAAGGGTGGGCGCGCATCAGTAGGAAAACTAGCTCTGCAAAGGGCTAGTTTTTCGGTGAGACACCTTATCGACACTCTAGCCGAAACATGCTATAATTACCCAAAAGTGGGATGCTCCTTAAAAAGCAATTTCTGATTATCGTTCAGCGTTAGGGAATATCCAATCTGTTGTCGTCCGTTGTAAGGAGGTTCTTATGTTAATTCATGAAGTGTTGCCGGAAATGCTTGCCCCGGAATTTCTCAACCCCGGGCTGGTGAGCGGTTATAACAAGTTCCTGATGCCCATCGACCCTGCGGGCAAATCCGAGTTGCAGCTGGTTTTCCCGAATCATGATCTTGCTATTGACCCGCACGGCCGTCCGCTCGTGGCTTATCGCTACGAGCGGCCTTTTGGTGATGTCATGCTAGAGGATTGCTTGTGTGGCTCTCTGGGAATGATGCAGTTCGAAATGATGTCAGGCCTGTTCCATCAAGGCGAGTATCCAGCCTTCATCATGGCAAGCTCGCGGCAAGTCCATAGCGATTTGATCGCCGGCTATAGCGACATTGCAGATACCCCAAATGACCGACTACATAAAGATTTGGCTGTGGTAGTGCGGTGGCGGCCCGGGTGTCGCCCAGCGAATTTCGGCATCGACAATATTAAGGCATTATTGACTCATGTGTTTAAGACGTCGCTTTATGATATACTCTGGTATGAGTACGTTGCTCCGAGCGTTTCGTCTATGCGTTCGCCTTCCGTGGTGCCTTCGCCCGAGGAGCAAGAAGTAGATATTTTTGTCGTGGAATATCGTCGTGAGCTGTATTATTATTTTGATGTCTTGGACGCAATGTATAAGAAAACGGTCAGCCAGGGCCTGGACGCTTGGGCGCTCTACGCTACGCAAAAGCCCAAAGCGCGCGAGCTAGTCGAGCGAGAAATCCTCGCGCATTTGCGTCCCGAAATCCGGTTCGAACTGCGCGAGGATGATTATCTGATTTGGCTGCCCGACGGCCGCCGGCGCTGGCTGCGCTACGACGCCCAAACCGTCTATCAGGACCGGACGTATTTATCCTTGGACGGTGTCATGTAATGTTCGCACTAAAATTCAGTTGATCATCGATCGGATTTTGCTTCTTCTATCTGCCCCCGAATATGTTTCGGGGGAATATTTTTCTATCAATTCTTCTGTCGCTTCGTGCGGAGCGGCACCGTAGGTACGAACGCATTTATTTCTGGAACAACCGACGGCTATGACTGGACGGCTGGAGCCGACGCATTATCTAATCAAGGTGGCATGCTCGATACCTAGTTTTTAATGTGGAATATGTAGCACCAGCATGGCCGTTCCCTCGTTATATGGCACATCCCCTCCGCTGTCTAGTACGGTAGGGGTAATGGTAATGAATAGTTTTGGATACGAGTTACGCCTTCTCATAAATCTCTATACCATTCTCTAGATTACGGTGAGCCTCTTGTCATCTAAAGATTCCAACCCGGCTCAGCCGTAAAAATAATCTTTCGAATGGTATAGAGATTTACCCCAAGGCAACGTTACTTGAGTTAGTATTTCGTGCGGAGCGCCGACATCTATCCGTCTGGCTATATCACTCCGCCCGCTGGTGGCAGTGCGGTTCTATGGTCATTAACTGCTTTTTCTGATGATACCTTTCAATATACGCACGATTTTAATTTTGACACTTCAAACGCTCACGCATCAAACCGAGGCTCTCGTTGGTATGGCTTTCCCCTCCGCTGTCTAGTACGGTAGGGATAATGGCATGAATAGAATCTTAACATAAGCAATTAACTATCAAGGAAACTATGCTATAATAAAATAGAAAATATGGCAAAAATCAAGTTTTCGATTATCACGCTTTTCCCCGAGGCCTTGCAGCCTTATCTGGACAGTTCAATGCTTTATAAGGCTCAAGACCGGGGAATTATTGAGGTTGAGTATACCAATTTGCGTGATTTTGGGCTAGGCCCGCACAAATCGGTCGATGATACTCCTTATGGTGGGGGTGACGGTATGCTTTTGCGCTGTGAACCGGTGTTTGCGGCCGTTGAAAGCGTCAAAAAAGCGCATCCGCAGGCCGAAGTCATCATTCCGACTCCTGTCGGAGAGACTTGGAATCAAGCATTAGCGCGGAAATTTGCTGGAATTAGTCCAGAAATTGACCAAAACCCCCTCGAATTAGCCCAAAATCCCAGTAGCCAGGCGCAGAATGCCTCTCAGAGCCCTCAGAAAGCCCCAGAAGGCGCATCAAATTCCGCAGCACCGTCTGACCAAGGTTTAAACATAAACGCTTCTAACGCCACGTCAGAGGCCTCTGAACGACATTACATCATAATTTGCCCACATTATGAAGGCTATGACGAGCGGATTTTGACCCTCGTCGACCACAAGATTTCGCTGGGCAATTATGTCTTGACGGGCGGGGAACTTCCTGCTCTGATTATCATAGACTCGATTACGCGGCTTTTGCCAGGGGTGCTGGGCGGCGCGACATCGGCGGAAATCGAGAGCTTCTCTGACGGCGACAACCTCGAATACCCGCAATATACGAAACCGGCCGAATTTCGGGGCATGAGAGTGCCAGAGGTGCTGCTCTCGGGACATCACGGCAAGGTTGCGGAGTGGCGCGCGCATCATAGCGGTCGCAAGAATCCGCTTGACAGCAATGCCAAAGCATGTTAATCTTGCGTTTTTTCTAAAAATCCCTAAAAATCTCCTTGACAGCGGCGCCCGGGCGCGCTAATATAAATACTATGCTAATAGGGGAGCACTGAGACGGCTAGACCGCGCCGCAGAGGTTTCTGCGCCAGTGTAGCCCAAATTGGCGGAGTGCCGGCTCTAATTTCCGGTAGTATCTTAGAAAGGAGTGAGTATGATTGTTACTGAGGTTGGCGCTGAAATCTTGGCCGTATAAGCTGATTCCGTCATGGATGTTCTGTCCTGACGCCGTTCGTAGCCCTAGGTATCGTAATGGGGCGAGGCGCCGGTTGGCTACGTCTCAGGCGTGTTGCGGTGTCGCTGGTAGCCCCGGACTTCGTAATTGGGCGAGACATTGGCCGCAAAGCCGTGAGCGCTCGGTCAGGTTCGGTGCATTCTACGCCACTGCAACGATCTATCGTATTCGGTCACCCCCGCAAGGGAAGCTGGCTGAATGCTAGGACTTATGTTTGTATAACATGGGTGGGTAAAAGCACGGCTGTTCGGTGGAATTTCCACTGTGACCTTTGCGACATAAGAACCTTGCATGACCAGGGATTGGTAGACATTTTCATCGGTAGATATTGAAATTACTGTAAGCTGAGCCTAACTAATAAACTGAGATTGCTATCACTGCGAGCTTTTTATTTATACCCTAGTCGTAGCAGTACGAGCCTCGGACATGGCGACGTCTTATACCTGGCGCTTGCCATACCCTAGGTTCGCGATTGACCTGCTGCTGACGTAAGTTCAAAAGTAGCATTTTTCCCTTTTGGTTTGCTCATTGCCAACACCTAAGCGAAAGGCGTTGAGCGTCTATCTGGTAACGGCAGGCAGCTGCATACGACACTTTCCCAATTTGACGACTGTTCAGAGATGAGTTAGTACACCCCTCATTCCTCTGAGCAGGTATTCACTCATGGCCCCGCTGGCTCCTTACCTTGGCGGGGCCTTTTCAAGACCCAGTTTTATAGAATGTCCCTTGCAGTAACTTATTATTACAACTGCGCCGCAACGCACTCAGTCCAGCTTGTGCTATAATATACAATATGGATATGTCTGCCTCAGTGGAGAAGATCAAAGGCGTCGGCCCAAAGACTGCGCAGGCTTTGCAGCGGGTTAATTTGAATACGGTCGGCGACCTGCTCTACTGCCTGCCGCGGCTGTATGAAAACTATCAGACCACCGTACCGATTGAAGATTTGCGCCCGGGCAAGGTAATCGTGCGGGGCAAAATTAGTGATCTGCACGTCATGCGCACGAGCCGGCGCAAAATGACGATCACGCAGGGCTCAATTCGCGACGACACCGGGGTGATTCGGACAGTTTGGTTCAATCAGCCTTATCGCGCTAAACAGTTTGATCCGGAGCGCGAGTATTATTTTACTGGGAAATATGAACTCAAAGGCGGGCGTTATGTCTTGACTTCGCCATCCGCTACGCTTGTCCAAGATGTGGCTAAAGATGGCGACGCGGCGGGCTTTCAGCCGATTTATTCCGCCAAAAGCGCCCTAAAACCGCAATTATTCCACAAGATTATTGCTAATTTACGCCCTGAATTTGCTGATATTCCAGATTTATTACCTTTTACAGAAGGAGCACCTGATTATGTCAAGCCTGGCGCGCGGGCCGAGGCGCTGTATTGTTCGCATTTCCCCGAAACTCCAGAGGACGCCGAAAAAGGGCGCCAATATCTGGCCTACGAGGAGCTTTTTGAACTGATTTTAGCGGCAAAACTGAATAAGCAGGAAAACTGCCGTCTTAAATCCATTCAGCTCCCTTTTCACGCTGAATTTACGCAAAAATTGGTCAAAAGTTTACCCTTTCAACTTACAGGGGCGCAAAGGCGCTCGACCTGGGAAATTTTGCGTGCTCTGGAACGCAAAACCCCCATGAATCGCCTCTTACAAGGCGATGTCGGCTCGGGAAAGACGATCGTGGCAGCGCTAGCGGCCGCTCAGACGGCCGTAAATGGCCACCAGACAGCCCTGCTCGCTCCGACCGCTATCCTAGCCAACCAACATTTTGAAAGCCTTGTAAACCTCTTTCAGGGGCTTCAGAAGGTCAATCCTGGCACCGAAATGCCTCGAATTGCGCTTTTGACAGGCGCTACGCCGAATAAGCGTTACTTGAAGAATTTGATTAAAAATGGCGAAATTGACCTTGTCATCGGTACGCATGCATTGCTTACTGACACTACCGATTTCAAATCGCTAGCGTTTTGTATTATCGACGAACAACACCGTTTTGGTGTCGGACAACGGCAAAAATTACTTCTCAAATCTCCGGAAAATACCGCCCCGCATCTCTTATCGATGACGGCTACTCCAATTCCGCGCTCGCTGCAATTGACGGTTTTTGGCGATCTGGATGTCTCGCTACTCAATGAGCTCCCGCCCGGGCGCCAGCCGATTGAGACCAAAATCCTCCCTGAGACTGAGCAAACCGACGAATTATACCCTAAAATGCGCGAACTACTAGCAAAGGGGCAGCAGATTTACTGGATTTGTCAAGTGATTGAAGAGAAAAATGCCCGCACTGCTACGCCAGTCAAAAAGCAAGCTGTCAAGTTGACAGAATTATTTCCAAATTATAAAGTTGGAATTTTGCATGGTAAGATGAAGCCTGATGAAAAAGACCAGGTAATGGAACAATTTGCAAATAACGAAATTCAGATTTTGGTATCGACGACGGTCGTTGAAGTCGGCGTGAATGTGCCGAATGCAAATATGATTGTGATTCAAGACTCGGAAAATTATGGTTTGGCACAGTTGCATCAGCTCCGCGGACGCGTCGGGCGCGGTGACCAGCCGGCAAGCTGCTTTTTACTCACTACAGGGGAGGGTAAACCTTCAAAACGCTTGCGCGAAATGGAAAAATCGACGGACGGTTTCCATTTGGCAGAGGTCGATTTGAAAATTCGCGGCCCCGGCGAGATTTACGGGGCTATGCAACACGGCGAACTGAATCTGCAGGTCGCTAATTTGACGGACACGGAAACAATCGCTCAGGCAAGCCATCATGCTTCCGAATTTGCAAAACACCCTGAAGACATGGAAAAATATCCCGAATTATCGGCGCGGATTAAGAAGTATCAGCAGCTAACGACGTTGAATTAAGCTAAGGCGAATATACGTCTCTATACCATTCGAAAGATTAAGCGCCGTCTGAGTCTATTGTCACGAGCAAAGTTTTACGACCATGATGCAGAACGCAAAGTATTCTGTTGGAGTATGGACAGGCCGATGATCGCCTGACAAGCAAAACAGTCATTAGATGGTTTAGAGCTCCGCCTCGGAACGTTGATTTTTCAGCTGAGCCAGACCGGAATCATTTAGATGATAAGGCGCGTTCGCCGTAATCTAGAGAATGATATAGAGGCTTTACGGAAGCACAACTCGCGTCCAAAACTATTCCATACTCATTATCCCTACCGTACTAGACAGCGGAGGGGATAACCACCCCAGCGACCGCTGACATCGCTGGACGGGTCGACGTCTGAAGCATTAAAGAAGAGGTTGAGGGCGCGCTGAAAAGCAGTACCAGAGTACGCGCGAGACGACCATTCGTCGCCATTGGTACCTGAGTTTCCAATATAACCGATGTTGCTGACGTAGCCGCTCCGCACGAAGACTTTGCAACTTTTCCATTTTCTACCATTATCCCTACCGTACTAGACAGCGGAGGGGAAAACCGTACCAGCGGCTATCGTTGCTGGATGAATAAATATCTGAAACGAAAAAGTGGAGGAAGAAGGCGTTCTGAAAAGCCACAGTAGAGTACGCACGAGATGCCCAGAAGACGGCGACAGTGCCAGCGTTCGGGCTAATACGGCCAACACCCCAGACTGCATCGCTCCGCACGAAATATTGTATAAGCCGTTCAAGCGCAGGACGCTGATTTGCAAAAAAACGCCAGCCTATTCTGTCGTTGTAAAAATTACAACATTTTTTATCTGAACCTCTATTTTTGCTATTTTTAGCATAAATCAGGTATAATATATAGGCAAATGTATTCTACTACGACTCTAGTCAAAAATTCGAAGTTTTCGGGGCGTATTGTGGGGACGCACCAACAGCTCGACGAAGTGGCGCGCAAGACATTGCGGCGTTGGTTGCCACGGAGCTGCTTTTTTCCGTCGGATACGGAAATTATTCATTTTGAAGGCACGCGCGGTCCAGATGGCCTGAAACGCAAAAGTCCTGGTATCGACGAGCCATCGCATATGATGACGCGCGCAGATTTAGCTCGAGCGGATGCATGGAGTGTCGAGATGTCGCTTACGCCAGAAAGTTCAGACGGCACCTCTGTAACTACGTCGCAAAAATCAACAAAAACATCCGCATCCTCCAAAACTGACCAACGGTCAGTTTTAGCCAGCGCTCCGCAATCGAATGATTCATTAGGCAAAAAATCACCGCATGTGGATAATAATGCATCGGATGTTCAGTCGGACAGTCGCTCGGTCGTGGCTATGATTCAAGATCATTATGCGAATTTGGTGGCGGCGCTCCAGCAGAAGGATAAAGTGCGTGCGGCTTTTGAGGCGGCCTGGATGGCGCATATGGTTACCGACGGTTTGACACCGGCGCATCATTTTCCGCTCTCGGATGTCAAAGACGAATTGATGGCGGAAAAGGAGATGATGCGCGTTTTTGGGCAGCCGGTCAAGGGTGTCATGCACGGGCGTAGTATGCTTGAGACGATGCGCAACAATTGGCTTTACTGGGGCGCGAAAGGTCATATGACTCAGCATGTCGCTTATGAATATGGCGTGGCGGTTTTGGCGGCGACTTTACCGCAAAAAACCATGATGCCAGAGCTGAAGCCGGAAGATTTTCAGGATTTGCAGGTTGAGGCGAATTTTTTCCGCTCTTTGCAGCGCATTCGGCAGTTCAAGATGTACGATCATTTTCGCGAAAACGGCTGGACGACTGAGTTGGCTTTCGAGACAAAAAATACACTTTTACCGGAAATTGTCAAGGCGATCACTCTGAGCTGGTACGCCGCTGCGACGGAAGCTTATCAGCTCGAGAAACCGTCGCTCAAGGCGTCGCAGGAGGCATAATGGCACTAGATCTTCGTGTTGGTTCAGGCAAATATCGCGGCAAACGCCTACTGTCGCCAGCCTCAGCCCAGACTCATCCTATGGGCGCGCGGGAAAAGTTGGCACTTTTCAACATGATTCCGGTCTCTGGCGCCAAAGTAGCTGACCTCTATGCCGGCACGGGCGCGCTCGGCATTGAAGCCTTGAGCCGCGACGCTACAGAAGTTGTTTTCGTCGAAAAAGATCCTAAAATCAGCCGCATTATCCGCCAAAACCTCCAAAGTTTACCGGATTATGCCACGCTCAAGACGCAAGTTTTCACGGAATCAGTCGCCAAGTTTACTGCGCGACCCGAGTTTTCGGCTCATTTTGACGTCATTTTCGCCGATCCTCCTTATGATAAGGTCGATGTCGCCGCAATTTCTGCCATAAAAAAACTTCTCGTCGCCGATGGTATTTTAGTTTTATCGTCGCCATCCTCCGTCACGGCGCCAGAGCTGAAAGCTCAAACGGCAGATTCGGCAACATTAGAACTTTGTGATAGTCGTGTCTATGCCAGAGCGAGGTTGAGTGTGTATCGAAAGGTGTAACTGAGTAATATATGTTATAATCAAACTACTGGAGTTAGATTGGAGAAAAAGTATGACCAAAGCGCAAACAGACGAAGCTGAGACGTTCAAGGGCAAAGTCGCAACGACATATGTGGATTTTCAATCTGCAAACGAAAAATGTCGCAAGCTGTGCCAGGCTTTTGCCTGCCAGTGGCAGCTGCTCATCTGTCAAACGCTTGAGACGACCGTAGCGAAAATTACCGAAGGTGACCAGGAGGCTAATATCAATGCAGCATTCAAAACGCTCCAAGAGGAAGCATTTCGCTTGACAAAAGAGATGGAAGCTGTCTTTTGGGCGCATTTGCACGATGAAATTGATGAGGCGCACCATTTGGGGTATAGCGAAGGCGTTAGCGCTGCCTATAAGGAATGCACGAGGTCGCTGAACGACCTAATCGAAGACGGCTTTATCCATGACGACGGCGCTGTATCAAAATTTATCGATTTTATCAATGATCATAGCATAAAATTTCTCGAAGAGCAAACCAAAGGTCGAAGCTTAAATGTTTATCGTGCCAGAACAAAAGATGAAGAGAGTAAAAAATAAAATTGCTCATTGACTATCAGTATGAATCATCTTTGACCTAGTGAAATATCGGAGATGAACTTTTCACCTGCTAGGTCGTGAAAGATTAGCAAAATATAAAACAATCGTACATAGGTAACAAAAAGTAGGTATAAGGACTATATGGCAAATCATGATACTTACGATCCTTGGCGGTATTACGAAATAGATAAAGATGTTGCCGAGTGCTCTAATCGAGAAATTAGCAATGGAGCTTTTGCTGTTATTGTGATTTGGTTCATTATCTCACTTTTTCTAATAGGTGACATGATTGCTCTTTTTGTTGGGCTCTTTACTTCATAGCGCTAGTCTGCTCAAAACAAAAACACCAAAATCCTATCCAAAAATGAGAGTTTGGTCTTGGTATCCACGGTCAGAGCCTTCGTTTCGCTACGCTCAACTCAGCGGCGGGGCGTCAGTTCGGAAAAACTTAATCAAGCTTAAGTTTTTCACTCACATTCCTACCGCTTACGAACTCCTTGTCTATCGACAAGCCGTTCGCTCTAGCCTGCAGGCGTCTTTCGTCATAGAAAATACCCATCCGAAGATAGATATTTTCTATGGTGCCCGCGACTAGACTCGAACTAGCAAGCCTTGCGGCACATGCTCCTAAGGCATGCGTGTCTACCAATTTCACCACACGGGCATAGCTACATTATAGCACACTTCTGCTCACTTACATGCAAAACGCCGATTCTCTATGATATAATGAACCTAAAATGCAGTAATGGAGGTAAGATGCGGCTGTATTGGCAAATTCTAAAATTGTTATTCAGGAAACTAATTTTACGCAAGCGAAACGGAACGCTTGTTAAAGAGTTTGCCAAGGCAATGGGTATAGTATATATTAAACTAGCACAAATTCTGGCAACACAAAACTACGGCCAGCTATTTACAGAAGATGATCGCAGAATATTGTCTGATATTTGCGACAATTGCAACCCGATGCCATTTCATAAAATAAAATCCATCCTTGAGCAAGAGTACGATACGCCTATCGATGATATATTTAGCTACATTGCGCAAGAGCCGGTGGGGTCGGCTTCAGTTTCGCAGGTCCACTATGCGCGGCTTAAAACCGGGGAAGAAGTCGCCATAAAAGTCAAACGTCAGGATATCTCCAGGGCCATTGAGCGAGATATTGCGCGCCTTCAAAAACTCATGCGCCGTTTTGGGTGGTTGATTAAGCTTCAAAATTACGCTGGAGGCTCTCATGCGCTCGATCTCTATCTCCAGTGGATTCATCAAGAGGTTGATTTTCGTCATGAAATCGAAAACATTAAGCTTTTCAGTATTTTTCACAAAAAGTCAACTATAAAATCAAGCGAGCTAAGCCGATTCGCGTCCCCACACTGTATGAAGATTACTGTACCGATAACATTATAGTTATGGAATATATTTCTGCGCCGACCATTAATAAAATAGAGCTAAATGATAAAAACAAACAGCGGATTTCTGCCGCGATCAACAGCTATGTTCAACTCAGTTTTTGGGCGATGTATCACGATGAACGGGTGATTTTTCATGGCGATCCACATAGCGGTAATCTCTGTATCGATGAGAATGGCGGACTATGTTTTCTTGACATGGGGCTACTTGGCGTCTTGAACGCGGAGGATACGCAATTATGTCGCAAGTTCTTTCTAGCCGCCTATACTAAAAATTCAGAGAAACTTTACAACTTGTTAATCAGTTATGGTGATATGAACGATCAGCAGAAGCGTAATTTTCGTGAAGATTGCCGCAATTTCTGTCTCAACGTTCAAGATAAGGAAGTGACCTACTATTTTACAGATATGATTAATATTTGTTTTAACTATAATTTTGTGCCGCCAAATTTCTTGTTTAGCATGGCAAAAACATTCATATGTTTAAACGGAATCGGTAATTTCGCCAATAACAAGCATACTGCCGTAGAAATATTGCAAGCTCAAACATTTGAATTTATGCTACGCAGGAGTCTCAAAGATTGTCGCGACGTCGTAAAAGATGGTCTCTCGGCGATTCCCGATATGATTGGTCAGACGATAGATGATGGCTGGATCCGGGGCATATCATCAGCTTTTGCCCATAAGAAATCGCTAACCGTGCTCATGGATGACTTTCAAGAAATGCTAGATCTTTTGCGACAACTAGCATAGTTTTTTCAGTACTCCTGATCATTCCTTACCATTATCCCTACCGTACTAGACAGCGGAGGGGAATACCGTACCAGCGGCTATGGGTACGAGATGAGAAAATGTCTGCATCCAGCGTATAGAGACCAAGAACCTGCTGAAAATCCGCATTAGAATATGAACTGGATGACCAGACGACGGCACGAGCGCCTGTATATGGACCGACATGACCGGCGTTCCAGATAGCCTCGCTCCGCACGAAGATCCGATCTTGTAGCTTTCCGCTTTCATACCATTATCCCTACCGTACTAGACAGCGGAGGGGAAGACCGAAGACACGTTCTAGGCTTCGTTTTGGAGCCATCGTATAGGCTTCGTTGAAATCTAACACATAGCTAGACCCTTCAGCGTTATCTCCAGCGGCACGATTCGTATAGTCATAGCCAGCAGTCCCAGCCGCGAAAGTATAACCTTCATAAAAACGTACTCCTCCGCTCCGCACGAAGAATGTGTGGGTGCGTCTAGGGTGGAAACAATAGAGATACGGGCAATAGAGATACAGCACTCGAAAAGTGCTCGTTTAGACCTTATGGGCATGAAGTAATTAGAAGAGCTCACCCTCATTCCCCAGATGTTGTAAAAAATACAACACATTACCCAAAATGCCAAAAACGCTCACTTCTAGCGAAAACCATGCTATAATAAAACTAAATGAGGTGGTATGCTAAAAGAAGAAACAGCATTAATTAGCAAACATGATGGCCTGGAACTAGGCGTGAGTCTGCGGATTCCGGAGCGCCCGCGGGGGATTTTGCAGCTCGTGCACGGCATGGCCGAACATCGCGAGCGCTACCATGATTTTATGGACTACTGTGCAAACCGAGGTTTTGTGGTGATTATTCATGATCATCGCGGTCATGGCGCTAGCGTGAAGAGCGAGGAAGATTGGGGTTACTTCGGCAAAGATGGCATGAATGGGCTGATTTTGGATGCTCACCAGGTCACGGAGTATGTCAAGGAACGCTTTCCGGGGCTGCCCCTGACGCTTTTGGGGCATAGTATGGGCTCGCTGATCGTGCGTTGCTATATGCAGCAGTTTGATAACGATATTTCTGGCTTGATCGTCTGCGGGTCGCCGAGCAAGCGCGTGGGAGCGGGTCTCGGCAGGTATTTAGCCAAGTTCTTGCAGATTTTTCAGGGGTCACACAGGCGCAGCCGCTTTCTGAACAACTTAGCTTTTGGTGATTATATCAAGAAATTTCCGCAGTCAGCTAGCGCAAATTCTTGGATTGTGAGCGATCCGGCGGTGGTCGAGGCATACGACGCTGATCCACGTGACGGTTTTGTCTTTACTTTGAATGGTTTCGAGGTCTTATTCGGATTGATTGGCCGAGCCTATAGCCAGAAGGGCTGGCGAATGCATAATCCTGACATACCAATTTTCTTCATTGCCGGTGCCGACGATCCATGTATTATCAGCGAAGCGGACTTTGCGAAAGCGGTGGACTTTATGCGTCAGCGCGGTTACCAACATGTCGAGAGTAAGCTTTACCCGCATATGCGCCACGAAATCCTCAACGAGCACGGCAAGCAGCAGGTCTGGGACGACGTGGTGACTTGGATCGATGTAAATGTCATTCCGAAATAGGCAGAAAACGTGCGATTTTTGAGGTCATTTTGCGCCGAAATGCACTAATTGGCGTCTCTGAGGCTACTGGTGACTTTTTGTGCTGCAACCTTGGAGGAACCGCGCTCTAAGATTACATAAGCATTACAGGCCTTCTGAAACGTCTCAGGGCGTAAAATATGCAAAAATCTTTGCAAAACCAACACTTCTGAGCCAAGGCTTCAAACCGCATACACTGACGGCCTGTTCGCTTAGGCGCCACATCTCTAAGAACGGAATCCTAAAACGAAGCGCGGACTCAGGTTCAAAATGTTTCGTTTGTAACGTTAACAGATAAGAGACATTAAATTTAGGCGTAAATTATGGCTTTTCGGAGTTTCTGCTGACTACGTAGAACCTTTATAGACAAAACCGCCCCCGCTCTATATAATAAAATTATGCCTAACTTTTATAACCAAACCACGAAAGATGTTTTATCTGAGTTTTCAACTGATCCGCAGACGGGCTTGACTACTAAAGAAGTCGAGCGTCGTCGAGAAAAATACGGTAAAAATACCCTCAAAATGACTGAAGTGCCACTCTGGAAGAAGCTGCTTGAGCCGTTTGCGGATATTTTTATGGTTATTTTAGTGATTGCGCTGATACTGTCAGCGATTCAGGGCAACTGGATCGAAGCAATTACAATCGCTGTGATTATCGCCGTGGATGCCATTATATATTACGTTCAAAGGTTTTCGACCGATCGAATTCTACAATCTTTGCAACGCAGTACAGTTCAGACCGTCGCCGTGCGCCGTAATGGCAGGGAAGAATCGCTCGATGCGACCGAGCTAGTGCCTGGGGATATTGTGATTTTGCGCGAAGGCGATCGTATTCCCGCCGATGGCCGGATCTTGCGCGAATCAGGCCTGCTATCTGATGAATCGATGTTGACTGGCGAATCGGAGTCAATAGCCAAGGATGCCAAAGCTATCGCTGGCGTCAAAAAGGTCTACGAGCAACGTAATATGGTGTTCTCCGGTGCCTTCGTCGTGACTGGTACTGGCGAGTTTATTGTCACGGCAACAGGGAATGATACTGAATATGGCAAAATCGCCTCGCTTGCTTCATCGCTAGGCGAAGCCAGTCCGATTCAGGCCAAAATGAATAAATTAATTGCGCAAATTGCCGCCGTAATGGTGGTTTTGGCGGTAGTCGTGCTGGTAATTCAGCTCATTGATGGCATAGATTTACTGAGTGCATTGGAATTTACCCTCGCAATGGTTGTTTCAGCGGTGCCGGAAGGCTTACCGATCGCTATCTCGATTATTCTGGCGCTCTGCGCGAAACGTATGGCGAAGAAAAATGCTCTGATCAGAGAGCTACAAGCAATTGAGTCTATTGGTATTGTTACGACAATTGCAAGTGATAAAACTGGCACGCTGACCGAGAATCATCTGGAGATGCGCGAGATCTGGTCTCCTAATTTAGATACTAAAGAGTTCCGCAATCGGATTGCTTGGGCGGCGTTACCAGAGTTTGCTTCTACTGATAGTGCCAAGCCGAGCATTGTTGCCGACCCGCTCGATATCTGCATGATCGAATATCTAGATCATAAAAAACATAGCCTTGCTGGGACGGATGCGATCAAAAGTTATGCCTTCGACCAAAGCCTAAAAATGTCTGGCAATCTCTATCAGGGTTTCGATGGCGAATTGCTCCTGACAGTCAAGGGTGCGCCCGAAATTATCATGGCGCGTTGTAGTCTTACGCCAGAAGCGCAGAGAGCAGCCGAGACCAAGCTCAGTGAACTAACTAGCAAAGGCTATAAAGTAATCGCAATTGCGAGCGGCAAAATCCCACATGCCATTAATGAACTGCGTCGTCTCGACAAGAATACAAAGCTCGAATTTGATGGTTTTATCGCTGTGGCTGATACGATTCGCCGCGAAGCTCCCGCTGCCATCCGTCAGGCTGCGCGCATGGGCGTCAAGACTAAGATGATTACGGGTGATCATGCTAATACTGCCTACGCTATCGGGCGTGAGCTGGGTCTAGCTACAGAACTATCGCAAGTGCTAGATTGCTCAAGGCTCGGTAATGTTAGCGATGAAGATTTAGTCGATTTCGTCAAAACTACCACGATTTTTGCGCGTGTCACTCCAGAAGACAAATATCGTATCCTCTCCGCCATCAAACAGACCGAAATTTGCGCCATGACCGGCGACGGCGTGAATGATGTCCCCGCGTTGGTCGGCGCGCACGTCGGTATTGCTATGGGCGATAGCTCATCAATCGTGCAATATGCTGGCGATATCGTGTTGCTAGATAATAATTTTAAGAATATTACCGAAGCTATCAAAGAAAGCCGTACTGTGCTAGCGAATATTCGGCGGATGCTCAGTTATTTGCTAGCGACGAATACCGGCGAAGCCTTGACGATGGTCGGCGCTTTAATTATCTCTGGCAGTCAGCTCTTGACGCCGATTCAAATTCTCTGGATTAATCTTGTCACAGATTCGTTTATGGTGATTCCGGTTGGGCTCGAGCCGCCCGAGCAGAAAATCTTTCGCCAGAAGCCTGAGTCGAAAGATGCGCCGATTCTCTCGGCACGCATGCTCATGCGGATGGGGATGATCGCAATTGTCATGGCGGTTGGTACGCTCGGTACTTATTATATTGCCCGCGCTGTACTTGATAATGCCGAGCAGGCGAATACACTTGCCTTTACGGCGCTGGTCGTTATGCAGTGGAGTAGTGCGCTCTCTGCCCGTGGCATTTATGAATCGGCTTGGCAGCGTTTCAAGGTTACGCACAAAAGCTTCTTTGTCGCCATGGCGATCGCTGTGATTTTGCAAATTCTAGCGCTATTTAGTCCGTTGTCTATTATCGTGAATACGGTTCCCGTACCGCCGCTAGCCCTGTTGATTACAGTTTTGATTACTTTCTTTGTGCCACTCGTGATTTTCGAGGCCTACAAGAAGTTTACGCGATAAATCTCATAGAGAAAATGTTATATTTCCACCGTTACAGAACGGTGGAAAACTTGTCTAAGCATAAGCAAAATTTTTATTGACACGCTATATATAGTGCATTACAATAGAATTAATACGCTACATATAGCGTATCCGACTTCACTATCAGAGGTAGAAGCAATTTTATAGAAATTGGACAATGTAAGCAGTAAAAGGAGTAAAATTTTATCAAAAAAACGACGATAAGAGGTATTTAAAATTACATAAATAAAAATTAGACAAACACAAGAAAGAGGAGGTATATTTTTTATGTTCAAAAAAATTGTTAAGCGAGACGGAAAAGTTGTTAACTTCGAGCCGACGAAGATTGCTGATGCGATTGCGCGCGCTGGTCTAGTGACAGAAGAATTCAAACGTGATCGCGCTAATCAGCTCGCCGAGAAGGTTTTGCGTCGTGCTGACGCCGAGATCAAACAGCGTGTCCCGAGCGTCGAGCAGATCCAGGATATCGTCGAGCAGGTATTGATGGAGTCAGCCTTCAAGCGCACTGCGAAGGAATACATCACTTATCGCCAGGAGCGCAACCGTGTCCGCGAAGCTAAAAGCAATTTAATGAACATTTATAAGACGATTGCTGTTGCCGACGCTTCGGAAGATTCCGACGTTAAGCGCGGCAATGCCAATGTTGACGGTAACTCCGCCATGGGTAAGATGCTCCAGTTTGGTGCTGAAGGTTCGAAGATTTTTGCCAAGAGCTTACTGATGAAGCCAGAATTTGCTGCTGCACATGATAATGGCGATATCCACATTCATGATCTCGATTTTTACGCTACCGGCACTTTGACTTGCTGCCAGACCGACCCATTTCGTTTGTTTGAGAATGGTGGATTTAATACCGGTCATGGTCACTTGCGCACACCGAATTCGATCGCGAGCTACGGCGCGCTCGCGGCAATCGTGCTCCAAGCCAATCAGAATGAGCAACACGGCGGCCAATCCATCCCGAATTTCGACTATGCCATGGCTCCCGGCGTCGACAAGAGCTTCCGCAAATCCCTGAAGACGAATTTGGATCGGTATAATGAGTTTACTGATAGCGCGCTGAAGATTAAGATTCCCGACGATCTGGCTTATGGCGACACGGCTCGGCTTGAGCATCTTGGCGTTCCGGCTAAAGTCATCGAAAGCGCTAATCAAGATGTTGAGCGTCAGACGTTCCAAGCTATGGAAGGCTTCATTCATAATCTTAATACCATGCACTCCCGCGCCGGTGCCCAGGTCCCATTTACCAGTATTAACTTCGGCACTGATACGACTCCAGCCGGTCGCTTAGTTAGTAGAGCTTTGCTAGATGCGACCGAAGCCGGTCTTGGCCATGGCGAGACGCCGATTTTCCCGATCTCAATTTTTAAGGTCAAAGAAGGTGTTAATTATAATCCTGAAGATCCGAATTACGATCTCTTCAAGCGCAGTATGGAAGTTTCCGCCAAGCGCCTCTTCCCGAATTTTGTCTTTATCGACGCGCCGTTTAATCTTGAGGGCTACGATCCAAACGATTATCGCACCGAAGTCGCGACCATGGGTTGCCGCACGCGTGTTTACGGTAGCGTCTTCCCGGAGTCAGATCACATCACTACTGGTCGTGGCAACTGTAGCTTCACTACGCTGAATTTGGTACGCTTAGGAATTAAATATGGTATTTGCCTTGGTGAGCGCGAGGAGGCCGATTGGTCTGGCTTCTACAAAGAGCTCGACGAAAAAATGGACTTAATCAAAGATGAGCTTTTGGAGCGCTTCGATTTCCAAGCCAATCAGCACGTCCGCAACTTCCCGTTCCTCATGGGTCAGGGCAACTGGTTTGGTAGCGAAAAACTCGGCCCGAACGACACTTTGCGCGATGTCATCAAGCATGGCACGCTCAGCATCGGCTTCATCGGTCTCGCCGAAATGCTCGTTGCCATGACTGGCAAACACCACGGTGAAGACGAAGAGTCTCGCGAGCTCGGTCTCGATGTGATTACGCATATGCGCGAACGTTGCGACATGTATATGAAGAAGTACCATCTGAACTTTAGCTTGTTGGCTACTCCAGCCGAAGGTATTGCTGGCCGCTTCACGAAGATCGACCGCAAGGAATATGGCAAAATCGACAAAGTTAACGACCGCGATTATTATACTAATAGCTTCCATGTGCCAGTGTATTACCCAATTTCCGCTTTTGACAAGATCGAGATAGAAGCTCCTTACCACGCGCTTTGTAATGCTGGTCACATTACCTATATTGAGCTCGACGGCGACCCGACGCAAAACATCGAAGCCTTCGAAGCTGTGATCCGCAAGATGAAAGAATGTGGCATTGGTTACGGCTCTGTCAACCACCCTGTCGATCGCGATCCAGTCTGTGGTTTCTCGGGCATTATCAAGGGCGATCGTTGTCCAGCCTGTGGCCGCCTCGAGAGCGAGGGCGACGTTCCGTTCGAGCGCTTACGCAGGATTACCGGTTATTTGGTTGGCTCATTAGAGCGCTGGAACGACGGCAAGAAGGCTGAGGAGCACGATCGCGTCAAACATAATGTCGGCCCAAGCAAATGTGTTGCCTGTGAAGTCGAGTCCAATCTCAATGGCGTTTACAGCGTTGAAGAAAAAGACGCCCGCGAAGCCGCCAAGGCTAATCAAGAAGCTATGACCGGGAAGTTGTAAAAAGGCGAGGAGGCGGATTATGGTTGCTAGTAAAATGGCTAAAGCAGAGAAAAACGGAGCTATAGCGTCGGTAGGAAAGCAGGCAGCTTCAAGCCGGCCGCACCCTCTCGTCTCCTGTCCTGGGCATATGATTCGTCTTTCCGGGCCGCTCGAGCACGACAATATCGTTAATGGCTATGGTCTGCGTGCCGTGCTCTGGACTCAGGGTTGCCCGAATCATTGCCCCGGCTGTCAAAATCCCGAAACTTGGGATTACAATGGTGGCATGCTCGTCGAGATCGACGAGGTCAAAGCTCGCCTCCGCGAGTTCAAAGGCCAATCCGGCATTACCTTCTGTGGCGGCGAACCATTCGTGCAGCCGGAGGCTTGCCTCGAAATCAGCCGTTGGTGCCGCGAAGAGCTGGGCTGGAACATCTGGTCATTCTCAGGTTTCACCTACGAGCAAATCATGGGCATGGGTGGCGCTGCAGTCGATTTTCTCAAGAGTCTTGACGCGCTGATCGACGGCCCCTTCATCCTTGCCGAGCGCGATCTCACTCTGAAGTTTCGTGGCTCCCGCAATCAGCGCCTCCTTCACCTCGAGCCCGGCACCGCGAAGATATTGAGGGTGGAATAATGTTTAGTCATATTCACACCATTATCCCTACCGTACTAGACAGCGGAGGGGAAAGCCCCAATGACGGTTACTGAAGTGGGACAGGTAGACGTCCGAAGCATTAAAGACGAGGTCGAAGGCGGACTGAAAGTACGCATTGGAGTAGGCACTAGACGACCAAAATGTTCCACTGCCGCCAGTATACTGATTGAGATAGCCGTCACGACTAGTACCCCCGCTCCGCACGAAGAACAAGTATCCGGATAAAATGAAAGTCCACTTTCATTTTTGAGGATATGCAGAATATTTCTACTGCAAAGCAGTAGAAAAAGTCAAATATCCGAGAGAAGCGAAAAACTTGTTTTCACTTCCAAGGATGTGCAGATATTTCTAACATTAAGCGACACGAGATATAAAAATATAATTGTTGTAAAAAATACAATAAAATTAAATAAAATAGCGCACATAGGATAGAATTCAGCGTTAAAAGACAGATATGCACCTATTTTGGGCCCCCTAAACCAGCCCGCAAACAGGGGATTATATCAATTATAGCACAGAATCTAAAATAAGTCAAGTAAAAGGATACTATTATGAAAAATCTAGCAATGATCGCCTGCGTGAGCGCCGATCGAGGAATTGGTCAAGATAACCAGCTACTTTGGCGGCTAAAGCCAGACATGCAATTTTTTCGCCAAACCACACAAGGTCACACTGTCATCATGGGTAGAAAAACCTTTGAATCGCTTGGTCGACCATTACCGCAACGCAAAAATATTGTTTTGTCACACCAAAAGATTGACTCTGAAGGCGTGACAGTGCTAAATAGCGATCGGGAGCTACGCGATTACATTAATCAGCATCCCGAAGAAACAATTTTTATTATTGGCGGAGCGAAACTTTATGAAATGTTCTGCAATGATGTTCACGAAATCTATTTGACAGAAGTGCAAGCTTCAAAGCCTGCTGATACATTTTTCCCGGAGTTTGACAAGTCTAAATTTGACCGCAGAATCCTTGAAAGTCAAGATGTAGATGGAGTTAGGTTCGATATTATCAAATATACGCGACGTGAGAATAGCCGTGAGCAATATGATTGAAGGTAATGCAGAAAATGTTTCGTCGCCTCGGAAAGAATTAGAGACGGCACTTAAGCTTGCAGAAATCTGTCAAAGCTTAGAAAAGAATTGACAGTTCACGTTGCGCGCTAGGTTTGTACTTGCTCTATTGATAAAACTTTGTCAAGAAATTAAAAACTCCTTCAAACCTCTTACTGCACACCTCTGTAGGTTTGGACTATTAGTAAATGCGCGCCCAGACTTTATTTCTCAAGGCTTTAGTGGAGAGCGTCGACTATGTAGTATATTCTCTAGTCGCGGAAAAGATTGCAATTTTCAGCGATGCGCTATAAAATAAAAGTATGTATATCCGTAAAAAATGGCTGACAGTCGGCTACAAAGCGGCGCTGAGTATCCTGTCGCTAATCGGTTTACAGGGGGTTATGCTCGAATTCGGCGATGCAGGCTGGCGCGTTTTTGCAAGTTGGGTATTGACGGCGGCGGCCGTATATTATGCAGTAGCGGCAATGATTTTAGGCGTAAGTAAACGTCGTCAAGTCGGCGAAATTCCTAGCCCGACGTTCGCTGGCGCGATTATCGTGTCGCTATTCTTGTCGAGCGCCACTGCGCTGTATTGCTGCTCAGCAGAAATTCCGCATCCGACTCTGCATAATTTGACGGCCGGGCTTGTTTATGCTACATTACCGATTTTGGCGTTGGGCGATTGGCTATTGTTTTACAAAAAAGGTTTTTGGCGTCCGATTGACCCGTTTTACTGGTTGGCTTTGCCTATAATTTACGTTTCATTCATTTTGATCACGTCAGTAATGCTGCCGCGGAGCATTGAGTGGCGCTATCCATTACCGTTTTTCGCTTATGCGGAGACGGATATTTGGTCGTTTCGGGCGTGGCTATATTTGTTTGCGGTGCTGATTGCGATTTTTAGCTATGTGCTCGTAATATCTGACACTCTCATGAGTGGTAAACTATCTCAGTACATCCTACTTCCAAAAATTAAAACAATTATTATTGAAGAACCTCATACTCCTATTGCTGCTCAGAAGCCCTCAACGCGTAAGGCGTCTGCGCAAACTCAGGCGGGCCTCGTTACTGCGCGGCCAAGACCAGCTAGCCAGCGTCAAGCGCCAAAACCAGTCCGCCGTAACTCTGACGGCATGACGCGTTCTCCAAAAAAGTGAAGGCCTAGGGTAATCACATAGACATACGACTAACGATTATCGAGTCCCTGTCGATCCGAAGCCGCCACGGCGTTCGCCGTCGCTTCGATCGTCATCCACTGTTAAAAACTTTTGAAAAATTACCTGCGCAATACGGTCGCCTTTTTTGACGAGCACTGGCTGGTCCGAAACATTAAACACTAGCACTTGAAAATGTCCGTCATTTCCATCGTTATTATAATAATCTGCATCAATAATTCCAATACCGTTCGCCAGCACAAGACCGTTTTTGGCGCCCGAGCTACGATTGATGACCGAAAAAAATTCATCCGAGCCACAGTAAGCCTTCAGTCCAGTTGGAATCAGCGTTGGCTTCACTCCTGGTGCGAACGGCGTCACCTCCACGTCTTTTGCCGCCATAATATCATATCCAGCCGAATATTTCGTCGAACGCCGCGGCAATGCGATCCCGTACTTTTCCCAGCCCTTCGCAATTTCAAAACCTCGTTTCTTCATATGTCTATTTTACCATATTTCTACCATTATCCCTACCGTACTAGACAGCGGAGAGGAAAGCCTGCCCAACGAGGGGCATCATAAGATGAGTAAGTGTCTGAACTATGAAAGTCGAGAGCAAAGATGCGTTCAAATGCTGGAGCAATATACGCGCGAGAAGACCAGGAGGTTGTACTAGCACCAGTGAATTGACTTAGGTGACCGCCATTATAAATTGCATCGTTCCGCACGATCCTACCATTATCCCTACCGTACTAGACAACGGAGGGGGGGGAGGCGTAAAAACGATCATTACTGATGGATGGATAAATCCATGACACGTTGAAATTTAGATAGTATGCATATTGCAAAATTTCGTTGTAGTCTATTTTTGAGGCCCAAGCATATCCGTAGATGCCGGAACCGCCGAGCAAGCCATAGTATCCGATATTCCCGCTCCGCACGAAAAGACAAGCATTCGAGGAAAATGAGAGTTTTCTCTCTTTTTTGAGGATGCGCAGATATTTCTGGCGCGAAGCGACACGAAAAACAATGTCGCTAGCGCTTGATTTTTTGGGGCGTTATGTATATAATACTTGGTGCAGCGTAATGCTGCTTTATATATTGAAGTCGAGTGCCTTTTAGCCTGAGAAATTCAGTACCTAAATAGCACTCGCATATATGCGCTTCCATTTTGGAGGCAAATCTTGGTCTCGGCGAAATCTTTAGGGTGAAACTGAGATGCACATTAACAACAAGGAGGAAATCGAAGAAATGTACAAACAACGTTCGAGATTGCTGGGACTTATGCTCGTTGTGGCATTGTTGCTGGGTATGTTCATGCCTTTGTCGCACGCGACAGACTTAGCGGTAACGCACGATCATAATCAGTCCTCGGTTCTCTCGCTGACCGCAGACACTGCGGTGCAGGAACAGTATGCGTTATCTTTGATAGATACCGCAAAACAGTTCCAGCTATCAGTGACGGAACTAAACCTAAAATCCGGCGAGGAATACACGGTTAGCGTGATTCCGCCCAAATTGGTTACAGAATCTGGTTGGCGAATCAGCGAAGCCACATCCTCGATGCCAGATTATCTTTCCGTGCGAGTCAGTGACGATCTCACATCGGTCACTTTCTTTGGTGAGAAAGATGGCGGATCGGCCAAAGTTAGTATTAAGCTGACCAATCCGATTTTGGAAGAGTTGCTTGAGCAAAATCCGAGCCTGCGCGATACGATTACCGAGCACGAAAATATGACTCTGGATTGCCAAGTCAATACCAGCAATGAACCGACTGAGGTTATTGCTGGGCTGGATGCGAATTCCGCAGTAGCGGTCGCGCCGAGCAAAAGATCCAGTCTGACAGTTGCGATCGTTGAAGAGCCGGGCGAGCATACGCACGTGTACGGCTCTGACGCTAAATGCAAGGTCTGCGGTCAGCTGAATCCGAATCATCATCACACTTTCGTGAATGGTGTCTGCTCGGTTTGTTCGGCAGAATGCAGTCACTTGGGCATGGATCCTACAGATCGTTTTTGCCCGACTTGCGGCAAGCTGAATGATGGCTACGAAGAGCCAGGCGAGCACAAGCATAATTGGCAACAAGATGGCACGTGCTCTGGCTGTGAAGAAGTCCATAAGCATGATACGGCTGGTAAAGGCGGCACTTGTTCGCTTTGCGGCAAAGGTCATGATCACGATTATGGTCCCGATGCTAGATGTATAGTCTGTGGCCAGCTCAACCCGAATCATAATCATATTTATGACAGTGATGGCACCTGCGCAATCTGTGGCACGGTTTGCGCTCATGCGGGCATGAAATCCACGGATAGATTCTGCCCGACCTGTGGCAAAGTCAACAGCGCCTACGAACTGCCCGGATGCAAACATGTCTGGGGTGACGACGGTATTTGTACAATCTGTCACGAAAAGCACGCGCATAGCTATGGCTCCGACGACAAGTGCAAGATCTGTGGCCAGTTAAGACCAGGACATGAGCATAACTTTGTAAATGGTACTTGCACGAAATGTGGAGCAACCATAACTGCAGACGATTGCCCGAACAAGTCCACTCATGACGATCTTTATACGGACGAAACCTGCGGCACTTGTGGCACAGCTGGTACTAAAGTACGTCCTTGCGCGGATGGCGAGCATAACTTTGTAAATGGTACTTGCACGAAATGTGGAGCAACCATAACTGCAG
>CAZETG010000002.1:0-1103 GCA_964514875.1 uncultured Candidatus Saccharibacteria bacterium | reverse complement strand
ATCTTTATACGGACGAAACCTGCGGCACTTGTGGCACAGCTGGTACTAAAGTACGCTTATGTAAACACGGTAACGACCCTGCAACTTGCATACAGTGTAAGCAGGAAAACTGTGATCACAACTTCGTTTACGGCACCTGCAATAAATGCGGAGCCGAGTGCCCCACTGAAACCTGTAATCATCGCTATATCTATGGTAAATGCACTATCTGTGGAGCAGGATGCGGAGAAGATTTCACCTGTAGCCACGTGGACGTCGGCGGTGTTTGCCTGATTTGCGGTAAAGACATGACGGCTGAGGTTGTTATGGATCCTACGCTTCCGGATACGACGCTTGATCAAGGCGTCATTGCTGACGGCACGACGCCTAGCGAAAACACGGATGGCGAAGTTACCGATGGTGAAATTACCGACGGCGAAGTTACTGATGGCGAGACCATTAATGGCTACGGTACGACTGGCGAAGAAGGCGCGGACAACGGAGAATCCGAGGGTGCTACTGGTGGAGATTCCGCTACTGATACCGGCGATACTCCGGCTTCCGGCGATGATTCTGGCATGAACACCGACGACCAGAACTCGACCGATGACGGTACTGCGTCGGATACTGGCGAGACCTCGCAGAGAGAGCAGGATACTTCCGCTGACGAAACGGAAAGCTCAGGCGATAACGCTTCCGATGAATCGGAAAATGTTGGCGAGACTGAAATCACTGATATTACCGATTCTGCTACGGAAAGCGCAGAGGCCGATTCGACCGGCTCGGAAGCAGACGATGCCGCTCAGAGCGACGAAGATACTAATTCTTCCGTCGATGAAGCGCAGGATGATGCTTCAGTAAGTGATAATGTTGTCAACTATGAATCTGCCGACGAATCTGCTGATAACACTTCCGATTCGGACTCTTTGGTGGCATAACGTTCGCTATTCCTCCTATTATATACTAGGGCGCCCCATCTCGGGCGCCCTATTGCATGCCCAAAAATCAGCGATCAAGCCAACAAAACCGCTTATTTCATCGGCAAAAACTTTGTCGAGAAGTTAAAAACTCAGGTCTAATACCCTTTTTAAGTTGATGTCTATGCTTGTAGTGGAATAGTTGTT
>CAZETG010000001.1:0-78219 GCA_964514875.1 uncultured Candidatus Saccharibacteria bacterium | reverse complement strand
CTATAATGTGAATAACTACATTTTTACATGTTGTTCTAAATAGTTACACTGAACCGGCGTCTTCTAAGGGCAGGGTATCTATTCGGTAGTATTTTGTTGGGTAGTCAGTGGGTCGACGAGGTTAGCATAGAGGAGCTCGCGGAGCTCGTCGTTGGTATATTCATGGTTCCCCTCGAGTAGGACGGTGATGTGGCGATGATTGGTCAGGGCTTCTCGAGTCTGCGCAGAGTAGAGGAGCGGCGCTCCGGCGAGAGATTTGAGGGCTTCGAGCTGGTGATCGGGCGTATAGATGAAAGTGCCATAGCGACCGTTAATGTAGCCGCGGAGATTGGTACCGGTCGGGAGCCATGGGTTTTGTGCGATCGTGTCTTGGGCGGCAATAAGGATGAAATCGCGCGTAGTAATAACGCTATTTAATTCGTTATTGTAAAACATACTGAGGATAAGATTACTTTGGTTGGGGCGAGCATTCAAGAATCCGATAATTTGATCGAGATAGCTGTTGATGAGTACTTCTTCGGTCGATGCATTTAGCAGCAAGACAAGCTCGCTTGGGTCGTCTGTTGTATCGCCAAGATTGCGGTATAGGTATTTGGCGCCAGTGTCGGCTGGGAAATAAGTAGAAACTAGTTCGTCTGAAGTCGTACCGAAGTAGAAGGCCGCGCCAGAAATTACGCTGGAAGTCTCGGTAACCGGTTCATTCGGGCCAGAAATTGCATAGATGCGATGCGAATCACGGCACTCGAAGATCCCCCGGTCGGTATTGTCGACTGGTACATAGACAGCGTCATAATTACCGCTGCAAACCGTATAGACGAGATCGGAAAGTTGCTCGTTAATGCCGTTGAGACGGGCGGCGGCTTGGGCTTTCCCGAGCGCTTCGAGCTCGAGCTGGAATTCTTCGGCGTTGTTGGTCTGTGTAAAAAGATAGATCCCTCCGAATAATGTCTCTAGCCCAGCGAAAGTGATCACGATAATAAAGAGGATTTCTAGAGGTTTTGCAGATTCGTCGGGTGAATAATAATGTCGTGCGGTGATGATAACGGCAACGGCGGAGGCGATGATGGCCAATGTGAGCAGAAAGGCGATTTGATTCGGCTCAAATTTGACGATGAAGGCGGCTAGCCAAATAATTGCTCCGATAATGACAGTCCCAATGCCGAGAATGGCGGTCATAAGACTGCGTTTGGGCTGCTCTTTCCATGCGCGAATCATGGCGACGATAGTAGAAATAGCGAGCGCGCCGCTAATAAGTAGGCTGACGCGCATGACGCTGGGTGCATAACTTTCGGTGACGTAAGTGTAATCTTGTTTGACAACGAGTAAAACCAGCTGCATCGGTCCGAGAATGAAGCCGATGACCGACATGATAATGAAATTAACCAGCGCTAGTGGCGTAGACCAGAAGCGGTCTTTGCGTGTTTCGGCGATCTCGGCCATAAGATGAATTGGCCAGAGTAATTGCATAATTTGCTCTTCGGTGGAGGCGAGTGCGTCTGAGGCGACAGGCGTAGTGGTTGAAGTAGGAGTGTTAGGGATAGCAGGGCTAGTTGTAGCCGTCGCGGAAACGGACGAATCTGTGCTAGATGTAGAGTTAGAAGGCTGGACTGGCGCAACGGTGTTTTTGGATGGACTGTTAGGCTGAGGGGGAGCAGTAGGGCGCGGCGCTCCCATTGCGACAGAAGCCGAGGTCTGCGTTGCATTAGAATTAGTTTGTGCAGTTGTCGTATTCTGCGGTGCTACGCCGCCCACCTTTTGACCTTCCATATCATTACTATCATATCACGTTTATCGTTAAAAATGCAAGTTTTTGGACTTGGAAAAAGCCGCCTACGGAGAGGCGGCTGGGTGGAAAGGAAGAAAACTCATATGGAATTATGATCGTCCATATGGGGTTTGATTAAAACAGGTTGCGGTTTGCGCGGTTTGTGCGCAGTGTCCGGAGCTTCCGGGCCAGGCTGGCGCTGACGGTTGGGATGTTTGCGGTTGGATACTGGACTATTGCGTGGCGCACGATGTCGCGGTTGGTTTGACTGGTGCCTGATTGACATATGGTAATCCCCTCTCTTGATTATCATCAATGCTGAACAATGCGTGGCCTGATGTTAAGGCATCTGACCATGAGTATCGACTATAAATTCACTTCCTTTCTATTAAAGTACTTTTCTAGTTTAGCATGGATTTTTGATAAATGCAAATTATTTGTTGCCAAGGTGGTGAGTTAATATGTAACTATTGACTTTTTAGGTAATGTGTGCTATAATGAAGAGATAAGACTTCGCTAATTCATACATGTGCTGATTGGAGGGGCGCATGAGGCGAAAACTAGTTCTTTAGGAGGTGTGGAGCGTGAATGCTCTCTTATTAGTGTTGTGTTCGATTCTTGGTTGGTTTGTAATTAATCATACACGCTGGCGTTTCGCTGAGGAAGGTAAGACTAATATGGCGGATACTGTTGTGCTAAAAAATGGTGACCTTGCTGACGGTATAATGTTCTTGTATTTAGGGCTGTTGGGTGAGGAGCATCTGTTTCGGGAATTATATTTGAAATTTCCGGGCAGGGTTGTGCTAGTGCGCGGTAGGGGTCGTTACGATGAGGGTGCTTTGGTCGAGGCGACTGTTTGTTATTTGAGGATTGATTGTTATGTAGATACATCGTTCTCAAAAACTCTTCCTGAAGAGATTCCGATTAGTTTGGTCGGCATTTCAAGCGGGGCGAGAGTGGCATTGAAAGCTGCTTGGCCATTATATTTCCGGCAAGTGCGTTTGTTTTTGATTAACCCTTGTCTGGGCGCTGAGCACGTCATGATACTGGGGCGACATTTTCCGGCGGGATTGTTGGAATTTCTAACAGCTAGTCTCATGTTGGTGGTCTATGGGTGCGGTTTGAATATTTGTCGCCCGCGACGACTACTGCGTGGACATTCTGCGGCGGAGTTTGTGTCTGAATTGCGGGCCATAGCAGATTCAGTTACGCCTGTATCGCAGCTTCTGCAGGAAAAGTCGCACGTGATTTTGAGCGAATATGATCAATTGACCGATGTTGAAGTGGTGGAGCAAGCCTTGGGTCATTGTTGTTCATGTTTAACTATCGATGCACAGCATGCAGACTTTGTGCATTATCTCGGCGCATATACGAGAGCTTTGGTTACACAAGGGCTATTGCGAGAAGAGTAGTCCAGAATTACACCGAAGAGGTAGATGAAAGGTCGTCAGAAATGGCGGCCTTTTGCCGTATTGTTTGATCGATCTATCCACACCATTATCCCTACCGTACTAGACAGCGGAGGGGAATACCGAACCAACGGTCGGCCCAGTAATATGAGCTATAAATGTTGGATTTTCCGACCATCATACCATATCTACTAGGAAATGTCGTCTCAATCACCGTTGCTCGATCAGATGGATAATGACCATCTCGACCAGAGTCACCAACACAACCGTCACGATTAGCGCTTCCGCTCCGCACGAATTATTTTTTGGTGACGTTAAATTTGAATTCGACGATGTCGCCGTCTTGCATAATGTAAGTTTTGCCTTCGGTGCGGAGTTTGCCGGCGGCTTTGACGGCTTGCTCGGAGCCGAGTTCGACGAGATCGTTATATTTCATGACCTCGGCGGCGATGAATCCGCGCTCGAAATCCGTGTGAATTGTGCCGGCGGCTTGCGGGGCGGTGGAGCCTTTTTTGATGGTCCAGGCGCGGACTTCTTTCTTACCGGCGGTAAGGAAGCTTTGTAGACCAAGTGTATCATAAGTGGCTTTGATGAGCTCACTGAGTGCATCTTCTGCAACGCCGTACTCTTTGAGGAATTCTTTGCGTTCGGCGGCGGACATGCCAGACATTTCGGCCTCAAGCTTGGCGTTGATAAAAATAGCTCGATGTGGTGCGACCATAGCGGATAATTTTTGCTGTAAACTTTGGTCGGTGAGCTCGTTTTCGTCGACATTGAATATAAAAATCGTCGGTTTGTCGGTGAGATACGGAATAATTTCTTCGGTAGTGTTTTTGCCAGAGTTTTTCTTGCGTTTGACTTCGGCCTTCTTGCGGGTTTCGAGGTCGGCGAGCTCAAGCTCGGTCTGAATAATAGCAATATCATGCTCAGGATCTTTTGATCCCTCGGCGCGAATGACATCGTCGTCCTGGAAAACGCGCACGACGTGGCAAATAATCTGACATTCGCGGATGTGAGCGAGGAATTTGTTGCCCAGACCTTCGCCTTTCGAAGCACCCTCGACTAGCCCAGCAATATCGACAAACTCGACCGTCGCAGGGATAATTTTTTCTGTATCGTACATCTTGCCCAAAACTTCCAAGCGCGAATCTGGCACTGGCACAATGCCGACGTTCGGCTCGATCGTCGCAAAAGGATAATTGGCGGCGAGCGCGCCAGCGTTAGTTAGCGCGTTGAAAAGCGTCGATTTACCGACGTTTGGTAGCCCGATGATTCCAATCTTTAAGTTCAAACCCAACCTTTCCTTCGTTTTTGTTAAAATTGATTAAACCATTGCCAATTCCTTTTAAAATTGGAATTCTACCGTAAACAGTAGCTTCTAACGGAGCTGCTACGACCTTTTCTGCTACAACTCGCACGATTTTTGCTGATCTTCAAAGGACAACTTTTCTTGTAATAATTTTATCATATTTTCTGCTAGTTTTAAAGGAGAAAAACTGGGATGAAGGCGTAAAACGGTATAATTACTGATTTTTTGCTATTTAAGCAAAAATATCATAAAATATATTGATTTTTGGCGTAATATGTGCTATAATGAGAAGATAGGCTGGAGATGGCCTGGAATTTTAAGATGTTGATGTTGAAATACGTGTAATTTTGTGGAATTTTCTTTGATTCAAGGAACCGTTTGCTCATTCATGGTGAGCAGACGAGACTTGAATGAAAGGAAGATAAAACCATGAGTATGCAATTTCAGAAACACGACGAGGAGGCTAAGGCGGCACGTACTGACGCCGAAATGATGGAGCCTGAATATCCTAATACGAAGGCTCACTGGCGGACTTATTGGAGAGTTGGCGATATGGCATGTTATGAGACGCTTACTTGCAACACGGCTGTTGTGGACGGTTATATTTACGGATTGCATAACCGGGGCGTTTTGTCACCTCTTCTGTTTATGACCCATGACGAGTGTCGACGTAGCCTTGTTGATAGTAACTTCGACAACTTGTTACCTACGACTATTGAACAGATTGCTTGGAAATATCTGGTTGGCTCCCTGCTTCTGCCTGATAATAACCCCAAGCTACTGCGTGAGGCGTTTGTTTATGGTTATATGATGGCTTATTTTAAAGCTGGTAGGTATTGCAAGGCTTTGTTTGAGCCGTTACATCGTCAGATGTGTCATGTTGTGGCTGATTTGGTGATCGCGGAAAAGAAGAAAGAAAACGCTAGGCGTGCCGAGGCTCGCATTGTTTGCAAGGCTTTTGGCGCAGGAGCCGATATACTTCGTAATGATTTGCGCTCCGGAGAAAACATGAACGATCTTGGTGAGCTGACGTCGCACGACGATTCTGCAAATCAGCATCAATTTGATTCCTAATTCAGGAAACACTTTGCCCGGTCATTTGGCCGGGCTTTTCTTGGCTAAGATTTTGATAGATATTCTGTGCTATGATCTGATATAGGGATCCATGCCTAGGTTTCTGTTCGTGCGGAGCGGGCGTATATACCCTGACGCTCATATTTTATGGTCCGGTATTGATGAACTCAGCTGGTCTTCTCTTGCTTATTCCAATACTCTCTTGCGAGGTAGTTTCAACCTCGGTTTTACTGCTTCAGGAGTTAATCCGTCTATCAATAGTGACCGCTACTTCGGCATTTCCCTCCGCTGTCTAGTACGGTAGGGATAATGGTAAGAAAAGACCCAGAGTTAAGTCTGGGTCTGAGAGTTTATTGTTCCTTCCATTCTTGAATAAGGTTGATTGCGTACTTGAGACAACTATCGGTTTGCTGTTCTTGTCTGCTATATTCTTGCAGATCGATGGGCTGCCGAGCATTGTCGCGAGAGGTGGTTTTGGCGATTTCCATTGCGTCTTGCGGATTTTGGCCGTTTTTGATGGCGGTTTCATAGCGCATGATGGTTTGAATGTCGCGATAATCGTCAATATTATTACTGAGCTCGGTGTTAATGGTGCCGATTTCCTGACCTTGATAAAGGCAAACGATTCGCGGATTGACGCCGAAAAGGATTTGCAATGCTTCCTTGCCATCGATTCCGGCGCGGGAGGTGAAACGCGGTACGTCATGCGATTCGAGCATAGCGACGAAGCTAGGATGTTTGCTCCAGTGATGCAAAGACTTTTTGAGACGATTGAGATCGGGTGAAGCGTCAATGAAGCCGAATCTTTTATCAAATGCGTTCGAAGCGGTGAGATTTAATCCGGCGGTCAATGGCCCGTCTGGCGCAACCATCTGATTAAACATATCAGTGTTAAGTGCGGTCATTTCGCCGAATGTGAACAGGTCTCGGCCATCAAAGAGCTGATGCAAAATCTGGGGAGTTTCAGATTTTTGATAATACTTGAGTAAACCCGCGGCGGTGCCGAGATTGTTGCGTGGCAAAAGTGTTGCCGAGAAGTCTTTGCCAATCAGTTGTGCGCTGTCGACGCGGAAACCCTTGAGGCCGTGTTCGAGCGTCCAAAAGTCGATGATCTGTTGAAATTCTGCTACAACGGCAGGGTTGTTCCAATTGAGATCGGGCTGATTCTTGTGATAGATATGACAATAGTATTGCTGGCGATTGGGGCTCCACTCGAAAGCGGAACTGCCGTCGAACATGGTGCCCCAGCCAAGATCAGCGTCGGACCATAAATAATAGTCGCGATAGGGCGCTTGGCTGAGGAGTGATTTCAGAAACCACGGGTGCTGATCAGAAGTGTGGTTGAGCACGAGATCCATGATGACGTCGATACCCTTGGCGTTGGCAGTTTGCACGAAAACGTCGAAATCTTCCAGGGTACCATAGCGCGGATCAATCGCTTCATAATCGGTTACATCGTAGCCTCCGTCGATACCTCCGCTGGGATAGCATGGTGCCAGCCAGACATAATCGACTTGAAGTTGCTCGAGTCGCGATAAATGTTCGGTCATGGCTGGGAATCCGCCTTCCCAACTAGATGGGTACATTTCGTAAATGAGGGTTTTCGGTTGGTCTTTGAGTGCACTGAGCTTTCTTGCCATGATCACATGTCTGCAGCCTAGGATGATGACACCGGCACCGATGGTTCCGAGTAAAACTCGGACTATTATCCGCCAATGTGAGAGTTTTTGCATTGCATTTTAGCCTGCCTTTCAGAAGAATTTGGGGAGTTAAAGTACGCCCACTTTGTGTAATTATACTATAAAATTTTAATTTGTAAATAGGATTACGCGAATTGCGTTTTGCGTTTTGCGTTCGTGCGGAGCGGATATATTAGAATCGACGGCCATGTAGGTCAAGAGACTGGTCGCGAGACTGCGGTCTGGTCATCGCGAAGCGGGCCGGTGGTCAGTGCTATGTTCGCATATCGCCTTGTTTTGAGTGCTACAGCACTTAATCCGTCTGATTACAATACATATCGCTTTAGCGGTTTTCCCCTCCGCTGTCTAGTACGGTAGGGATAATGGTATGAATATGGATGGGTAATATATAAATGACCAACGGTCAATTTTAGGAGGTTACGTATCTCTGTTAGTCTAGACTCTGGCTATAAAAATGACCGTTAGTCAGTTATAATGAACCAATCTTCGAGTCTGGGTTGTAAGCCGGAGACGCTGGCGGCGGCGAGTAGGGGTTGAAGATTGTGATATACGGGATGTAGAGCGAGATAAATCTCAGCGGCGCGCTGCATTTGCTGGCGTTTTTGAGGGGTAATTTGCTCGAGCGCGGTGCCGTGTTGATGATTGAGTCGGTATTTTACTTCTGTAAAGATAATATTATTGCCCTGCCGCGAAATGATGTCGATTTCGCAGATTTTGGTCTTGAAATTTTGTGCAACAATTTCGTGACCCTGACGGACGAGATAATCAGCGACAAGATTCTCCGCTAAGCTCCCCTGTTTAACGTGGTTATTACTCAAAGTGGCGGTGTTGTGATTCTTGATGCTGGAATCAAGGGGGTCTTGCGCGATGGTTTGCACTGGACGAAAACTTAAACGGTGCTCAGGACAAATGCCGTAATCTAGCAGGGCTCGCTTATGCGCGGCAGTGCCGTAGCCGACGTGCCTATCGAAGCCATAGTTTGGATATTGTGACGCTAAGTTTTTCATGTAATTGTCGCGCGCGACTTTGGCGGTAATGGAAGCAGCGCTGACTTCTTTGACGAGAAAGTCGGCTTTTGGGAGTAGGGTTACGCGGTCACTAAGCGGAGTTTTGTCGAGGAAGTTAATCGTGCCGTCAATGACGATTTTGGTAATTTCGTGATTTTGAGCGATAATCTGCTCGACGGCACGGCGAGCGGCGAGTTTGAGCGCGGCACTGAGACCGTAGAGATCGATTTCGCTAGCGGTAACCCAGCCAAGTGCGGTTGCGGCGGCGTTATCAAGAATGAAATTATTGAGCTCTTGGCGTTTCTTTTCCGTGAGTTTTTTGGAATCAGTGAGCTTGAGCCAGTTTTGGTAAAGTTTGACTTGTTCGGAATCACAAAAGAGGTCGGATTGCAGGAAAATTGCTTGCTGCTGGGCCGGCGTTAATTTTGCCCGCTTAGCATTTTGATCGGAAGAAGTTCCATCGCCTTGCGAGGCTAATGATATCCGCTCGAGCCGTGTTTTAAGCTCAGTAAAATTTGCAAATTTTCCTCCTAAAATGACAGCGCCTATGACAAGTGGCCCCGCCCAAGAGCCACGTCCAACTTCGTCAATACCAAGTAAATACTGTGTTGTCACGAATTATTCGGCAGCGACTGTTTCCGGCTGAGCAACGGCTTCTGCGGCAGGTTTAGCTTCTGGTAAAGCGTTCAAGGTAGCGCGATCGATTGCCTTATTGACGAGACGAGCGGATTTACCAGAGCGCTCGCGCAGGAAGGTGAGATTCTTGCGGCGGACTTTAGCGCGGTGAATGATCTCGATTTTTTCGACAAGCGGGCTGTGGATTAAGAATGATTTTTCTACGCCAACGCCAGATGTGACTTTGCGGACCGTAATGCGTGCGGTATGGGAATTCTTACGATCAGTGCGAAGAACAACCCCTTCAAAAACCTGAGAACGAAACTTCTCGCCTTCTTTAATTTTTTGGGTAACGCGAACGGTATCTCCAGAGCGTACATCAACAACGGCTGGTTTCTTCTGGGCGTCGCCAATCTTTTTCAAATCTATGGAACTCATAATTTAACCTTTATATTTACAATCTCTCATTATTTTAGCATACTTTTTTGATTTTGAGAAGGGGTTATCTGTCAGAATTACCTTTGTTTCAAGGCTTGACGGATGCGATCTTCGACGGAAAGGTTTGGATCGATATCGGCGAGGGCGGCGGTAGCTTCTTTGAGCGGAAAACCGAGAGCAATTAAGGCGTCAAGGGCTTCGTCGTGGGGTGGAGCAGCGGAAATGGAGAATTTCGTAGTGGTGGCGCCGTAATGTGAAGGAATGCCAACTTTGTCTCGCAAATCGACAATGACACGTTCAGCGGATTTTTTGCCGACGCCGCTGGCTTTGGAAATAAAGGCTGCATCGGTATTAGCGATAGCATTACGCACTTCTTCGGGCGTGCCGAGGCTAAGAATATTCATTGCGGCTTTTGGACCAATACCATTGACTGAAATAAGCATTTCGAACATTTTTTTGGCGGCGAGACTGGAGAAACCGTAGAGCTCTTCGGAATTCTCGCGAAGAGCATGATAAGTATAGAATTTAATGCAGTCGTTGAGATTGATCGCCTCGGCATCAGGAGCAGAGATAGAAACTTCGTATCCTACTCCTTGGACGTCGATAATCACGGAAGTGTCGAGTTTTTCGGTAATGGTGCCGAGGAGATGCGCGATCATTTATTTTTTCTTTCGACCAAGCAAATTAATGATAATAACTAGCACAAGTGTTATGCCGAGTGCGCCGAAAGCGACGTACATAGGCCAAGCTTCTGCCTCTTCTTCGTCATCTTCGATCGGAGGCTCTTTGCTAGGATCGTTAGGCTGTTGATCACCAGCGCCTTCGCTGTTTTGGTCATCTTGATTGTCTTCGTCAGAGGTGACAACGGCATCCTCGTCGGAAGTCGGCGTAATATCGTCTTCTTCGTTGAGCGGTTCAGGGCAATATTCTAAAGCTTCGGCGGTTTGCCCATTAGGGCATTCGACGATAGCGTAAACCGATTGTGAGCTGCCGCTGACTATTAGTGCAAACCCAAAAATGATAGCGCTAAGTTTTAGAATGGCGTTTTTGTGCATAGATTTCTCCTTATTCTTTTATTTATTTTATCATGAATATTGGAAAAAGTGAGATTTTCGTGCGGAGCGCTTCAGTGTGGGATGTTGGCCGTGTTAGTCCGAATGCTGGCGCTATTATCGTCGCTTGGTCTTCACGTACGGTCTATGATGAAGGCTTTCATGATGCTTTCGGGCTTGATTTTCCTGATTCAGGTACTGTAAATCCGTCCTTTCGGGATCAACGCTGGCTCGGTTTCCCCCTCCGCTGTCTAGTACGGTAGGGATAATGGTAGCGAAGAGTTGAGAAGGTACTCTTATTTTTCTATTGTAGCACAATTTTGTAGAAAAGTCAATAGTTTGGCGAGAAAATTGGCACTTTCAAATATAGTCCGCCTATTTTGTTGTGATTTTTACAATGTTTTGTGATGTTTTTAACAATTTGCTTCAATAGCCATGTGTTTTACTTGTAGGCCGTCTCTTGGCCGTGACGACCGATCAGAGAGTGGACGATAGCGGCGGCGAGAGCGTCGGCGGCGTCGTCGGGCTGTGGGGCGGTCTCGAGATTCAGATGGAGGCGGACCATTTCCTGAATTTGGGGCTTATGAGCCATGCCGTAGCCGCAAATAGCACTTTTGATCTGATTAGGGCTATACTCAAAAATTGGCAGATGATGCTGTTTGGCGACAAGTAGGCAAACGCCGCGGGCTTCGGCGACGGAAATGCCGGTGGTGATGTTTTGCTTGAAGAAGAGCTTTTCGATCGACATTACATGAGGCCGGTTTAATTCGATAATTTCGTGGAGCGAATTATAAATATCTTCGAGGCGATCGGGGAGAGGTGTGTGTGCGGGCGTGGCAATGACGCCATAATCGAGAGCTTTGCGACCTTCGATTACGCCAAAGCCGCAAATACCCGTGCCCGGATCGATACCGAGGATGCGCATAGTCACCTTTCGTTGACGTATTCAATGAGAGTGCTGCGGAGGTCGCGGACAGGGATGACGAAATCATCGTGGACAGTGGCAGGGGCGATAGCGTGAGCGAAACCGAGCTTCTTGGCTTCGGCGATGCGTTGATCGGGACGGAAGGCGGAGCGCACTTCGCCGCCTAGCCCGACTTCGCCAAAGACGACGAAATCTTCGGCAAGTTTGCGCCCAGCGACAGCAGAAGCAATGGCGAGGCAAATTGCGAGGTCGGCTGCGGAATCTTGCAGGCGCAAGCCGCCGACGACATTAATAAACACGTCTTTATCGTTGAGCTTCAGCTTGGTGCGGCGTTCGACGACGGCGATCAACAAATTTAGACGATTAAGATCGAAGCCGGAAGCGGTGCGCTTGGGGTAGCCGAAATTTGTCGGGGTAACGAGAGCTTGAATCTCGACGAGGATCGGGCGCGTGCCTTCGAGGGTGGCGAGAATAATTGAGCCGTCGGTGTTTTGGCGCTCGGCGAGGAGGGCAGCGGAGGGATTTTCGACTTCACAGAGGCCTTGCTGATTCATTTCGAAAATGGCAGCTTCGGTGGTTGAGCCGAAACGATTTTTAACGGCACGGACGATTTTGAATCCGCCATAGCGATCGCCTTCGAATTGTAAGACGACGTCAACGAGATGTTCGAGGACTTTCGGACCGGCTAAAGTTCCCTCTTTGGTGACGTGGCCGACGATAATGACGGCGGTACCGGAAAGTTTGGCGGCGCGGATAATGAGATTGCCGCAATTCGTGACTTGGGAGACGCCACCAGGAGCAGAGGCAATTTCGGCGATGGTCAAGGTCTGAATGGAATCGACAATCACGAGGTCAAATTCCCCGCCTTCGATGGTCTTGGCGATGTCGTTGGCGCTGGTGGAGCTGGCGAATTTGAGGTTTTCGGACTCGGCACCGAGGCGAATGGAGCGCATTTTGATCTGACCGGCGGATTCCTCGCCAGAAACGTAGAGGACGTGGCGGGTCTGAGCGATTTTAGCGCAAATTTGCATGAGGAGAGTTGACTTGCCGATGCCGGGCTGACCGGCGAGGACGGCAACGGAGCCGAGCAAGATGCCACCACCAAGTACAGTATCGAGATCATCGAAGCCGGTACGTAAGCGTTCGCGTTTGTCGGAAGCTTCGAGGTCGTTAATCGAGACGTAATCTAGGGGTTTACCGGAAACTTGTCCGCGCCCGACGGCGGATTTTTCGTCGCGACTGCTTTCATCGAATTGTTGGATTAGGGAACTCCAGGCTCCGCAAGCTGTGCAACGTCCGGTCCAGTTTTTGTAAATAGCGCCGCATTGCTGACAAGTGAATTGAACGTGAGATTTAGCCATTAATTATTTTCCCTTCTAGGCCAAGTCTGGGGCTGATTCGAGACATGTAAGGGTAAACTGCGCTTAGCGACGGCGAGATTATCATTATCGCGTTCAAAACTATCATGCGGGCGCTCGCCAAACAGATAACGGCAAAAATCTTTGAAGGTGAGAATACCGATAATACTACCGAATTTATCAACGACGAGGAAGAAATAGCTATTAGTGCGCAAAAAAGTGTTCAAAACCTCCTCGAGACTGTAGTCGGCACGAATATAATATATGCCTGGATCGAGAATTTCGGCGGCAGTACTGGACTCGCGGATGTCGAGATTATTGAGATGCGTAGTATGAATAGCGCCGATAATATCGCCCCTTTCATCTTTGACTGGGAAATGTGCGAAACCGGAGCGATAAAGTCGATCCAGCGTGAGCGGGCCGAGGACTTCGTCTTTTTTGACATAGACGATTTTGGATTTCGGTTGCATGATTTCGGAGGCCTGGACAGTCGGAAGATTGAGCGCGGCGGCCATTAATTCACGCTCATGACGGTCGAAAATGCCTAGAGGAGCGCTTTGGATAATTTCTAGAAGATCAGCGCGCGTCTGCGGAACTTCGGGTGAGGGGGAGATTGGTTTTGGCGATGATATGGCTATGATAGGAGTTTGAATGGTTCGTTCTGTAGGAGTATCTTCGGGTGAAGCTTGGCGGGAAAAGCGGACTTTCGGCTCTTCAGTGGAGAGATTCACGGTCGCTGGGCGCGAAATCGGGCGATATTTTTCAAGGTGTGGATCAATCCAACGCGTGAATTTGCGCATGAATTTTTGCCAAGATTTGCGCAAAAAGGTGCCAATTCTGCGAAAACTGCGCCGAAGAGTCTTAAAAATTTGTTTGAAAGCTTTGCGTAGGAATTTGCCGAGGTTTTGCAAGCGTTGGAGCAGGGCCTGGGCCAAATGACGCAGACGTTCGACGAAATTGCTGGATGAACTCTTAGGCTTTGCGGCGTTCATATGATATAATTATAGCATAAAAGCGCTAGTTTAGTATAAGTATAAAGTCTGCCAGAAGTGGTAGCGCGAACGGAGGAAATATGGACAAAAAAACTATTGGGATCATTGCGGCGCTGGTCGTGGTGTTTGCGGCGTTAGTCGGAATTAGCTTAATGCAGCAAGATTCGGCGTTGGCTTGGATTAAGGAGCATGATATTAATCAGGAAATCCCGGCGAGCGAGTATAGCGGTGATTTTCCAGAAATGATCGTTGGCGATCCGGATGCGCCGGTCAAGTTGATTGAATACGGTGATTATCAGTGTGATGCATGTGCGCCATTGAATCCGCATTTGAATGAATTGTTAGACGAATATGATGGAAAAGTGGCAATTATCTTTCGTACGATGATTATGTCTTATCATAGCAATGGCGTGGCGGCGGCCTCGGCGGCCTTGGCGGCCTATAATCAGGGCTATTGGAAAGAAATGAAGGATTTGATGTATACGAATCTTGATGATTGGTTTTATGCTAGTGCGGAGCAACGCCAGCCGATTTTTGAAGAATATTTTATGCAGGTCTCTGATAACAAGGGCGATATCGAGAAGTTTCGTCAGGATATGCAGAGTAAAGAAGTGTCCAAGAAGATTAGTTTTGATCAGAAAGTCTCTGAGTTGGCAAAAGTGGAATGGACGCCTTATATTATGTTTAAGGGGGAGCTGATTTCGCAGCGTGATATTACACGCGACCAATTCATAGACAATTTGCGCGAAAAAATCGATGCCGAGCTTGACGCTCAAGGGATTAAGGTAGACAAGAAAGAGGAGAAGAAATAGCGCTATTTCTTTGATTGAGCATTAAATCTTCTATTCATACCATTATCCCTACCGTACTAGACAGCGGAGGGAAAAACCGTAATAGCGGCTTGTCTGACCTAGAATCGAAGTATAGGTAGTCTCCGAATTGAATATAAAATACCAGTTACTCTGCAGAGTGTCGCCTATACCCGTTTTAGATGACCATAAGTAACCTTGATCGCCAAGAGCATACAATTTTCCTTCGTCGTGACTAAATCCGCTCCGCACGAGTCCAATGATTTATAATAATGACATCCGGTATTTGTTCTTTTTGATGTTTCGTACTATAAGTGTCTACAAGTTTCCTGGATGTCTGTTTTTATTGCCGTATGCTAGAAAAGTCTGCATATTCTTGGATGCCTAATATTGCGTGCGGAGCGGACATACTCATTACGATAGCAGAACTCGGTGGCCTGGTAATGATGGTTGCTATTGGTCGGTTCGTACCACTCCAAATGATAGCGTTTCTACTGGCTTCTATCTACGTTTCAATGGTGTGTCTGTTACGCCATCTCTTAATGACGCTGGCCGTTGGTACGGTTTTCCCCTCCGCTGTCTAGTACGGTAGGGATAATGGTATGAAGGTGCGGTAAACGGGATATCCTACGTACCTGACTTCTTGACGTTTATATTTCAAAAAACCTTAAACGGCTGGGGTGTTTAGTTTTTGAGAACGAAAAAGCCTCATCATATGTGGCATATCATGAGGCTGGCGCGTATAAATAAAACTAGAATTTAGGTTCAATTTGAATAAATTCTTGCCATGGCGCTGGCGGAAAAGGCTTTTCCCGGCGCATACTAGGACGTTTTGTTTTGCTACGCATTAATTCTCCTATTTAAGACTGCGTTGCGCAGGGTAGCAACAGCGGCTAATCGACCTTACCCCTTACAACTACTCTAGTTTATCAAAATGCCAGTAAAATAGCAAGCTTGACCAGTTTAAATCTTGAATGACGATCAATGATGTTTATGGTTCCTACCATTATCCCTACCGTACTAGACAGCGGAGGGGGTAGCCCCAATACCGGAGATTGCCGGGATTAGACGAGTGAATAGTTGAAGCGTTAAAGAATAAGTTAATACTGTACTGAAAACTGGCGTCGGTACCAACACGGGACGACGAAAAGAAGGCCTGCTCGCCAGTGTAACCGTTGGATTTACCGGTGTATAGGATGGTTCCGCTCCGCACGAAGAATAACGCTTACGTTCAATGTGTTTTTGTTTGCTTCCTTCCTACTATTATCCCTACCGTACTAGACAGCGGAGGGGAAAGGCCATATTGCGTGGATTGTAATGTCGTGAGTCTAGGCTAAGGAGATTGAAGAAGAAATCATAGCTTGCATTTTCGTAGTCTTCACCGGTGAGTATTGCACGGGATGACCAAATTCTTGCGTCTATTCCGGGGAAGGCTGATCCGGGGAGATAATGCATACAACCGCTCCGCACGCAATGGTAAATATCCATCATAATGAGAATATTACTCTGATGCTTGAGGATATACGGTTATTCTCGGTACGAGATAACAAAAGAGGCAAGTACCAGAGAGAAGCAAGGATATGACTCTTACTTTTGGAGGATGTGTAGATATTTCTGACATGAAGTGACAGAAGAGCAAGCATATAGTACTGTTGAAGAAAAGGGAAACCGCCACACGGATTGGTGGCGGCAAAAATGATAACCTGACCTCGTGTCTTGTGAGAATTTACCCTCTGTGCGACAATACCAAGAAGAATATGGCGCCAATAACGAGTGGAACACCGGCTGTCTCGTTGGGATAGAAAAGGTATGGCGGGATCATAATAAGTACAGTGTAGATCACATATTGCGCGATCTTGAGCCCGAACTTTTGAGGCCCGCTGCGCTTGTCCTGCCGAAACTTGCTACAGTAAATATAGATGATGAACTCGGCGATAACGCCTATGACGTTGAAAAGAAACAGGAACATACAGACAACTCCTTTTGTTTTCAGAATGTGGTGGTCAGGCTATGAAAGAACGGTGTGAGGTTGGACGGTGGATAATTTGGTCAGAATTGGCTTCATTCATACACTATCCTCTGACTATTGTAGCATACTTTATCTAAAAAGTCAATAACGTTTTTGCTAAAAACTACGATATCTCAACTAATATACCATTATTTGGGGCGATTTATACGTTTTTGTCTGATTTTATCATGTGAAATGTCTTCAGAGGAGACTATTGAGTAACACTAACTAGTTGACTGCCTAGAAAAGTGTCGGAGAGTGCCGGTGTAAAATGAGATATACGTCAGATCGGCTTCCTCACGCAAGTATGAGCAGTGTGCCCAAAACGATACAAGCGAGGATAACGCGGTATTTACCAAAAGTCTGTAGAGACTTAGGTTTTTTGAGATAGGCGAGGAGCGTATGCAACGCAAATAGACCAACGACGAAAGCAACTAGGTTCCCTATTAGTAAAATGCCGAGGTTATCGATGAAGTAGGTTCGCCCCGTCGACGAAAGGAACATTTTGAGACAAACGCCGCACATAATTGGAATTGAAGCGAGAAATGAGTATTCGGCGGCTGATTCGGAATCGAGACCGACGAGGCGACCGGTAATGATAGTCGTGCCAGAACGGGAAGTACCAGGAATGAGGGCGAAAATTTGACATAAACCAATGGCGAGGGCTCGCCCAGGCGTCAGCTCATTTTCATTTTTGAGCTTGGATAGGTGCGGTATTTTATCAATGGCAATCATGATTAGACCGACGATGCCCATTGCAATACTAACTGTATATAAAGAGCCAAAAAATGGATTGTCCTCGATAAAACCGCCGAGAAGTAAACCGACTAACCCAGCTGGAATGCTGGTGATGACGATGTTGATTGCGAGCTTGTAGTTACGCTCTGAAAAAACGTTTTTGAGAATTTTCCAGATGCGCTTGCGAAAATAGATCAAAAGTGCTAGTAGTGTGCCGAGGTTAATAAATTCTAAAAAAAGATGATAATTATCGGCAGGAAGATTAAGAATATAGCGCGCAAGCTCAAGGTGACCAGATGAGGAGACTGGAATAAATTCGGTAATACCTTGAATGAAACCTAAAATAATTGCCTGGATTAAATTCATAATATTATTATAGCATAAGTCTTATTCTAAATTGCGGAACAAAATTTTCTTGATCTTGTCGGTAATAGGACGCACTTGTTCGATATTAAGAAAATATCCAGCAAGAATATAAGCAACTAGTGAGACTATGGTAATAAGGCAGAATTTTGGGAGAGTGCTAAAAATCGAATCGTCACTAGCCAGTAGCGGGAAGAATTTAGTCATTGAATAGGTAACGAGACTCATAATGAATGTTGCTGCGATAATTTTTAGGCAACTTCGCCAGAATTTTCGATCAAAAAGTTGCCGTTTGGATTGTTTCTGGAGTAGGGTCAGCAGGATGGCTACTTCAAGCATGGCGCCAATGGATTGCGCCCAGCCGAGACCTTCTGGGCCGCAGTCTAGGATAGCTAGGATAATTGCTAACCCAATGGTAGCACTGATGGAAATGATCGAGACTATAAACGGCGTTTTAGTGTCCTGGCGCGCATAAAAGCCGCGAGTAGCGATATGGAACACTGAGTTTGCAAAAATTGACAGAATCAATGTGGCGAGGATGGACGAAATAAGCTGATCGCCTCCATTTTTAATGAAGCTGACGACATAGCCGCGAGCAAAAAATGCTATGAGCGAGACCGGCATGGCGATCCAGATGATTGTACTTAGAGCAGTGCGAAAAGTTTGGCGAAATTTTTCTTCTTTCCCTTCTCCAATTTCTTCGGTAAGTTGCGGAAAAAAAGCGGTCGAAATTGCAACGCCAATGAGATTAACGGGCATCTGTGAAAGACTACTCGCTTGTTGATAAGAACGTAGAGCGCCTGCGCCCATGCGTGAGGAAAGATTAGTTGTAACAAGAGTGTTGACGTAATCAATTCCTTGATCTAATGATCTAGTAGGGAGCAGTTTGAGAACAGCTCGAAAGCCCTGGTTGCGCCAGTGAATTTTGAATTCATAATCAAAGCCTAGTCCTACGAGGCCGATGAGACTAACTGCAACCTGCATAATGGCGCCGAGTACAACGCCAAGCGCTACACCCATGATGCCGCCTTCGAAGATTTGCCAACCAAAAAGATTTATTCCACCTGTAAACCAGACAATACCGATCAATATTCCGACGTTATATAGTGCTGGCGCTAGCGCATAAAACACAAAGCGTCCTACCGCTTGCTGAATGCTGGAAAAAATGGTCGCAATCGACATTAAGAAAGGATTGATTGCAATGACTCGCATCATGTTGATCGCGAGAATTGTGCCAGCTTCGTCGAGTCCCGGACCAACGACGTAGCGTACGAGCGGTCCAGCGAAAATCATGATTAGGATTGACGCCGCTAGGGTCATGAGGGCCATGAGATTTAAGATGCTAGAGGACAGCTCCCACGCAGATTTTTTGTTGCCGGAAGACAATCTTTGATTAAAAACAGGGATAAAACTAACCGCTAGAGCACCGGAGGTTAATAGAAAAAACATGAAATCCGGAATCGTAAAGGCGGCTGTATAAGCATCGATGCCAGTCGGGTAGGTGTCGAGATAGTAAGAGTTTAATAAGCGATCACGAAAAATTCCAAGCAATGCTGAAACTAGCGTTGAGCTGGCCAAAATGACTGCGGCGGCCTTGACGGGTAATTTGCGATTGGCCATGGCGACGACTGAGCCGAATTTGAGCCGAGGTCTTTTTTTGGTTTTTTCCTCTTCTTCTGGCATCAGATCTCAGTAGCTCCATTGAAATATTGGCGTAATGGTTCCGGCAGCTGGAGCTTGCCGTCTTTAACAGCGTGGTTTTCGATCATGGCGACAAGAGCACGAGCAAGTGAGATCGCAGTGCCATTCAGTGTGTGGACGACCTCGATTTTACCACTCTCGCGACGCACACGGATATTCAGACTGCGTGCTTGAAAATCAGTGCAGTTAGAGCAGCTGGTGATTTCGCGATATTTTTGATCAATAGGTGACCAATATTCAATATCGTATTTTTTGGCCGCTGGCGCACCAAGATCGCCAGCTGCAATATTAATAACATGGTACGGAATTTCGAGCTCTTGCCAAATTTCTTTTTCGATGGCTAATAGTTTTTCGTGAATTTCGGCGGATTGCTCAGGGAGGCAAAAAACATACATTTCGAGCTTATTAAACTGATGGACACGGAAAAGACCGCGAGTGTGTTTACCGTAAGTGCCGGCTTCCTTGCGGAAACAAGCACTGTAGCCAGCATAATATAATGGTAGATCGGCTTCGTCGAGGATTTCGTCCATATGATAGCCAGTTAATGGCATCTCGGCGGTCGCAATCATGGCAAGATCTTCACCTTCAATATAGTATTCATCACTCTGCTCGCTGCTACGTGGATTGAACCCGCAGCCCTCGAGGATTTTGCTGGAAACCATATCGGGGACGGTCATATAGGTCAGGCCATGCTGCTGCATTTTCTTGAGGCCGAATTGTAATAAGGCATTTTCAAGTAAGGCTAATTCATTTTTTAGATAGTAGAACTTAGCGCCAGCCACTTTTGCACCGCGTTCAAAATCGAGCCAATCACGCGAGACGGCGTAATCTAGATGGTCGACGCCATCCGGCTTGCAATCGCCCCATTTTTCGATTTCAACGCTACATTCTTCCCCGCCTAGCGGTACGTCTTCGAGGATAATATTAGGGACTTTGACAATCAACGCTTTTGTAGTTGTTTCGGCTTCGCTGAGTTTATCTTCGGCTTCAGATAGCTCGGCTTTGATTTTTTTTGCCCGAGCGATGAGCTTCGGATCGGGTTGACCGTTTTTCATCTGGCTAGTAATTTCGTTGCGTTGTTGGCGCAGATTTTCGACGGTGCGTAAGATGCTTTTGCGTTCGTCGTCCAATTTAAGTAATTCGGGAATGTCGACTTTGTATCCTTTTTCGCGAGTAGATTTTTCGACTAGTTCCTGGTTATTCCGAATGAAGTTTATATCTAACATATTATTATTCTATCACATTCCTTTAGATTTTATATCTGTAATGTCAGGGGGCTGTTTTACCAGCCGCCGAAGCCGCCGCCACCACCGCCTCCACCAGAAAAACCGCCTCCGCCTCCGCCGCCAGAAAAACCGGAGCTACTGGAGCTGGAGCTACTAGTCGTGGAGTGGGCAATGCTGCTACTAGCGGCCATGGTCATAGAGTTAAGTGCACGGCTAAATTCTGCGGCTGAGAAGACGCTGGCGCCGAGATACCAGTCTGGAGCTGGAACGTCGTCGAGTTCGTAATATTTGCCCATTTCTGCAAGCCAAGATTTTTCGAGTCCAAAAGCAGTAGCATAAGGCAAAAGTTTTTCGTAAAGTTTGACCACGCCTGTGTTACTTAGATCGGCACCATCGACGCTCTGTAGGAATTGTAAGCGTTCAGCTTCGGCCATTTTAATGTACATTTTTAGCCCGTCAAGATATCGGGAATAATCGAGTCCTTTCATGGTCGGATGATAATACTTGTGGGTCTTGATCGAAATCATAAATGATGTAATAATTATTACGATTGCATAGATGATGCTGGCGAGCAAAAAGTATTCGGCGCCAATATCGACTAGATACGGAGGTGTGTAGAAGATGTCCTCTAGTGCTAGAAGAGCAATAATTATCAGTATCATCCAAATTGCCGTAGCGACCGCAAGACCGGAGGGATAGTTGGGTTGACGTTTTGATTTTGACATATTTCCGGTTGAAGCTTTCGATTTGAAGTCTTCGGAAAGGCCTTTGGCGATTAAACTTTTTTCGATTTCTTTTTGATATTTTTCGGCGAGGCTGATCAAGGTACTATTAGCTGTGCGTGATTTGATAGTAATGGTCTGGTTTTCTTCCAGCTCCGTAGCGCTACCGGCAAGAATTTTAAGTACGATAACTTGTTCCTTAGATAAGTCTTCGGTTGACAAAATGCGCAGCTGCCATTTTGTTTTTTTGCGACCTAGGGCACTTTGACTTTCGTCTTTGATGAGCTCAATTTTATGGCTAGTGGCAAGCTCAAGTAGTGTGGCGACTTTTGAATTACCTTTGACGCCGCTACCGATATAATTTTCGAGCATTTCCGCGACCGTATAACCGTGCGGAGGAGTATATTCTGGTTTAATAAATAAGTTTTTATAATAATGGCGCTTTTCGTTGGTGGATTTGACTGCTAAAATTATTAAAATAATTAAAACACTGCTTGATAAAATTTCTATAACCAAGAAAATTAACGGCGCATAATTATAATGAAGTTTTGGCTTGGCGAAAGTGTCAGCATCAAATCCAAGGGCAAAAGTCAAACCTTCGTAGCTCGTTAAATCTTGTGCACTAAACTCGATATAGTCGTCTCCGGCGCTAATGTCGCATCGATCAGAACCGTCTGCACCGTAGTTGCCAACATAGCAGGCTACGCGACCGTCGAAATTATCTTGAATGTCTGGATCAATATGTAAACGTGCAGTAACGCTATCAAAACGCTGCGAGGAATCATTGCCGTTCGTATCCCAATATAGCTCTTGCCAGCTTTCATCGTCTTCTGTAAAAGACAGTATTACGTTCTGGAATTCGTACGTCAAAGTGTAAGATTGTTCACCGTGAACGTATTTGTCTCCATCGCCAACATAAACTATAAAATAGCCGTCACCAGCTTCGATATTAGCCGGAGCTTCTTCAACGCCATTATGCTCAATTTGAATATTTAATTTACGATCGCTTGCCATAGTCAGAGTCTTGCCGTCGTTATTCGTAAATGGAATAATGCGCGTAAAACCATGATTTTGATTATAATTTGGAAACTCAATCAATAAGTGTTCGACCACACGTAGCCGACTCATGCCATCATTGTCACGGCTGAGGTAATAATCAGCGGTAAAATCTTTGAAATAGAAGTTATTGACGTTAGCGGCATGGGTGACATTACGACATGATGCTAAACCGCAAAAAACCGCAAGTAGCACAACTGCAATAGTTTTGCGGAGCGTACTAAACATCCCGCACCTCTTTAATGGTGGCTTTGATGACGTTGACGGATTGTTGTAATTTAATCCCCTCTTTTTCGGTCATTTTGTACTCGAGGCGACGAATGATGCCTTCTCGACCGACTACGGCTGGAAATCCATAGTAAACGCCAGTGTTGTCATCGTAGCTAGAAACCGTCAGCACGCGGCGCTCGTCATTCAAAATGGAGTTAATTATCTGAACAACGCAAGAGCCGATACCGTAATATGTCGCACCTTTCTTTTTGATGATCTGATAAGCTTTGTCGCGGACGTCAGATTCAATTTTCATTAGCTCAGCGCGTGGCAGCATACTAATAATGCGCTGGCCGCCTAAATTGGCTGTAGACCAGAGCGCGAACTCGCTATCGCCATGCTCACCGACTTGATAGGCGTGGACGGACTTCGGATGAACGCCAAGTTTTTCGGATAATCGATAACGTAAACGTGCGGAATCAAGTACTGTACCGCTACCAATTACGCGTTCGGGCGGAAGCTGAGAATAATTCCAAGCTAACAAGCTTAGCGTATCGACTGGATTCGACACGATGAGAAAAATACCGTCAAAGCCTGATTCCATTACGCTCGAGATAATATCTCGCATAATATTGGCGTTTTTTTGTACAAGATTAGTGCGCGATTCACCGTCTTTTTGATTGACGCCGGCGGTGATAATGCAGATATCACAATCTTTGGCGTCGGAATAATTGCCAGCTTTGAGACGCATGTAACTCGGCGCGACCGCCAGTGCGTCCGCCAGATCCATGACTTCGCCTTCGGCATCTTCGCGGTTAATATCGGTCAAAACCAGTTCTTTGACTGGCGTACGTTGATTTAATAATGCATAAGCAATACTCGATCCAACATTGCCCGTGCCCACAATCATTATTTTTCCACTCATATTAATCCTATTGTAGCACGCTTTAAAACTAGCGGAGTAAAATCGTTTATTTTGCACGAATAATCGGGAATGGGACAGCTTCACGGCCACTGACGCCTTCGAGCAGCCAGAAATTGCGCTCGCTATTGCCCCAGCCGCAGGCAGGTGGCATACCATACTCCAACATTTCGACAAAATCCATGTCGAGCATTTGCGCTTCGTCGTCTCCAGCGTCGCGCATAGCTTGTTGCTCCCGAAAACGCGCGAGCTGGTCGAGCGGATCATTGAGCTCGCTGTAGCCATTACCCATTTCGGTACCGGCAATAATCGGATGGAATCGCTGCGTAACGAGTGGATTATCTTCGACAACCTTAGCAAGTGGGCTTAAACTTAGCGGCTCTTCAATTAGCCAGTATGGACCAGCAGAAGTTTTGCGAATGAGTTTCCATAAATTATCAAGCAGGCGTGCATCATTCATTTCTTCAGGCTTTTGCACGTTGCCTTGTTTCAAAATACCAATAGCTTTATCGCGATCAAGCTGAAAAACATTAATGTCAAACTTTTCTTTCAGCAAATCAGCATACTTAATGCGCGGCCATTCACAATCTAAATTGACTTTAAAACCACTAACTTCAAATTGTAGCGTACCCCAAGTCTCCTTGGCAACGTATTTGATCATTTCTTCATATAAATCCATGCCATCTTCGTAATTTTCGTAAGCGGCATAGCTTTCAAAGGCGATATGCTCTGGTAAATGTTCGTCATCGACACCTTCATTACGAAAACGCGGGCCAATATCATAAACTTTTTCGAATCCGCCGCCGAGCAAACGCTTGAGCGGTAATTCATGCGAGATGCGCAGATAATAATCTGTATCCAGCGCGTCCATATGTGTCACAAACGGATTAGCATCAGCACCACCAGTCGTAAGCTCAAGTACCGGTACATTAATTTCAATAAAACCATGTCGATTCATGAAATCGCGTGTTGCTTGCCAAAATTTTGAGCGACGTACAAGACGTGCACGCACTTCTGGATTGACATTCATATCGACGTAACGACGGCGATAGCGTTCTTCTTTGTTGGTTAAGCCGTCGTAGCCCGGTAGAGGGCGCAACGCCTTCGTTAATAATCTTACTGTATTTGCAAAAACGGAAATTTCACCCGTACTGGATCGACCAACTTGTCCCTTAGCTTCGATAAAATCGCCGGTATCAAGTAATTTCAAATCTTTGATTCCAAATTGATCGGGTAAAACTTCATCGCTTTTTTGCATGAAGATCTGAATTTCACCAAAGTAATCACGAATCTTGACGAAAGCAATTTTGCCAAAACTACGAATCGCGATAATGCGCCCCGCTACGCAGACTTCCTGACCGTCTTTTTCGTCAAAATGGTTCAGAATGGTTGAAATCTTTGTATTACGATGGGATTTAGCAGGATAAGGATTAATACTACGTGCTTTAATTTCGGAAAGTTTGCGCAATCTTTCGTCGCGATAGTCGTTGAGGGTAGTCATGGATGTTTTACCTTAGTTTATGCTTTCAATACTCACCTTTTTGCCGTTGAAATCGAACTCGTCACCAGCTTTGCGCCCTAAAAGCTCTTTGCCGATAGGTGATTCGTGGGAAATTTTACCTTCGAGAGGATTGGTCTCGACTGGACCAACAATAACGTAAATAAACTCCTTGCCGTTCATTTTGATTTTGACTGTGGAGCCGATGGAGACTTTGCCGCCTTTGTTCGCTTTGATCAAAACGGCGTTTTTAAGTGTATCTTGAATTTCCAAAATGCGGTTTTCGACAGTTTTTTGCTCGGCGCGAGCGTCAGTATATTCCTGATTTTCGGACAAGTCGCCAAAAGCGCGCGCAGTTGCTAGGCGCTCAGCGATCGCAGGGCGTTGCGCAATTAATTCATTTAATTCCTTTTCCAATTCGGCATATCCTGCCGGTGTGAGATTGATCGTTTTTTTCATAATTCTTAAAGTTTATTACCTATATGCTTAAATGTCAATAGTTTCAATATTTAGTTGATCTATTGGCATGTTAATTACTTTTCCGGTAGAACGAGCCGCGACTTCTGCAGAATTATTTGCTAAAGTTTTATCACTAATGACAACGCGGTATGGAATGCCCATGAGCTCGGCGTCAGCAAACTTCTCTCCGGGGCGTAAATCACGATCGTCATACAAGATGTTTTCGCCGTTCTTTTCGTACAATTGCTCGGCAATTTTGCTTGCTTCATCGCCAATTGCAATGAGATAGACTTTGTAAGGGGCAATGGATACGGGCCAGACCAGGCCTTTGTCGTCGGCGAATTTCTCGGCAATTACACCCATCACGCGCGAAACGCCGATGCCGTAGCAGCCCATAAGCGCCGGTTTACGCTGTCCGTCTTGATCGGTAAACTCAAGCTCGAGCGGCGTACTATATTTATCTTTTAAGGTGAAGATGTTGCCGACTTCGGCGGCTCGAGTGCTTTCTAGCTCGTCACGCTTAACGCCTAGCTGCTGAAGTACGTCGTCAGTCAACACTTCCTTATTGAGTACGATGGATTTGTCTTTATTATAATAAATCGTATCTTCGCCAACTTCGGTAATTGTCTGAAATTCATGACTATACTTGGCGAAGACACCGCCACTTGCAAAAGTCTGAAAGGTACAATTGCCGATACCGAGGCGCTCGTAGATTTTCTTGTAGGCAAGCTCGGCTTCGTGATAGAACTTCTCGTGGTCTTCAATCGTCGCGGAGAAACTATACAAATCTTTCATAATGAATTCACGCGTGCGGAGAATGCCAGATTTAGCGCGGAGTTCATTACGAAATTTAGTCTGGAACTGATAGACTGAAACGGGGTAATCTTTGTAACTGGTAAGGTAAGTCTTGAGCATTTCCGTGACTGGCTCTTCGTGGGTTGGAGCTAATCCTAGTTCACCGCCAGCTGCCAGCTGAGTCCGAAACCAAATATCCATTTTTTCGATATCCCAGCGGTCAGTCTTTTGCCATGGCTCTGGACGTTGTAAAGTCGAAAGCAGTAATTCTTGCGCACCGATCTGATTAAGCTCTTCGCGAATAATATTTTTAATATTTTCAAGTACGCGTAAACCTAGCGGTAAATAGTCGTAAACGCCGGCCATTTCTTTGTGGACATATCCGGCACGATTTAGGAACTGAGCTCCGCGGGCTGTCTCGTCTTTGGGTGCGTTACGCAGAGTTTTGATAAACGATTTACTAAATCTCATAATGACTTATATTATAACACACTCGTTCTGAGATTACTATAATCCGATCATAGTGTAATTCACATAAAATGCTACTGCATTCACTATCATGTGCAATAGTACCCCACTCCAGATTGTACCGGTAACTTCACGCAAAGAGCACAGAATGCAACTGAGAATAAAAGTTACAATAGCGGCATTCCATTGTCCATGCATAGCACCAAATAGTAGCGAAACGACAATAACTGCTGGCACAACTTTCAGTTTGTTACGAACTTTACCGTACAGCCAGCCGCGCATGATGATTTCTTCGGCGATTGGAGCGACAATAATCAGCGCTAACATGCCACATATTTTCGAAAAACCGTTTGGGAAGTAAGCGAAACCAAGATCCTGCGCTTGACTTCCGTTAAAGTTAGGAAAAATGCCGGAGACGATCGTAGTCGCTAGCTGCGCCAAGATCACATAAAGCAGGAAACCTACTGGCGCTAGCCCGATATCGGTTAAAGTTGGCCAGTCTCGCATGCCAATTTCATTGACGTTGGTCTGAAGTTCAGTGCTAAGTTGCTTGCTGTCCGTGGTTGGTTTAATTTTGAAGATTTTCTGATACGTCTTAATCAAGCGTGGCGTAATTAAGATTAACACCGCCAAGTCTATCGCATAATTCAGCACATAATACACTAACATCCAGAAAGCAATGCCCGGACTGAGTCGTAAAACTTTAAACATGGTAAACTGCAGTATCATCTGACTCGCAAACATCACCAGAAAAGTCCAAACGGCTAGAAAAGTAACGTAACCAATATTGAATTTAGTTTTTTGATTGAGTTTTTTTGTATGTGCGGTAGACATGGAGTTCCCTACAACCTGCTAATATCAAGAATGGTAACCAAAACAATTAATAAAATTAGGACCATAAAAGCGCGTGAAACGATTTTTTCTTCTGTTTCTTTCGTGAGCTTTTTCTTGCGTAATTTATAAATAGCGATGAGAAGCCAACGGCCGCCGTCGAGCGCTGGAATTGGCAAAACGTTCATGCAAGCGAGCGATACGGAGATTAGAGCGGCTAGAAACGCGAGACTAGGTAGCCCCATGGTAGTAAAGGCCGGAAAAATAACGCCGACAATGCCGACAGGGCCAGAGACAGCGTCGCCTGCGGTACCTATTGCTTGCTGTCCTTCCTCGCGGACGCTAGAGTCAAAGCTAAACTGCCTAGCAACTCCAGAAATTAGATTCCAGATCATTTCGCCAAGGCCTTTGAAGGTCTCGGTTGTTAGTTGTAAAGTCGTACCGATGCCGACGATCGGTGCCGACCAAGTCGAGCGAACGTAGCTTTGACCGTAGCTCATTTCAATACCAAGCGAATATTCGGCGTCTTCTTCATTTAGTGTTGCAACTAGTGCTTGTTCGCCGACGCCTTCACGTTCAACAATATAAGTAACTTTTTCGCCGGCATGCGATTTGCCGTAAGATGTAATGTCACTCGGATAGACGATTTCGACATCGCCCGCTTTAATGATTTTATCGCCATTCTGAAATCCGGCAGCTTGTGCGGGCGAATCGGCCACGACATCTGCAACAGAAACTCCACCGCCGATTCGAGTTGCGTCGGATGGGATATTAAACTGATTGTCAAGAAATTGCGGCATACCAGTTAAGGCTAGTATCGTCAGAATAACTATGGCGACTAGCCAGTTCATAGCAACGCCGCCGAAAAGAATTTTGGTTTTTGCAGCAAAACTGGCTGCACCAAAAGTGCCTTTGCGCGTATCGGAATCGGATTCGCCGTCCATAGAACAAAATCCGCCGATTGGTAGCCAGTTGATACTAAAGATCAGTGAGTCTTGCGACTTATCCCATTCGCTTTTGGGAATCTTCACCCATTTTTCTTTCGTAATGGTATTGTTGTCAGCGTCTTTGGTTTCGACTGTTTTTTTCACCCATGCAATTGCTCGAGGCGGAAAGCCAATTCCGAATTCGTTAACTTTTACACCATTGCGACGTGCCATGATAAAGTGACCAAATTCATGCACGATCACTAAGAACATTAAAATAAATAAACCAACAATAATACCCAAGATTAAATTTAAACTTCCCATATCTTTTATTATACTATACATTAAGAAAAACGTGCGGACTAAATGTCAAAATTATGCGAAGTTTTAATAATTGCCTAGGTTTATTGTCTCGGGAATGTTTAACATTAGTTTTTCGCGTCAGCTTGCTTACTATTTCCCGAAACGGCGATCGCGGCGATGATACTCTTCAATAATGTCCGTCACATCCTGCTCTGCGATGTCGGGGAAATACTTTTGCACAAAGAGAAACTCTGCATAGCTTGCGCGCCATAGCATAAATCCAGAGAGCCGATTTTCACCACTGGTGCGCACGATCATATCGAGATCTGGAACTTCCGGATAATACAGGTACTTCCGAAATGTTTCTGGAGTCCACGTCTCCTCGTTGGCTTCGTGCGCTTTACGTGCTGCATCAACGATTTCCCAATGACCACTATAATTAAAACAAATGCTGACTTTCAACCCGGTATTATTTTTGGTTAAATCCTGGGCGGATTCGATTTTTTGCCAAAGTTTGGGATCAACATGCTCTTGGCGGCCCAAAATCAGTAATCTACCATTATGTTTGTGGAGTTTTTTAGCTAAGCGATCGATCGACGTCCAGGCTAGATCCATTAGATAGTCAACTTCTTCGGGTGAGCGATTCCAATTTTCGACACTAAAAAGGAAAAAGGTGGCATACTCAACTTCTGTATTTTGCAAAGCATCAACGACCGCTTCAACTTGGTTCATGCCACGACGATGACCTTCTAGCGTCGGCAAATGCCGTTCACGCGCCCAGCGCCGATTGCCATCAACAATGAAGCCTAAATGCTTGAGTTTTTTAGACATTAAATCGCCATAATCTCCGCAGACTTCTCTTTGAAGAGCACATCAATCTTGTCGGTAAAAGCCTTCGTTAATTCGTCGACACTTTTTTCAGATTTTTTCTTAGTATCTTCGGGTAATTCGGCCACTTTTAGCTCTTTACGGGCATCCTCACGCACATTACGAATGGCGATTTTTGCTTCCTCGACTTTGCTAGAGGCGTTTTTGACAATCTCCTTGCGACGCTCCTCGGTAAGCGGCGGAACGGGCACACGTACGATATGCCCGTCGTCGGTAGGATTAAGCCCGAGCGCAGCATCATTACGAATTGCTGCAGCGATCGCCTGAAGAGTACTGGGATCAAAAGGCGTGACTTGCAAAAGACTGGCTCCGGATGTAGTGACATTAGCAACTTGATTAAGAGGCATAAATTGTCCATACGCTTCGACTTTGATATTGGCGAGCATGTCTGGATGCGCACGTCCGGTGCGTACCTTTTTCATCTCATCCTGAAAGCGCGAAATTACCGTCTCCATTGCTTTGCGATATTCGGTATCGTCAAACATTTATGCCTCCTTACAACTTACTACATTTTTATTCAGTTACGCCAAGCTCAAGACGCTTAAACTGACGGACCGTAATATTTTCACCGGTCTTTGCGATAGCTTCTTTGATAAATTGGGCGACTGTCAGGCCGTCGTCAAGAATATAAGGCTGCTCCATAAGGACCTTATCGGAAAAGGCTTTTTTGAGCTGACCGCCAATGATCTGGTCCTTCATATTTTCCGGACCCTTAAAGTTGCTTTCGAACTCCTTTTTCTTAGCTTCAAGCTCCTTATCAGGTATGTTGTCCATACTGACATAAATCGGATTCATGGAAGCAACTTGCATAGCAATTTTGTGTGCCAAATTTTTAAATTCTTCAGTATGAGCAACGAAACTTGTCTCACAGTTAACTTCGACAATCGCGCCAAGACGTCCGTCGTGGACATAAGTCTCAATAATTCCCTCGCGCGTTTCGCGATCACCGCGCTTCTCAGCTTTGGTCATGCCCTTTTTACGCATAGCTTCTAGAGCCTTATCGAAATTTCCTTTCGCTTCTACGAGTGCTTGCTTTGCATCGGTCAGACCGACGCCAGAAAGCTCTTTTAGTTTTTTAATTAACTCGATAGAGATATTTTTAACCTCGCCAGCTTTATCGTTGAATTCTTCGCTCATTGTAAGCCTCCTAATTAAAAGTTACTATAATACTTCGATATTATGCGTTTTGCTTGGTCTGACCTTCCTTAATGGCTGCAACCATATAATCAAGGATGAGGTTGACAGATTTGATTGCATCATCATTAGCCGGAATTACGTAATCAATATTGGTTGGGTCAACATTTGTATCGCAAATTGCAAAGACTGGAATCTTAAGAATATTAACCTCTTTGATAGCATTTTTGTCTTGAACGGCATCGGTCACAATCACAGCAGCTGGACGCTCATTCATGTCTTTGACGCCACCGTAACGTTCATTCAGGGTGTCGATTTCTTCCTGGAAGCGCTGCACTTCGAGCTTAGAGTACCGCGCCTCGAGCTCGCCAGAAGCCATGCGGCGTTCGAGATCTTTCAGCTTCTTGATCTGTTTGTTGATAGTCTCAACATTAGTTAAAATACCACCAACCCAACGCACCGTAACGTAAGGCATATTGACAGATTCGGCGGCTTCTTTCGTAATGTCCTTTAGTTGCTTCTTTGTGCCGACGAAGAGGATTTTCTTGCCGCTAGCAGCAATGGAGGTCAATGCCGGCAAAGCGGTCTCAAGAGCCTCGACTGTTTTTTCAAGATTGATGATATGTCCGCCCTGGCGTTTGCTATGAATGTATGGAGCCATTTTAGGGTGCCAACGGCTAGTCTTGTGCCCAAAATGAGCACCAGCTTCTAATAAAGCCTTGATATCGACATTTTTTGGATCGATTGTCATATTTTCCTTTCTCTTTGCTATAGACGAGGATGCGACCTAAGCCTAATCCAGGAAATTGCCTATAGCTGCTTCGTTTAAATTAAATTGATGCTTTCATTTTAGCATGCTGCTCGATGATAGTCAAGGGGAGTCTGGGTACGTTAGGCATCGTAAGCCTCGTAGGATGTATTTTCCAGAAAACAGGGTTTACAGTTCATTGAATCTGTGGTAAACTGATTCAAGATATGAGTAATAAAGTTTCACAACCACAAGATTATCGCTATGTCGTCTTTATGGATGAGGCAGCGAATTTTTCGTTCTTGACGCGATCTATGGCTAAGAGTGAGGAGACTATCAAGTGGGAAGATGGCAATGAATATCCTTTGGTCAAGATCCAGATTTCGTCCGCTTCGCACCCATTCTTTACCGGTGAAGAAAAGATTATCGATACTGAGGGGCGTGTCGATCGCTTCAAGGCTCGCGCCGAAAGAGCCGCCACGTTGCGCGCTTCGCTCGGTAATAAAACGAAGAAAGCCGAGAAAGAAGCTGCCAAGAAGGCTGCTAAATCTGTTGACGAAAAATAATCGTATCATACCAAAATCCGCCGAGTTTATTCGGCGTTTTTTGGTATTTCGGATTTTTTATGCATAGATTAAGGTTACGTAAGAATCGATGAGTATTTTACCAAATTTTTCTGTCACCTAGTGCGGGGCGATGCGGTTTGGGAAGTGGGGTGGATTGGTCAAAATACCGGTACACATGCGGTTTTTTGGTCGTCGCGTGCGTTACCTAACGCAGATTTCCAAAGTGCGTCCAGCCTTTATTTTAATGCTACAAATGTTTATCCTATTAGTATTGATCAGCGTTGGATGAATATTCCCCTCCGCTGTCTAGTACGATAGGGATAATGGTAAGAAGATAGAATAGACGTATGTACAACTATATGAGACTCACTGGCTGCATGCCGTCTCTTCTCCTATGGCGTGGTCTCTAGGATCTTGAAAATGGGGCGACATAAAGTCGCCCCGAGGTCAGTAAATGAGTGAATTTTAAATATGGAACCCGATGTCCCTTGGGATTGTTGATTGTACGGCGCGGTTAGCGCTCGTCCTTAGGCGAGGCCGCGTTCTTTCTTCAGATAATATTCCTGCAGCTCACGCTCAGTCGTAAATACCCTTCCGTCATTGGCGGTGTATTGACCGTGAGCGGTGCTGTAAGACGCTAAACGCGCTTCGTCTTCCGTCAAATGCGGCCGTCCAAACTTGTCATTGTACGTAGTTGCCAATCATGTCACCCCCTTCGTGTAAATCCACTAAATTACTACCGAATCGACATATTACGGAAAAACAGTTTTTTGTTTAGCCATCACCTCTTAGAGTGCTGCTCGTGGAAATGGGTACAACAACCAAGTGTTTATTCGTCTGATATCGCTCGGTATGTCTGTATTTTACTACGTCGCATACAAAACTGCAAGCATTACCTTATTCTGACATTGGTGTTTCGAGTATTTTGGTAACAAACTCGCGAATTTGCTTCATGCCATTATTGGCATCACTCGGTAAAAAGACGTCTGGGTCTTGGACGAAATTCAAGCTCGTGATCTGCCAGTAGACCTTTTCAATTAATTGTTTCAGCTCTTTCTCGTCTTCGTCATTAAATTCATAAAGTTTATCATAAACTTTACCGTCATTATCGGGCGTGACGAACAAGATATGTCCGTGTGTGACTTTGTATTTTTGATAACTTGGCGAAAGATTTAGCAGCAGCTTATAGAACCCGAGCTGCAAACGGTATTTATATAAAGATGGATGTCGATCCCATTTTTCAGAGCGGTATTTACCAGTTTTGAAATCGTAAATCTCAATGGTTTTATTGGCGGAATCGATATGAATATGATCGAGCGTACCTGCAAGGGGGATTCCATTGAGTGTTGGGTGTTCGGGCGAGAGATTAACTTCGGCTTTCGCATGACCGTGGCGCAAAATCGGGCCAAACTCGCGCAAAGCAATCTTAAGATTATGCAATCCAGCTTCAAGTAGTTTCTGTTGATCATCATAGTCTAAAACCGTTTGCGGTACAGCATTACGAAATTGGTCAAGTGCGGTCTGGTCGTCAATTGCCTGACTTGTGATCTGCTCAAAAACGCGGTGTACTAGTGTGCCATAGCATTCGCTGGGAGTCGCGGGCTCATCAGGAGAATGCAAGATATTGCGTGCATAGATTGTGCGCGGACCAGCGTAAACCAAATCGATAAAACTAGTCAGAGTCGTCGCAGTCATGCGGTAATTCTCAACGCGCGCCTTGAGAATTTCGGCGACGGCAGGAATTTGTTGTTGATAGTGTGAAACCCAATCCGTGCGCAGTGTTTCGATCTTTTGTTCTGTACTCAGTTCATCGCAATGCATATGAATCTCTTGCGCGGCTTCAGGCAAGAAAGTAGATAATTGTGCAACGTCCTCGGGACTAGATTCGTGCAAATAACTCAACCGGTTAATATTTTTGCCGTCGCTAGTCAGTTGCGAGTTCGTCATCGTGAGGCTTTGTTTGGCACGCGTCATGGCGACGAAGAGCAAGCGTAACTTTTCGTCGTCGCTAATACCAGTATGGCGAATCTGGATTAAGTTGCAAGGCAGAGCGAGCAAATTATTGTTGCCTTTGGCTTTACCCCAAGCCGTATCGTCGACCGAAGTCAGAAAAACATGTTTAAATTCGAGACCTTTACTCTTGAAGGCTGTCATAACTTGTATAGCGCTACTACTATCTCGGTAATTACTGATACGCATAATTTCGGCTTCGGCGTTTTCGTAATCCCTGATCGTCGCGACAAAATCGGCCAGCTTCGGCGCAAAATTACTTTGTTCTGGATGTAATGTGTGTGCGTGGCTCAGGACAGTTTGCCGAAAAGTCGCTAAACTTTCGTAAAATTCCAAGAGTTCAGCGTCGCTAAACTTGGCTTGATAATATTGCAAAAACGGCGAAGTATAACCATTCAGTTCTAGATTTCCAATCAAATAGTCCAGCATTAGTTCGAGCGGGGCGGTCGTAGATTTTACAACTAAATCCGCCAGAAATTGTGCTAATGGAGTAAAATTTTCGTTACTTTCCAGTAGTTTTAAAATATTTTGACTAATTCGACGCTCGTTAAATAGCCCTACAACCTCCAGCGCCGGAAAATTCCAAAATTCAAAAGATAAAAGTTCTAGAACTTGATGCGCTGGTTGTTTTCCTTCTGCGAGCTGCTGGACGAATTCTGCTAGTTTAATAATCATCTGCAATTGCGTATCTTGCAATAAGTTTTCGCGTTTCTCGTAAGCAATTTCAAGATTTTGCGCCTTCAAATATGGAACAATCGCGACAAGATTCTTATGTTTTGGCGCCAGGATGGCGATTTCGGAGGGGTCTTCGCCAGATTTTACTAGTGTTCTAATCTGTTTCGCTACCCAATAGTATTCTGCTTCCGGACAGGCAAATTCGTGGCGTGAAATACTAGATTTGTCCGTTACACCATTCATTTCATCTTGCATCGATACTAAAGTTTTGTCGACATTATCATAACTATTTGCAAAACTATCAACGATTTGATCGGCAATTTTGCGCGATAAACTCAAGATTTCGCCCGTACTACGATAATTTTTCACTAGACTAATGATTTCGGCTCGATAATGTTCCTGAAAATCCATTAAATTCGAAGCGTTCGCACCTTGAAAAGCATAAATCGCCTGATCATCGTCGCCGACGGCCATGACGGCTGGCCGCTCGTAATCGGTCAAAAGCTTAATTAGCTCAAACTGCGAGGTATTTGTATCTTGAAATTCATCGAGCAAAATATATTGGAATAATTCTGATAAACTGAGACGAAAACCGCGATCCTGCTTCAAATATTGAATCGTCCATTCAATCATATCGTCGAAATCATACAGGCCGTCCTGTTGCAAGCGCGCATCATACTTCTGCATAATTTGCGCTAGAGAAAGCAACTTTTTGTTGGCGATGTGATCTTTGAGGCGGTAATTGCCGTCGCTATCTTTTTCGAAGCGTTTGTCGCGCCATTTCGTTAAAACGCTAACGCTCGGCCTCGTTACGGCGGATTCTTTCTCGATGATCTGATTAAGCTCGCGCGTCAAAGCATTCGCAATACGCTCGATATTACCAACAATCGGTTGTGCGCTAATATATTTCGCGAGTATCGCTAAAATCGGTTGATAAATCTGCTCAACTGCAATGTTAAATTTACAACGTTTTGGCGCAGTTTCGAGAATTGGCGAAATCTCTAGGCTAATATCATTACTATCCTGAATATTTTGTTCGGCAATCTTTTGCAGATCCGCGCTAGATAAGCGAGCAGACTTCGCATTTCCGATTGTACTAATAATGTCCTTAATTGGTGCATTGCGTAAAATATCCATCGCGGGGAGTTTGTTCTGAATTTCGGCCACGATTTTGTACTGAAGCGTATCGTCAATTGTACTTTCGATTTTGCGATCCATGCTCTCAGCGTAGTTTTGATAGCGATCAAGTAGATCTTTGCTAAAAGCATGATAGGTATAAATATTCACGTCTTGCGCCGCCTTGCCGATCATAGACTGCAAGCGATCGCGCATGTTTCGCGCGCCAGCCTCCGTGAAAGTCAGACACAGAATATTCTCAGGGTTTGCGTCGGTCTGTTCGAGAATGTAAGCGACTTTAGCAGAAAGTAGCTGAGTTTTGCCAGTACCGGGACCAGCCAAGACTAATAGCGGGCCTGCTAAATATTCTACGGCACGTTTTTGTTCGGTGTTCAGCGGCATTTATGTTAGCTCCAAAATCATTAAGTTTTCGAGATGCGGGGTGTGCGGGAAAAAATTATACGGCACAATTTTTTTAATCTGATATTTTTCTGAGAGCATTTTTACATCGCGTGCTTGCGTTACAGGATTGCAAGAAAGATAAATGATCGTCGGCGGCGTAACACCTAATAGCTTCTCGACCAATTCTGGCCGAATGCCGGCGCGAGGCGGATCAAGAATAACCGTCTGGTCAGATTGAATATATTCTAATGCTTCCTCAGATTTAGCTAGCACTGCCTTCGCAGTAGTATTTTGGCAGTTGCGTTCGAGCTCGCGATAAGCTGACTTGTCGCATTCGACAAGCGTCAAATCATGTTCGCGCGCCACGGCAAGGCCAATCGTGCCAACTCCAGCGTATAAGTCTAGCACTTGCTGCGTTTTGATCCATGGACGGATCTCGCGCAGAGCCATCTCGTAAACTGGTAAATTAATTTGAAAGAAGCCATTTGGCGAGTAGGAATACTTATAGCCTAAAATCTCGTCGCTCAAATTTTGGAGGCGTGGACGTGGCTGGTGATTGACAAAAAGACCACCTTCGACCACACCTTGGCGATTCGCTCTGAGCAATAAAGATTGAAACTGACGTGCATCGGCTTGGTCGTGATTAAGCTGCGTAATAATTTTCTGCGCGGCTTGCCAAATTTCTGGTCGTTCGAGGCTCGAAGAATCAACCGGTACTTTGCGATGAGAACCACGACTATGAAAAGCTGGATGAATTAGCTGATCTTCATGGCTAAAATAGAGCGAATATTCCATTTTATTGCGGTAAAAATAGTCTTGATGATCAGTTTGCACCGGCCAAATTTCGACCTCCGCTAGATCTAACTTATGCTGACGGAAAATCTCCCGTAATATCTCCGTCTTTTGCTGCAATTCGTATTTATATTGCAGAATTTGCCAAGGTGATGTCGAGAGATAGCAATTGTCCTTCGGCTCCACGCGAAAACGCGAAGTTTCTGCAATTTCTAATGCAATTCCCTCGGCGTAGCTACTTTTTTCTTGCGTAATTTGCAACTCAGTAATAATTTCGCCAGGCAGAGCATTCCAAAGAAAGATCTTTTTACCGCTACTCAGCTCACCAAGCGCCTGCCCGCCGGGGATGAGCTTCTGAATGCGTACTTCTTCTACCGTATTTTTTGCCGCCACTCTAGCCATAATGTCTATTCATACCGCAATGCATCGATTGGATTCTTATGTGCCGCTTTCCAGGCCGGAGCGGTACCGGCGACGAAGGCAATTACCATGACGATAAGTACGATCGGCAGCATATTATTAATAGAAAAATCAAACAGATTAAAGGTCGGGAATACTTCGAGCAGCGCACCCGGCTGATGTAAGGCGGTATTTGCAATATTGCCGACTAATAGTGCGACGCCGACGCCAAACGCGGAGCCCCAGAAGCCGAGTGCAATTGCTTCAAGCGAGAAACTTAAGAAAATCTTCGTCGAGGACATGCCAAGAGCTTTGTCGAGGCCGATTTCGCGCGTACGCTCTTCGACGGACATTAGCAAGGTATTGATAATACCGATTGCCGCTGCAAGTAGAGCGATGCCACCGAAGATCGTAAACACGACCATAATCACGTCAAAGAATGTTCGAATCGTGCCCATCATATCAGAAACGGTAATACCGTAAAAATCGTTATCTTCAAGAAGTTGCTTAATTTCGTCTTCGGTATATTTCTCGTTGTCGTAGCGCGCTTGAACAACGTAAGCCTGCTCGGCGTATTCCGGCGGATAATTTTTGGTCGCTTCGTTAAAAATGGCGTCTTCTAGCGCTAAATTGATCACTGAACCATTCACGGCGACTACGCCCTGAGCCTGTACGCCAACGACTTTAACGTCATAGTTCGTAGCCTTCTTTGTATTCGGATCGATAAACGTAACTGTAACTGTCTTGCCAATTGCTTCTTCGTCGGAACCGAGACCAAGAACTTTTGGATAGCCCGGCTCAAGCGTAATCTGATAGTCTTTCGCTTCGCGATCTGGCAAACTGCCAGCAGTCAGCGCAATGTTAAAATCGCCTGGTGGCATCGAGCCAAGATTGATCGTATATTTTTTATCAGTATAATCACTACCAATGTAATCAACAGCGACCTGCTTGACGACATAGATACTATCACCATCAATACCGTCAACTTTTTTCAGCTTTTCAATTTGCTCCTTGGACATCATGGAAGCAGTACGGTCGGGACTATATTCTGTCGGCTCGTTTGAAGACATCATCATCGAGCTGACCATCTCAGCCGATCCGCCGGGCATAACCATAATATAATCTTCGCCACCGAGACTTTCGGTCTGCTGATCAATAAATTCATTTACGCCGGAATTAATCGCTACATTAAGACAAATCGTAAAACTACCAACAAAAATCGCCAAAATCGTCAGAAAAGTTCGCACTTTGTTACGCAAAAGATTACGATTTGCGCTAACGATAATATCAAAGATTCCCATCTTCCTCCTCCGGAACTACCATTTTCCATTTGCCATCAACCCATTCCCCCTTCGGGCCATTTTCGGTAATTTTGACAATTTCGCCGTCTGAAATGTGGATTTGACGCTGACATAGACTAGCTAGATCTTCATCGTGCGTAACGATAATTAAAGTTACCCTTTTTCCTTTGTTGAGCCCGAATAACAGATCAATGATTCTGTCTCCTGTGGTCGAGTCGAGATTGCCAGTTGGCTCGTCGGCAAAAAGAATCTTCGGATTATTAACGATAGCACGAGCAATACAGACGCGCTGCTTCTGCCCGCCAGAAAGGTCATTGGCACGGAATTTCATGCGCGCGCCAAGATCGACTGTGCGTAGAGCGTCCTCAGCTAGTTTTTTACGCTCTCTACTCCCGACGCCAGCAATTTTTAGTGGTAGAACCACATTTTCCAACACCGTATCGTTCGGATTCATGAAAAACTGCTGAAACACAAACCCAAAAGTCCGATTACGCAGTTTATTCAGTTCGCGATTACTAAGCTTGGTCGAATCAATCCCGTCGATTTTAATTGTACCGCTCGTCGGTTTGTCTAACAAGGCTAGAAGATGCATTAAAGTCGACTTGCCAGAACCAGATTTCCCAACAATGGCAACCGATTCGCCCTCATAAATATCTAGATCAATCCCCTTCAAAGCTTCAAAAGCAGTCTCGCGCTTTCCATAAACTTTGACCAGATTTTTTACCTCGATCACTTTTTTCATTTTATTATTTTACCATAACTTTGCTTAGATTGTAATCACTTTAGATACGTCCACGCATAGCCATCTTTAGTATCGACGACGCCGATAGCCTGCGTAGCTAGAGTATCGCGAATCGCATCGGCCGCTGCGTAATCTTGGTTCAGCTTGGCTTGATAACGCTGCTTGAGTAGATCTTTTTGTTCGTCGGTAATATCTGGCGTATCTTGGAATAAATCAAGGCCAAACAACTGATCGATTTTCTCCCAAGTATCAAGATCGATGAAGTTAGCCGAATCAATCACCGCAAACGCCATCGGAGAATTCAAATTATTGGACGCGGCTTCCAAAACCCGCATCCAAACTTCTCGCGCAACATCTTCCTGAACGCGCTGAACTTCGGCAGGCGCTTGATAACGCGCAAAACCGATGCGACGGCGCCACTCTAGCCGACGCAAACGCGCCGCTTCGAGATTATCAAAATTAAAATCACGTTCCGATTGATAATGCCCCTGCAGCACCCACATTTTGAAATCCATCGGCGCATAACCTTTATCTCGCAGATCTTGAAGTGTCCAGACATTGCCGATTGACTTAGAAATCTTTTGCTTATCGATCGTGAGATGATTGCAATGTAGCCAATATTTTGCTAGCAGTTTATCAAACGCGGCTTCACTCTGCGCAATTTCGTTCGTATGATGCACTGGAATATGGTCGATGCCACCACAGTGAATATCGATTGTCTCGCCGAGTATTTCATGGATAATAGTTGAGCACTCAAGGTGCCAGCCCGGATAGCCAGGACGACCACGATAGTTCCAGCGCATGGCGTGGTTTTCACTGGGTTGAATAAATTTCCAGACCGCAAAATCAGTAATGTTGCGCTTTTCCTGCGAAAATGTAACCCGTGCACCGGCCTTTAGATTGGCAAGATCGAGCTTGGCAAAGTCAGCGTACTTCGGAAATTTACTGGTATCGAAGTAAATTCCGTCTAGCGTTTCGTAGGTATAGCCTTTCTCCGTCAATAAATCAACTAGCGCTATATCTTGCTCAATATAATCCGTAGCTCGCGCGATTACTTCCGGCTCAGATAACTTTAGTTTCCGATAATCCGTCAAAAACTGCTCAATATAATAATCTGCTACTTCCCAGACGGTTTTCTGAGCTTGCCGAGCGCCTTTTTCCATTTTGTCTTCACCGTCGTCATCGTCAGAAGTCAGATGTCCGACATCGGTCAGATTGAGGACACGCTTCACGCCATAACCATTCGCGCGTAAAGTACGCACAAGTAAATCCCAATAAATATACGCAGCGAAATTACCAACGTGCGGCTGGCTATAAACCGTCGGACCACAAGTATAAATTTTGACCGCCTCGGGATTAAACGGTGTAAAAGTTTCAAGTTTGCGATCAAGTGTATTATAAAGTTTTACTTTCATTTTGCAGTACCTTCTTTAGTTCTTGTTCTATTCTAGCACGTTTCCCCGCCGACATATCGTGCTGACCGATGACACTTTTATATTGCAGATATTTCGGGTTTTGCTTGGCGGCACGACGCAAATTTGAGCCCAGAACAAGCGGATCAAAATGTCCGTGCAGCAATAAAGTTGGCGTGCGGATTTTGGTATAAGTTTGATAATTTTGACGATTCAGAATAATATTTTCCATTGATTTCGCAAACGCGCTCGTCTTGATATAATCACTTCGAAAACTGCTAAATTTCTGAATCAGTTTCGCTAAAACTTCTGCAGCCGGAACGTCAGTGGCAATTTTATGTAAGGAAGCATAAGATTTGGTATAAACTTGGTCTGGTAAACGCGCCAATTCGGCCGCCATTAAGACTGGTGGCGAAACTAGAATTAAATGAATAATATCGGCCACTGGATGGAAATTCACAACATAATCCGCGGCAATTAGTGAACCCATCGAATGCCCAATGATCACGACTGGACCTGTAACTTTTAATTTTCTGAGCGTGCGATTTAGCGCCATATGATACTCTTGGTAACTATAATCCAGCCAATCTGCCTGTAGAGATTGACCAAATCCAAGTAAATCCAGCGCAATGAATCGCACTTGATCGAAATCATGATTCCGTTCCAAGTTCCGAATTGTACTCCGCCAAGTATCGGACGTCGCCGAAATACCATGCAAAAAGACGACGGTGAGCGCTGGATTCTTGCGCCTATCATCAAAGGTTGCCTTCAGATAAATCGGAACATGCAAAAACCGATGCCAAACCCAAGTCAGACCGTTATAAATCTTGCGGCTGAGCATCTTGGCGACTTTCTGCTAACAATCTAGGCATAATTTCGACTAAATCGGCTACCACATCATTATAGCTCATATCATAAGTCCGAAAACCAGCCGCATATGGATGTCCGCCGCCACCGAAATAACCCGCAACTTGCTCAGCGATCGGCTCGCTGGCGCGGACCTTGCCGGTAACCTTGCCATCGGGATAAGTTTTAATCGCAACTGCCAGAATTACTCCTTCGACCAGGCGCATTTCCTCAAGAATTAAAACATTCGGATTATACTCATTGGAATAAGCTTGAATTTCTTCAAATGGAATGTGAATTGTGGCCAGTGCCCCACCAAGCGAATACTCAATCCGTTTAATCAGATCAGCTTTATAATCGAGAATTCGCGCAGATTTTTTCATAAATTCGCGACGACGCTCCTCAAGTTCGGCTGGATTAGCGCCGAGATCGATCAATTCCGCCATCGTACGCATCGTGTCAGCGGTGACCGAAGCGCTAACTAACCCCAGTGTATCTGAAGAAATCGCCGCATAGATCGCATCGGCTGCTTCACGCGGAATCGCGAGCCCTGCCGTTTTCGCAACGTGATAAATTACATCTGCGCAAGCCGGACGCGGTTCAATAATTGCTTCGTGCGGAAAATCAAGATCGTCTTCAGTCTCATGATGATCAATCACCAAAACTGGCTTAGTATATAAACAATTCCGGATTGCCGTATCATCGAGCAATTTTGACAATAAAATACCCGCGGCAGTATCGACAATAATATATCCATCGGCACGATAGTCAAACTCAATATCGACGCGCGACCAATCGGGAAAATAATGCAAATAGTGCGGAATATCGACCGGACAATACAAATGATTCTCGGAATCTTGCAAAATATAATCAAGGGCAATCGCCGAGCCGAGCGAGTCGCCATCGGGATTTTCCGCCTGAATAATACAGATACGTTTCTTGTCTTTCAGAAAGTCTAGCAATGTCTTGTCCATAGCTATATTATAGCATAGTTTTGCGATGTACTGCCGTGCAAGATTTTAGGCAGTTTTTAGCTTTGCCATTCTACCATGAAAACATACTAAGCTATCACGTGACAACTTTGTGCAAAATTTCACCCCTGTTAGGTATCATGTCAAAGCTATCACATGATAGCTTTGAGAGTTTTGTCACTGACGAGACTTTGGTTTCGGAGAGGTCGGTTTTTCAGAAGTTTGAGCGCTAGAAGTCTCTGGTTGGTTATGATTGTTGGTCCGCTTACTAGCTTTAGTACGACTATGCGTCGTACTTTTACGTTTGCGGGTGGACGTCTTTTTGACTTCGAGATCTGGAAACGCCTTAACTAAGCGTCGACTGAGGCGGCCACGCTGCATAATAATTTCACGAATCCGCTCAGAAATTTCTTCGGTGGCATCTTTCTCAACTGTTCCGGCGGCGACGCGAAAACGCGTAATTAAGTAGAGTGAGCCAAAAATATCCGAAATAAAAACGATCAGCAAAATTAAAGCTATGATATCTAAAAACACTGGGTTAAGCTTACCGAGTAGCCAGAGGAGAAATGGGTTAGTAAAATTCAGAATAATAATCCCGAAAATTCCGAAGCAGACGAGTGTACGCAAGCAAACACGTCCGTTAATGTTGAAGGCGTCGTGACTATAATCCCACCAGCGCACATGGAATAGCTTTTCCATGATATAGCTCGTAAGGTACTCTAGGATCCCACTGCCAATGACGGAAACACAGAAAATTGCAAAGACATTTTCGGTACGATTAAGCAGGATTGTAATTAGGATTGCGCCAAAACCATAGATCGGAATAACTGGACCGATCAAAAACCCGCGGTTGCCGATGCGGCGCTTTTCGAGATACATGACGCATAGCTCCATTACCCAGCCAATGAAAGAATAGATAATAAAAATAGTAAACCAAGTAGCAAGGAAGTTAATCGTGCTCATAAGTTACTTTCTTAGGCGTTGATCGAGCACCTATGAAAATTGTGGCAATCGTTGTGGCGAGATAGCCAGCGACCAAAATCCAATTCACTTCAATGACAAAGAAGCTCATCAGGACATTGGTCAAACCATGAATCAGCATACAATAGAAAACCGAATGTGTCGTGCGAAAAATATAGGCCAGCCAGAAGCTCTCGGCAATCGCGGCGGCAGCAAAGAGAAAGAACGGCAAATTCTGCTGTGTCGAGCCAACCACGAACCACAGCGGCAAATGCCAAATCGCCCAAATTACGCCAACGATAAGTGTCGCAACCATAAACCCCATGATCGGATGTTTAGCTTTTCTGCCAATGACGCGCTCCATAATCGGCTGCAGGGTACCACGCCAACCCAGCTCTTCATTGCCGCCACCCACAAATGTGCATACCAAGAGAACAATCGGCAACACATACCACGGCATATCCGGGTTTGTCTGCATAGACGATGAAAGCATCACGATTGCGATCATAATAATCGCGAGCGCGAGAAAGTATAAAATCGTGCGTTTCTTACGACTAAAGATGAATTCGCGGATTTTCTTAAAAGTAATCTTTCCTTCAATGCACATAATTGCGGAAATGGTCGGCCCAAACCCGCCGAGCACAAACAAAATGATACCGAGCGGACTATTGAAACTAATGACTTGCAAATTTGTGAGCATGCAGAGAATGCCCCAGCTTAGCCAGGAAATAAAAAACGTAATGAGTAGGTATTCTTGAATTCTCCATTCATCACGATATTGTTTGATGGCGTGCATTTTAGACCTCCAAATTTCCAATCATTTTAATGCTTTCGCTTTCAGGTAAAGTTTCGACATTTTTTAATTTGCGCTCGATTTGACGCGATGTAACTTCAGCGCTACCGATTTTATTAGCGGTTTCTTCAAGTTTCTTCTTAGTCGCGGCCAGCAAATCGCCGAATTTACCGAACTGAGCCTTGACGGCGCCAAGTGTCTGCCAAACTTCGGCTGAACGTTTCTCAATAGCCACCGTACGGAAACCCATGGTTAGTCCTGAGAGAATCACTGGTAAAGTCGATGGCGAGCAAATCGTGACACTTTGCTTCTGGCGAATTTCGTCAAATAATCCCGGGATACGCATGATTTCGGCATACAGACTCTCAGTTGGCACAAACATGATTCCAAAATCAGTCGTCGCAGGCGGATCGAGATATTTTTCGGCAATTTTTTTTGCTTGAGTCTTGACATCATTAGTCAACGCCTTACGATATTTGTCAATGGCTGGTTTTTGATTTTTGTCATAAGCATCTATCAGGCGCGCGTAATTTTCGACTGGAAATTTCGAATCGATCGGTAAATATACGATCTGGTCGCCTTGACCAGGCATCTTGATCGCGAATTCGACACGGTCATTGCTACCATGTTTCGTAATAATATTCTCCGCATATTGATCTTTGCTGAGACTATCGGCGATGATATTGCCAAGCTGGACTTCACCATAAATACCGCGCGTCTTGACGCCTTCCATGACTTTTTTCAGATCGCCGACGCCATTAGCGAGATTGCGCATTTCGCCGAGGCCTTGATAGACTTGGGAAAGTTGTCCAGAAATTTGTTTAAAACTAGCATTGAAGCGCTGTTCGACGGATTTTTGTAGTTTTTCGTCGACGGTTTGGCGCATTTCTTCGAGCTTCTTGGCATTATCATCTTGAAGACTTTTGACACGCGTATCAACAGTGCGCTGAATGTATTGTAAATTATCAGAAATCTCTTTGCGGTTGCCTTGCAGGTTCTGGGTGATCTCCTTACGATTCTCGCGAAACTCACCTTCGATCTTCGGTGCGAGCTTATCGAGTTCACTTTCGATTCGAATCAAGCGCTCTTCTAGGCGCACAATATTAATAGCGGAACTTTGTGGTTTGCGTAGCACTAAAATAACTAGCAAGATAATGACGACAACGACTAGTCCAAGAATGGTCCATTCCATATACGCTTGATTATAGCACAATTTAAGGTTTTAGAGAAAATATGTCATTCATCAAACTTCTCCCGCTATTAATTCGGGAGAAGTTGACTAGCTCGGTTCTTTTTATAACTTATTTGTTAGTGCTGCCGGATGATATTTTTGCTACACAGATACGTGACGATAAAATATCCACCATAAATTCCGCCGAGAAGACAGGCTACCCATGGCAGTGTCCGCATCAGGTCGACTCCACCAAGCGTCGATAAGAGGAAGTCGCAGAACATCAGGCCGAATACGGAATGTAAAATCGCGATTGCAAGCGGGAAAAGAAAAAAGATGAAGATTTGCCAAAACAATGCATGATTAAGCATTTTCTCGCTGGCGCCGATCTTGCGAAGAATCGTGTATTTTTCGCGGTTGTCGCTACTTTCGGAAAGTTCTTTGAGCGCGAGAATGGCAGCGCTGGAAATCAAGAAGATGATGCCGAGATATAGCCCTACGAAGGTAACTAACGCTGATGTACCGACATTATTGTCGATAATACTTTGTTTTGTAGTAACATTGTAATAAAAGATTTCTCGACCTTCATCGGAATCGGCGGTAGCATCGCCATGCGGATAAATCGCTTGCCCGGTATCTTCGTCTGGATCGCTGCCAGTATTGGCGTTAAAGAAGCGGTTATCGAGGCGTAGGAGGTCTTGTTCGATTTCAGCAGAGCGTTCGGAGTCGGCAAAATTCGCCACAACGATTTCCCGAACATAAGAATCTTGATCTTTTGCGAGCACTTGATCCGGTAGAATCATCACTCCGCCGTTCATGGCCGCCATTTCCAGCTCAATCGCGCCTTCAATGCATTTGTCTAGCTTCGGTTTTAGCTTAACGCCGTTGATAGAAATCTCAATATCTTGCGCCAAGGCTTGATTACGCAGGGTGACTAATGGACCATAATTTGCAATCACGGCGTATTCATTAGCTGCTAATTCGACTTTTGGGAGTTTAAATAAGTCAGCAAGGCGATTATAGTCGCTGGCTTTGATAGCGTATTCACTTTGTGATGACGCGACAATTTCTCCGTCTACAGTAGATGCGACATAACTGCCAAGGCTGTCAATGAGCGAAAAATCCTTGAGGATATACAGACGATAGCGAACGGCATCTTTTAGGAGTTGGTTAATGTCAATGCCTTCCGTAGCGTAAGCTTCTTCGATACTGATAGCATTTTCACCCATGACATCAATTTGCACGTCAGCTGGCAGAGCCTTTTCAATATTGTTGTGCAATGTCGTATTAATTGAGAGTGCAGAGCCAAGCACACATATGGTCACGAACAGCATGAGACAAATCAAACTCATTGATACTACCGTTGTATTGATTTTACTGCTGAACTGTCGTAAGACAAAAGAGTTAAGTCTCGTGTAATAAATCTTTTTGAAGCTCATGAAAATACGCAATAGCAAACCTGAGAGTGACCAGAAAAGTAGAAAAGTTGCTACGACGCCCATGGAGATCGGAATCAGCAATACTTGCATATCGTTATCCTCCGCGAGCTTTTGTAAGCCGCCAGTGACGAGATAATAAGCGATGCCAAGCATGACGGAAGCGATAATGAAGATAATCGTACAAAACCAAGGATTTTTAAGTTTGACTTTTTCGCTCTGGCGATGGCTAGACAGTAAGTTGATCAATTTCTGACGACTAATATTGATCGTATTAAAAATCATGACGACAAGATAGATGATACCGAAGTAAATCAGCGTTTGTACACACGCAGAAGCTGAGAAAACAAAGTGAAATTCAGTCAAATTTGCATCAAACATATTAGCGACTAACACGCTGGTCAATTGCGAGGCCAAAACCCCCAGTACTAATCCTACCGCTAGCGACAAGATGCCGATAAAGAAGGTTTCGAGGAGCAAGACCATAGAAACTTTGCGCTTGCTCATACCGAGCGTGAGGTAAATGCCGAATTCTTTGCTGCGCCGTTTAATCAAAAAACGCGAAGCATACACGATCAACGACCCAAGGATAAAGGCAATAAAAACACTGACCGTGCCCATGATGATGTTGACTAGGCCAAGGATTTCGCGCACACGATCATTAACATTAAGCATTACAGCTTGGCTGTCGAGTGCGTTGAAAACATAGAAGACTGCCACGCCAAGTACGAGCGTCACAAAATAAATCGCATAATCCTTGATGCTGCGTTTGATATTTTTGAGTGCAAGTTTAACAAACATAATTCTGCTCCCCTCTGTATAGATATTTTCTACAACACATCGTTCATATCCCCGCCGAGCAATGTCATCACATTGATAATTTCGTTGAACAAGTATTTACGATCGTGATTACCGCGGCGCAGTTCGTTGAAAATCTTACCGTCTTTGATAAAAATCACACGTGTAGCATAAGAAGCGGCAAAGGCATCATGCGTCACCATAAGGATCGTGGCTTGTAACTTTTGGTTCAAGATTTCAAACTGCTCGAGCAACATGCGTGACGATTTCGAATCGAGCGCGCCGGTTGGTTCATCAGCGAGAACCAATTTCGGTTTCGTGACAATAGCGCGCGCCGAAGCTACACGTTGTTTCTGGCCACCGGACATTTGATACGGGAATTTACCCAGTACACTCTGAATATTTAACTCTTTGGCAACTTGATTTACGCGCTCTTCAATTTCTGGTATAGCGAGATTTTGGATCGACAGTGCCAAGGCAATATTCTCGTACGACGTCAGCGAATCAAGTAGATTAAAATCTTGGAAAATAAAACCTAGTTCCTCGCGCCGAAAACGATTTAGCGCTTCACCTTTTAATTCCGTAATATCTTCACCGCCGACGTAAATATGCCCGGCTGTCACGCGATCGATCGTGGAAATGACGTTGAGTAGCGTGGTTTTACCAGAACCGCTGGCGCCCATAATAGCGACAAATTCCCCTTCGTCGACTTTGAAGGAAATCTTGTCAATAGCTTTAGTGAGAGAAGTTTTATTACCATAATATTTCTCAACTTTCTCTAATTCTAAAATTGTATTCATTGTTTCTCCTTAAAGATATTATAGATAAAACTTTTCAATTTGTCGTTTGCATAAAGTTACATTTTACTTACATTTTTGTAAGATTATAATGCCACGAGCGGAGTGAATGCGCCGTAGTAACCATATTCATACCATTATCCCTACCGTACTAGACAGCGGAGGGGATAACCGCGATAGCGGCTACCGAGGTAGGACGGGTAGACGCCTGAAGCATTAAAGTAGAGGTAGAAGGCGCCCTGAAAGTCCGCAGTAGAGTTCGCGCGAGATGACCAGAAGACTGCGTTAGTGCCCGCGTTCGGTCTAACACGACCATCATTCCAGACACCATCGCTCCGCACGCAGAGTCTGTAATCATGTTATGTTCTTGTAATACAAATACGTTCTTGCTCGGGGCCGCTGCCAAGCTTCACAAATGCGAAACTTGGCTATTTGCGTCGCTCAAGAAAAAGGATCCATGAATTCTTTTTCCGTTTACTATCCTCAATAGTTCGGGGCGCTTGCCCAAGTCTTATTCCTCTCACAAGAAGTATTTGTATTAATCTGCTCCGAGCACGCCGTTATTTCTAGTTCGAAGAACTATGATATAATAGAGTTAGGTTTCGTAAACAATGGAAGGCTAATTATGGCAAGCGAGCAAGCGTCTCAGCCGAATGATAACATGTGCGCCTTAGGAGCGTTGATGATTTTGGTTTTGATGATTTTTGGCGGGTTAATTTATACTTATTGGCTGCCGCAGCAAGAAAAACCGAAAACAACGCCTGGTGCGGCGGTGACGGATTTTCCTGATGCGTCGGATGAGGCCGACAGTGAAGGGACTAGTAAAGTCTCCGTTGAGACATCCCTAAATTCGGCGCTAGATGAGTTTTATCGCAATGCGAGAGTGGCGAGCTTTCAGGACTTGCGTAATTTACCAGAAAATTACAATCGCGATCAAGCAAAGAGTGACGGCTGCGTCGTCGTGGACCGCACGACGGATTCGGAGCAAGTGGCACGCGAGGCAAGATCGAAGTTTATGCAAGCTTATCAAAAGCATCAGCCCGTGTTCGTACGTTTGTATCAAACCACGGTTGAAGGTGATCCGATTTTGATGGACATATTATATACTGAGCAAAGTGAGATTCAAATTGTGAAAGATTCGACGCGCGATCGGTTTGCAGCGCCGGAGGATCGCCAGATTACGCTCAAAACTTACGAAAATATTGGATATATGGCCAATGAATCTGGGAATCCGTGGTGGGTGGCATATGACGATAATTGGCAAGACGCGACGCCAGAAGCGATTATTTGGATTTTGCCATCATAACTGGATTACGAAGGTTCGATGAGAAAGATTTTAATCGTAGAAGATGATGCAACAATGCGCCAAGCCCTGAGCGCGTTGCTCGCGAGCGCTAATTATGAGACAATAGTGCTTGATATTTTTAGCGAGTCGGCATTTTTGCAACAAATTCAGACGTCGCATCCGGATTTAATTCTGCTTGATTTGAATCTGCCCGATCAAAGCGGTACGCAACTTCTGCAGGTCTTACGGAAAAATTCGGAAGTACCAGTAATCATGGTAACGAGTAGCGATACGGAAGCTGATGAAGTTTTGTCGATGAGCTACGGTGCAGATGATTATATTACAAAGCCATATAGCCCAAGCGTTTTACTGCTGAGAGTTGCAGCGGTTTTACGGCGTATCGAAGCGCCAGCACAAGTGACGAATCTGCACGGACTGAATATCGATTTGGCGCGTGGAGTGATTACGACAATAGCTGATCATAATGGCGGTAATGGGAGAAATCGGGTGCTTTTGACGAAAAATGAAATGATTATCTTGCGTCATTTGTTTGAGCATCGAGGTGAAATCGTGACGCGCGACGCGCTGATGACGGATCTGTGGAACAATCAAGAATATATTAATGATAATGCCTTGACGGTGAACGTGAGTCGCCTGCGGAATAAGTTACAGGCGCTGGGCGCCGGCGAATTGATTGAGACGCGCAAAGGATTAGGATACATTTTGACATGAAATCGACTAGGCAACGCGCGAAAAATAGCGAAATTGAGACGACCATCGACAACGAAGCGACACGACGGAGTGATAAAAGCAACCAACGGAAATATTTGTTGCGCTTGTGCAGCTTTCCGACTTTCGTGAGCGATCATGCTTTACAGATTTTGGGTTTTGCGGTGGCGATGATTATCTTGATATTATTTTTAGCGGCCTTGAAGATAGATCTTGAGGCGAGTATTTTGATTATAATTATCATGAGTGTGACGGGCGCGGTGACTTTTCTGGTGGAATATGGGCGGCGCCGAAGATTTTATTATCATCTACTGGACAATTTATCACAAATGGATCAGGCGTATTTAGTCTTGGAGACGATCGGGCGGCCGAACTTTTTTGATGGTAGGATTTTGCAGGAAGTTTTGACGCGTGTAGACAAATCCGCCGCGGAAAATATTCAGCAGTATGCTAGCAAGACACAAGATTTTCGCGAATATATCGAGCTATGGATTCATGAGACGAAAGCACCTTTAGCAACACTCAGCTTAATCACGAAAGATCCACGCGCAGTTGAGCAGCTGAAGCGACTTGATAATTATATCGAACAGGTTCTGTATTTTGTGCGCGCCAAGAATGCCGAGCGTGATTATATTATCAAGCAAGTACAGCTCGCGCAAGTTGTACAAGTGGTAGCAGTGCGAAATCGCGAGATTCTGCAGGCAAAGCAGATTGATTTTCAGGTCGGCCAGCTTGATCAAAAAGTTTATACGGACGTAAAATGGCTAGAATTTATCTTGAATCAGATTATCACCAATAGTATCAAGTATCACAGTGCGCAGATTATCGTGCGGGCAAAGCAGGTAGGCGACGCCGTGGAATTAAGTATTAGCGATAACGGTATCGGAATTGCCGCTGAAGATTTGCCTCGCGTGTTCGAAAAATCCTTTACTGGTAAGAATGGCCGCCAGACCGAAGCCGGTCGCTCGACCGGGATGGGACTATATCTTGCTCATTCCCTGTGCGAAAAGCTTGGACATCAGATTGCAATTCAGTCACAAGTCGACACTGGAACAACCGTTACTATTACTTTTGCAAATCATAAATTCTTTGATGTGATCGGGATGGAGTAAGATTGCTTTTCGTGCGGAGCGGCTGGCTTTGGACAACGAGCGCGCTTAATGGCGCCGGTTTATATGGCTATTACACTACGGCGACTTCAGATTTCGTGATAAAGGTTAGTAACTCTTATAGATTTCAGTTTCATACAAATGTCATCGTGTCTCAACCCAGCGGAAGAATTAACGCTATTCCCCTCCGCTGTCTAGTACGGCAGGGATAAAAGTAGGAAGAAATGGCGCATGCCGGTCAAGATAGTAATTTTGCGGAGACCTTGGAAACAGTCTTCGAGATGACCTTTCGTGAAGTGGTCTTAACGCCGGAAGAACTGAGACTGCGCCGAAATCGAGCGATTGCTCTAAAATGATGAATATTAAGTAAGGCATCGCAAACGCTCACGAGAACACGATTCAGTAAGCCTGGGCGCGGATACACAGAAATACGCACTGGTGCAAACGGATTATCAGCATGAAGCGGGCGATTTTCAAAGAGAAATTCATAAGCCTTTTGCGCGTCGCAAAATTCCATGCACTCATGGATCCAGGCGTAAACCGTAGGAATCGATTCGGTACGATCGTAAGCTTGACGCACAAAAGAATGATTAAGAATATTCGCGATTGCGGCTTTCTTTGCCGATACGCTTAAATCGCAACGCGGATCGGTAAGATGATAAAGGCTTTGCATGATTTTTGACAGAGAATATTCGGCCAATGCAGCTTCTTCCGCTGGCGACGGCGTTGAATTACTCAACAATAACTGTTGGAAACGTTGCAAAAGAAATAATTCATTTTCAAACCGATCCGGGCGATAACGCCGAGATAGCGCATCTGGCAAAGCCTGCAAGTAATAATAACAACATCGACTAGAAATGACCGCCGGGCCGCTCATGTACTGAAAATAATCCATGTTAAAACAAAAATCTTCACCCAGAGAAATCGACCACAGAAAACGCAAGTGATACTGTTCGATGAGATCACGTTTGAAAATCTTGCAAACTGGACCTTGTAAATAACTTGTTCGCACAAGAATCGATGCAAGATGTGCAAAGAAATTCTCCCGTGCCAGCACGCATTCCTCACCTAACTCTTGCGAGGTGACCGTAATATTGCGCTCAACCCGATCAGTGGCATCGAGGGCAATAATTTGATAGCCGCAGACCGCAAAATCGGCATTATAAGTCCCGATAAGTTGCACAAGATGTGTAACAAGATCAGGGCGCGCGACATCGTCCGAATCGATAAAAACTATATAATCGCCATGCGCGGCGTCAAGACCAGTGTTACGCGCACTGCTCACGCCGTAATGCGGCGTTGCAATTACTTGAACTCGCGCGTCAAGAGCGGCATAGTTTTGGCAAATTTGCAGAGAATTATCAATCGAGCCGTCGTCGATCAGGATGATTTCCAAATTTTGATACGTTTGATTCAGAATCGAATTTAGGCAATAGCCCAAATGCGGTGCGGAATTATAAACCGGCACAATCATACTAATGAGCTGCTCGGATGTCGCGGATTTTTCCATCGGTCTTTGTTCCTTTCTGCAATTGTTTGAATTTCTCTAAGTACTGCGGGTTGACTTGATGCTGCTCCAAATACGGAATATCACTAATCGCCTGCGCAATTAGTGTATCGACTTGAACGCCTGTGACGTGAAATTCGCGACATTTCTCGAGACTATTAAGCACCTGCCAACAATAGGCATTATTGGCTTTTGCTTCCAGAGTGTCGAAATGATGCTCGCGTAAATAGTCAATCCGCTCGCGAAACGCCCAGCAGGCATCAAGGTTTTTCTCGGAAAATCGAGCGTTCGTGATACTATCAGCTCGTGTACGATCGTAATTACATAATGATATATCTATATAAATTAGCTTTTCGGCATTGCAGATGACTTTGTAAGTGAAAAACTCATCCTCGTGAATCCGCCCGACCGGATAGCGTAAATCATCGATCGTCGCCGCTAGGTAAAGTTTGTTGAAGACCACCGGCTTAAAATATTTCCAATCCAACATACCTTCTAAGGCAAACGCCGCATCAGCCTCAACAAGCTCACCAGTACAAAGCGTTTCTTCTTTGATGTGATACGGAAAGATATTCCGATAGCTACACTCGACAATATCAGCATGATGTTGCGCCGAAAGACGATACAGAGTCGTATACATATTGCAATCAATCCAATCATCAGCGTCGACAAAGCCAATAAATTTTCCAGTCGCAATATCGAGGCCGGCATTGCGCGCGTCCGACAGGCCACCATTCGACTTATGGATTACGTGGATGCGCGGATCTTGCACACCGTAAGCATCACAAACCTCCCCGCAGCGATCCGGCGACCCATCATCAACCAGGATAATTTCCAAATTGCGGTAAGTTTGTTGTTGGATAGACTCGATACATCGAGCAATACGAGATTCGACGTTGTAAATCGGTACGATTACACTGATTTTCTCTTCTGTCATTACACCTTTCCTGACATTTTTCTGATTTCTTCGGACCAGACTCATCGGTCATCGTTAGCGAGAAATTGCGTATAGAAGTCATAGTCCAGCCACCACAACGGCGCAAGCCGAACCTAGTCTCACCTCGAATCTTGATCTATTTACAGTATATAACAAGATTTTACAATTGAACAGAGACAAAAGAGAAACATGCGGGTTTTGCTAGGAAATATATAATAATGCGCTAGATTTACGTACTGAAGGCTTTATATTTCAGAATTAGAACAAACCACAAAGTTATCACGTGATAGCTTTGATATTTTGCGTAACAGGGGTGAGAATTTACGTAAAGTTATCATATGGTAGCTTTGGCGCAAGTTCATAATCGAATATCGCGAATTTCAATAGTTTATTTCCACAAATAAACCCCTTGCGGGGCTTATTTGTGTTACTTCGTATGCCTCTTTTCAAGAAAAACATCGCACTTGTAGGGAAAGCTTCTGGCGGAGCTTATTCTCTACTTCGTATTTCGTTTTTCGATGATTTCTTGAGCAACGTTAGGCGGTACTTCCTCGTAGCCATTAATCTCCATTGAGCTGACAGCGCGACCTTGCGACATTGAGCGAAGATCGGAAGTATAACCGAAGAGGTTTGCAAGCGGAGCAAATGCCTTGATCAGCTTCGCGCCGCCAGTGAGATCTTCCATGCTTTCGATGCGACCACGGCGAGAATTGACATCGCCGATGACGTCGCCCATAAACTCTTCTGGTGTGGTAATTTCAAGACGCATGATCGGCTCAAGTAAGACTGGCTGGGCGCGCTTGATGCCCTCACGAGTAGCTAAGCTACCGGCGAGTTTAAAGGCTAGTTCGGAAGAGTCGACATCGTGGTAACTACCATCATAAAGCGTAGCCTTAACATCAACCACCGGATAGCCGGCAATGACGCCGCCATTCAAAGTCTCTTCGATACCCTGCTGAACTGGCTTACGATATTCCTGAGGTACAACGCCACCCTTAATTTGATCAATAAATTCGAAGCCCTTACCCGGCTCATTGGGCTCGAATTTCACCCAGACATCGCCGTACTGACCGCGACCACCAGACTGCTTAATATGTTTACCTTGGGCTTCAGCGGTGCCGCGAATAGTTTCGCGATAGGCGACCTGCGGAGCGCCGGTATTCGCCTCGACACCATGCTCTTTTTGCAAACGATCAATCGCAATCTCCAGATGTAGCTCGCCCATACCAGAAATAATTGTCTGGCCGGTTTCCTCATCAGTGTGAATCTTTAAGGTCGGATCTTCTTCGGCGAGCTTACTCAAGCCAAGTCCCATTTTTTCTTGATCGCTCTTCGTCTTCGGCTCAACAGCAATCGAAACCGGAGGATCTGGGAAGGTAATATCCTCGAGCAAAATCGGATGAGCAACATCACAGATTGTTGTCCCAGTCGTTACGTCTTTCAGCCCAACTACTGCCGCAATATCCCCAGCCGTAATTTCGGAAATTTCTTCGCGCTTATCGGCAAACATACGTACAATACGGCCGATGCGCTCCTTATCACCAGTTGTCGCATTCAGAACAGTACTACCGGTAGTCATCTTGCCAGCATAGACGCGAATAAAAATCAATTTACCCACAAATGGATCCGTCGCAATCTTAAAGGCAAGCGCCGTCAGCGGCTCACTATCACTCGCTTTACGGACAACTTGGTTGCCAGTCTTCGGATCGACGCCGACCGTCTGGCCCTGATCGCGATCCAATGGGCTTGGCAAGTAGTCTGCCACAAGATCCAAAACCTTTTCGACTATCACACCACGACCATCGCCGCCGGTGACGAGATAGAAATCTCCATCGAGGATACGCTTACGAAGCGCTGCCTTGAGCTCGACTTCCGTGATCGCCTCTTCGCCTTGATTAAAGAACTTGTCCATCAGGGTTTCATCAGCCTGCACCGCCTCTTCAATCAGCAATGACCGAGCGTTCTTAGCCTTCTCGAGCATATCAGCCGGAATTTCACCAACCTTCAGCTCATGGTCGGCATAATCATCATAGGTATATGCCTTCATATCGACGAGATCGACGACGCCGCAGACGTCCTTCTCGAAGCCAATCGGCAGGTGAATTGCTACAGCGTTCTTAGATAGGCGCTTGTGAATGCTATCGAGCGACTTGTAAAAATCGCCACCGATTTGATTAATCTTATTCACGAAGCAAATGCGAGGCACGCCGTACTTGGTAGCTTGGCGCCAAACCGTCTCAGACTGAGCCTCGACGCCCATCTTGCCGTCAAAGACTACCACCGCACCATCTAGCACGCGCAGAGAGCGCTCCACTTCGGCCGTGAAGTCGATGTGGCCTGGAGTGTCGATAATATTAATCTTGTGCCCCTTCCAGTAAGCTGTAACGGCGGCAGAAGTAATCGTAATACCGCGCTCACGTTCCTGCTCCATCCAGTCGGTCGTCGCTCCACCGTCACCGCCCTTCACGAGATTAATCTTATGCTTAAGACCGGTGCGATACAAGATTGCTTCGGTCGTTGTGGTTTTACCAGCATCAATATGGGCAATAATGCCAATATTGCGGAGCTTTGCTAGGTCTTTGACTTCGTTTGCCATGAACGTTTCCCTTTAATTTATTATCTTCTCGCCCACCCCAAAATAGGAGTATTAGAATGAGTACCCTAAAACACCTCTGAGGAGAAAGCTTTTATTTATTTTAGCATAAAATTTGCTGCTTGTGTAGAGAGAAAAATTGCAACAAATACAATAACTCAGCTTAATCTAGTATTTTTCTCAATAATACTATAGTCACTATTGACTTTTTCGATCGCATGTGCTATAATAGATAGATAAGATATCTTCTTTTAACATGGCGGCTTCGGGTCGGAACTGAGTAGATATAGTTTATGTCTGGCGCGGGTCAGCGCGACGTAGAGAAGACGATGCTGGTCAGCTTGCTCAGCCTCAAGTGTATCACCAAACAGCGGAAAGGTCGTCGCGTGCGGATGATGCGAGAGAACGATTTTGCGGTCGCACTCTAGCAGAATGACTACATCCGCTTCGAGACCCTTGGACTTGTGCATCGTCATAATACGGATTTTGCGCGTAAAATCTTCGGTCGTCATGATATTTTCCTGAATAAGTAACGCACGGAGCGCCAGCGCAAACTGCGCCAAGGAAATGCCTGCAAACGACGTAAAATTATGGCGATGTAGCAGCATAATCTGCTCTTGACGATTTTTCTGGATGATCCGATAAACACTTTTGAGATATTGCGCCGCAGCAGTGTATTGCTGCGGATGTCCGCCTGAGATCCCTGCTAAAACTTTCTGAAACTTAGCATCACCTAGGCCGTCTTCTGTGAGATCGGTTGTATCAAATTTCACTTTACGTGGATTGCAGCGAAAAATCTTACCATTTTTACAACTAAAGGCAATAGCTTTATCAGCTTCGGGATTATAATGCAACAACATGTAGCGATTAGCGTTTTCGACAATGCGCTGATCACTGCGATAGTTAGTCATGAGCGGAATGTTAATGACATTCTCCGGAAAATATTCCGCAAAGTTGATAAAATAATTCACGTCCGACCCAGCAAATCGATTGATTGCTTGCCAGTCATCACCCACGACAAATAAGCGTGCATCCGGCACGATTTGACGCATAGCCTGGATAATGCTGAAAAATAAGTACGAAAAATCTTGATATTCATCGACAAGGAGGAATTTGAGCGGTGCAACTCGAAGTTGTGCAGGATTGAAGTCTGATGTTGTAGTTACATTTTGCATATTATCATTCAAAAGTTGAATCGCTTTGGACATAAGTATATTAAAATCCATCAAAGGCGGCTGTAAAAATTGTAAATATTGCTGATATGACAGGAATGACAGCCAATGCAATTGAAGGCTTTTAGCATAATTAGGATCGCCGCTGAGCGGAACGCAATAATCTTGAATGGTCTGCTCCAATTCCGCGAGACCATGCTCACCAAAATAGCGTTGCCCGGCGCGCGCAATGAAGCTATTGATCAACTGAATCATTTCAATGCGATCTTTCGGACTGAGGTGCACTGCTTGCTCGTGCAAAACTTGCGTAATAGTTTTTAAAACTAGCTGATCATGCTCTTGCTCACCGAGAATCTGCGGACGTAAACCGCTAATTTTAAGTAAGTCTAGCGCATATTTATGAAAGGTCGAGGCAACGTTAATGCTTTGACTGCCGCTTAGCTCGTTGCGAGAGTCTGCAATTACGCTCACACCTATGTCGGATTGGCTAAATCGATCAGCAATAGATACGTCTGCACTATACTCATCTGGTTGCGAATGTCGTAATCTCCGTATGCTAATTTCCGGCAATGTTCTGCCGTCGACTTTGACTGCGCCGATGCGCTCGTTGACTTCGGCCGCAGCAGTACGATTAAACATAAACGCGGCGATTTCCGATAAATCTGCCTGCTTTGAGGCGACAAGGTAGGTAATTTTGGCGACAATGACGCGAGTTTTACCAGAACCGGCGCGCGCCGTGACAATAGTATTTTTATGCTGATCGCAAACCGCTTTAGCTTGATCGTAGTCGAGCGTATAAGGTTGGCCGAAGAGCGTGACATGCTCAGCAAACCATTTTTGAACAGTTTTAACCTGCGCTTTGAGGTCGACATCTTGCTGATCGTTAAAATTCTTCTTACTATTTGTCGCCTCTTCAGTAAACAGAACGTCGGTCTTTCGATCAACGACATCTGAACTATTTCTACCGTAAGCATTATCCTGTAAAATTCTCCCGCAACTTGCGTCACGGGAGAAAATCGGCATTATTTAAGCTTCGCTTTCAGAATTTCTTGAACCGAGGACGGATTAGCCTTGCCTTTCGATTCTTTCATGACTTGGCCAACCAAGAAACCGAGGACTTTTTCTTGGCCAGCTTTGTAATCAGCTTGTGCTTTGGCGGTCTCGGGCTTAGCTAGTACAGTATCAACGATCTGCTCGAGCGCGCCGAGATCATTTTCCTGAATTACGCCTAACTCTTTGGCAATCGTGCGCGTCTCCTTGAAACACATTTCCGGATCGAAGAATTTGAGAAAAACTTCCTTAGCGCCAGTACTAGACAGCTCATTCTTTTGGGCCATATCGACCAGATCCAGCAATTGCTCTTTCGTCGGTAAGCGATCATTAAGCAAGCTAGTATTTTCTTCCGCGAGAAGCACCGAAGAGAACCAATTCCCGACTTTTTTAATGGCTTTTTCGTCTTCTAATTCGTCGAGTTTTTCCATCAGCGGCTGATAATCGAGTAAAATTTCCAAGATATCGCTACCAAGTATATCTTTCAACTCAGTGCGATACTGTGCTGGCATTTTCTTCAGCTCAGCACGAGCTTGATCGACTACTTCTGGCGCGAGGCGAATCGGCGGCACATCCGGCTCGGGCATATAGCGGTAATCTTGCGCGGCCTCCTTACTGCGCTGACTGGTCGTCTCTCCGGTCGCATCACTCCAGCCACGAGTTTCCTGGAGCACTTTTTTGCCCTTGTCGAGCAGCTTGGTCTGACGCTTGATCTCGTATTCAACAGCACGCTCAACGCTACGGAAAGAGTTTAAGTTTTTAATTTCCGCGCGCGTACCGAGCTCCTTGCTATTTTCAGGCGCCAGGCTAATATTGACATCAAAACGCATATTACCATTATATAAATCGCCATAAGTCACGCCTGCGTAAGTCATCAGACGCCAAAGCTCCTTCGTATAATCACGCGCATGCGCAGCAGAATGGATGTCTGGCTGTGAGACGATTTCGATTAGCGGCGTGCCAGCACGATTTAAGTCGACGAGGCTGTAAGTCGATTCATGGCTGAGTTTACCAGCGTCTTCCTCGAGGTGAGCATGTTCAATCCGGATTTTCGTGCCGTCAGGTAGTTCAACGTAGCCAGCACCAATGATCGGATGAAACATTTGTGTAATTTGATAACCTTTTGGCAAGTCTGGATAATAATAATGCTTGCGATCAAACCGTGATTCGAGATTAATTTCCGAATTCAGCGCCAAACCTGCCTTGACCGCATAATATATCGCTGCTTCGTTCAAGCGCGGTAACATGCCTGGCAAAGCATAATCAATTGGCGAAACACAGGAATTCGGCTCCTTCAAGCGCGCATCATTATCAACTTCGGAAAAAAGTTTCGTCTTAGTGGAAAGTTGGACATGGCATTCGATACCAATAGTCGGAAGATATTTTGTCATCTAAATCGCTCCTAAATCTTTTAATGCTTGCCGAAACGCCGTCAAAGCGCGACTCGCCGTCGTATAATCTATTTCAAAATCTTGTTCATGTGCTAACTGATTGCGGATTTTGTGCGCATACCATACGCGATTTACATCAGAAAAATGATCATTGATTTTTTTCATGCGCTCGCCCATGGTTTTACCGGAGAGCCCCATTTCCTTCAGTGCACGATCCAGCAGCTTATCGGCATCCATAATCGCGAGACTATAGCTACGTGGATCGCCCTTGACGAGACTATTTTCGATTTTGAGCCAGCGGGTTTGATAATCTTGGACATCAAAGCTAGGGCCGCGCTTGCCATTGAGCACCATGGCGACCAGCACTAGCAATCCGACAGCAACGATTGCAATAATCAAAAAGACTACTGGCGGCCACATTAATCGTCACCTCCAAAGATATCCGTACTTTCATCCTCTATGCTCGCCGTTGCTGCTTCATCAATATTTACGCTCATTTCCGCGGCGAACTTCAATAACACAGCATCGCTACGGCGCGGACCAACTAATTGTAAGCCGAGTGCAATGCCATCTGCGGTCTCACCTGCTGGAATGGTTAATCCGGGCACACCGGCAAGGTTCAATGATACTGACATCATATCCTCGAGATACATCGCCACCGGATCGTCGACTTTTTCGCCAAGTTTGAAGGCTGGATTCGGACTAACCGGCGTCAAGATAAAATCACACTTCTCAAAGGCGCGATTATATTCTTCAATAATCAATGTGCGCGCTTTAGCCGCCTTCAGATAATACGCATCGTAAAACCCGGACGACAAGACGAAGTTTCCGATCATAATACGCCGCTTATTTTCTGGCATAAAACCTTCGTTACGCGTATTTTCGTAAAGTTTTTTCAGATCACCAGAATCTTCGCTTCGAAAACCATAACGAATACCGTCATGACGAGAAAGATTGCTGGCAATTTCAGCTGGAACAATAATATAATATGCTGCGAGCGCATATTTCAGAGCTGGCATGTCGAGATAGACAATTTCGTGGCCCTTCGCTTTCAGCTCATCAATCTTATCATGCAGAGCTTTCTGAATCGCCGGCGAGACCGCATCGTTATCAAAATCCTTAATAATGCCAATTTTCTTGACTGGGTCGTCAAAACTATCCGTGTCCTTACCATAATAATCCGGCAGAGTCGTCAAATCATTCGGATCTTGTCCAGCAGTAATTCGCATCAGTAAATCAATATCTTCAGGAGCTTGCGCGAAAAAGCCAACGCAATCCGTACTCGAAGCCATCGCCACGACGCCGTAGCGAGAAACCGTACCATAAGTCGGCTTCAAGCCATAAATTCCGTTGAACGAAGCTGGCTGACGAATCGAGCCGCCAGTATCGGTGCCAGTCGCAAACGGCACAATATCGAGCGCTACCGCCACTGCCGAGCCACCAGAGGAGCCGCCCGCTACGCGTTCAAGATCGCGTGAATTTTTGGTCGGGCCAAAATAGCTATTCTCCGTACTCGAACCGTGCGCAAAGGCATCCATATTTGTACGTCCGATCATAATCGCGCCCTCAGCCTCGAGCTTTTTTACGGCCGTCGCCGTCACCGGACTAATAAAACCTTCGAGAATGTGCGCCGAAGCCGTCGTCTCACCTTCTGGGCTGAGGAAGTTATCTTTCAAGGCATACGGCACGCCTGCCAATTTACCGACTGGCTCGCCTTGCTTGATTTTTTCGTCAATAGCGGCGGCTTTTTTGAGCGCCTCGACATCGTTCAAAAAAGTAAAAATATGATGCGTTTCCTGGAATTTGTGCGCTTTTTTCAGAGCTTCTTGCACCAGAGAAACCGCGCTAATGGTTTTGCTTGCGATCTTCATGTTTTCTCCTAGAGCACTTTTGGCACTTTAATTTGATGGTCTTGAGTTTGCTTAGTTAAGCTCAGAAGTTGCTCACGGTCAGCTTCTTGCGATAAAATTTCATCCGCGCGCCAAATATTTTCCATTTCAAAAACTTGATAAGTCGGCTCAATTCCCTTCGTGTCAAGCTCATCAAGTTGTGAAATATAATTAATGATACCATTTAGATCCGTGACCAAGTGCTCGCTTTCTTGCGCGGTTAAGGCAAAATTTGACAGCTCAGCGAGATGAGCAATAACTTCCTGATTAACTTCCATATTTTTTATTATACTACACTTTTCTACTCTGAAATTGAAAAAGTTGTTTTCTAAATTTTGCAGCTCTACATCAGAAATGTTCGTTTGTCATTTGTGCGGAGCGATGCAATTTATAATGGCGGTCACCTAAGTCAATTCACTGGCACTAGTGCGACTTCTTGGTCTTCTCGCGCGTATATTGCTCCAGCATTTGAACGCATCTTTGCTCTCGACTTTCATAGTTCAAACACTTACTCATCTTATGATGCCCCTCGTTGGGCAGGCTTCCCCCTCCGCTGTCTAGTACGGTATGGATAATGGTAATACATGGGTACATGAAACAGTACGTAGCATTCACAAAGCTCCCCCATTTCTGGAGGAACTTTGCTGTATATAATATATACTAGATTTCGGCTACATCTTCTGCCGAAGGCTGCAAATCTTCATTCTCGATTTGGAACTCAGCCTTCTCGGCATCGGTAATTTTAAGCGGTGTCACGCCGGTACCGACCGGAATTTTGCGACCGATAATGACGTTTTCTTTCAGACCGTTGAGATGATCGACGCGACCGTTGATAGCGGCGTTAATCAAGACGCGGGTCGTATCCTGGAAGGAAGCGGCCGACAAGAATGAATCAGACCAGATCGATACCTTGGTAATACCGAGAAGCAGACTATCGAAGGTTGCAGGTTGCTTACCGGCAGCTTCAAGCTCTTTATTCTCGGCCAGAATCGCCGCCTTCGAAACGATATCGCCCGCAACGAAGGAAGAATCGCCAGCATCATCAATCATGACGCGACTAAACATTTGCCGTACAATGATTTCCAAGTGCTTGGCAGAGATTTCGTGGCCCTGCGCAGCGTAAACGGAGATTACATCGTTCATAATGTAACGAGCGGTTTCGTCGGCGCCTTTATACTTCAACAAATCTTGCAAGTTCAACGAACCAGTCGTAATGCGATCGCCAGCTTCAACGCGGTCGCCATCCTTGACCAATAGCTCAGCATCGCCTGGAATATCAAGTTTCACTGGCGAACCGGCCGCTGCTACCACGATAATTGCATCGTCAGTCAACTGCGCATTACCATCTGCCGGAGAAATAATCGGCTCTTTACCATTACCCTTATCAGCTAAAACATCGCCAGCTTGTACTGTAGCACCGTCTTTAATCCGTGGCGTGCGGCCATTCAGCTCGAGGCGCATTGTATCGCCGGTATCTGGACTGATTTGGACGATGTATTTATTGCTTTCTTCGCGAACATCGATCACGCCAGCGACCGGAGCGACGTAAGCTTGACCTTTTGGCGCGCGGGCTTCGAGAAGCTCCTCAACGCGCGGAAGACCACGAGCAATTGCACCGGAACCAGCTACGCCAGAGCCGTGTTTCGTATCAAGTGTCAGCTGCGTGCCTGGCTCACCGAGCGATTGTGCTGCGATGACGCCGACCGGCTGATTTGCCTCGACGAGCGCGCGAGTCGACATGTCGACACCATAAGCCTTGCGCGGAACGCCATTGACGGCCGTAGTCGTCAAGACGGATTGAATCTTCACGCTATCAATTTTCTCATCTTTTTCAATTTGCTCAGCAATTTCATGAGTAATCAATTCATCGGCGCCGACATAACCAGGCACTGGCTCCGCCGAATAACGACCAGCAATGCGCGCCGCAAAGCCAATACCAGTATATTCGGTTTCGTTGCGATAAACTGCAAAACCAGGATCTTCCGCTTCTTCGTCGGTCGTAAAGACATCTTGCGCCACATCAACAAGACGACGCGTCAAATAGCCAGAGTCTGCAGTACGAAGTGCCGTCGAGACCTGCCCTTGGCGAGCGCCGCGCGTTGCGATGAAGGATTCCAAAGTATTCAGACCCTTCTTGTAGCTACTCTTGACCGGAAGCTCGATTTCGTTGTTGTTAATATCAACCATGATGCCAATTTCAGCCGATGCGAGCTTAATGTTGGAAACGCTACCACGAGCACCAGAGTTGACCATGACAGCAATATCGGTATCCATTTCAGCCAGTTTACTCTTCAAGAAGTCGGAAATTTTCTTATCAATATCGCGCCAGTTGTTGACGGTCAAGTTATAGCGCTCTTCTTCAGTAACAAGCCCTTGATCGAACTGCTCCTGAATCAATGCCGTCTTAGCATCACCTTCCGCAATAAAGTCGTCGATTTCAGAATATGTCGGGTAGTCATCTTTAGCAGTCGACACTGAAGCAATTGTCTCATATTCGAAGGCGAGATTTTTGATGGCATCGGCAGTCTTCACAGTAGTTTCGGCGCCATATTGGTCGAAAATGTCCGCCATCACTTTTTTCAGTTGCTTGCTAGTTTGGACAGAATTATCAAAAGCATAATCCTCTGGCAGAACTTCATTGAAGATCACGCGACCAAGCGTCGTATTACGAATTTCGCCTTTTGCAAAGACACGAATTGGCGTTTGCAGAGCGATAATTCCCTGGTCATAGGCCATTTCTGCTTCGTAAACCGAGCTAAACGGCTTCACCTCGGTACTTTCAGTGCCCGGCTTATTGTAGGTGAGGTAATAAATGCCTAGCACAACATCCTGATAAATCGCTAGTACTGGTGCGCCGTCGGCTGGCTTGAGCAAGTTCTTGCCAGCCGACATCAGTTCTCCAGCTTCGGCTTGCGCGGCATCGGAAAGTGGTAGGTGTACTGCCATTTGGTCACCATCGTAGTCAGCGTTGAAGCCGGATGCAACCAACGGATGTAACTGAATTGCCTTACCTTCGATCAACTTCGGCTGAAAAGCCTGGACCGATAAGCGGTGCAGTGATGGAGCGCGGTTCAAGAGCACCCATTTACCCTTAATACAGGTATCGAGACCATCCCAGACAATTGCTTCGCCCGCTTCGATCATGCGTGTCGCAGCGCGGATATTAGCAGCATGATCATTAGCAATCAACCAAGAAATCACGAATGGCTTGAAAAGCTCGAGCGCCATTTGCTTTGGCAGACCACACTCGTTAAGCTTCAGCTCTGGGCCGACGACAATTACCGAGCGGCCAGAATAATCGACACGTTTACCGAGCAAGTTTTGACGGAAGCGGCCCTGCTTACCTTTGAGCAAATCAGAAATACTCTTGAGTTTGCGACGGCCGTTTTGCGAGTTAGCGCTGCGGCTACCATGCACAGCAGAGTTGTCAATCAACGCATCGACTGCTTCTTGCAGCATGCGCATCTCATTATGGCAAATCACTGCCGGCGCATTTAGCTCAAGCAATTTTTTCAAACGATTATTACGGTTAATCACGCGGCGATAAAGATCGTTCAAATCCGACGTCGCGAAACGACCGCCAGGAAGCGGAATCATCGGGCGTAGATCTGGCGGGATTACCGGCACGACCAACAAGATCAGATCAATTGGCTTAATTCCAGCCGATTCCATACCCTCGAGGACTTTCAGACGCTTCATCAAGCGCTTTTCTTTCTGGCCCTTAGCGTTCTGCGCTTCTTCGCGCAACTCAGAAATCATACTCTTGAGGTCGATTTCATCAAGCAAACGTTTAATGGCGGTTGCGCCCATTTCAACTTCGACGAGTTCTTCGTATTCTTCAGGCAAATTACGATAAGCTTGTTCGGTAATGACGGCGCCTTTTTTCAGGCTTTCCAGAGTAGTCTTGCGCTTAGTATAATCTTCTTCGAGCGCTTCTAGCTCCTTCGTCTGCTCTTCAGCAAGAGTGGCAACATTAGCGTTAGCGTCGCTAGCGGCATTTTCGTAGCGCAAGCGGATAGCTTCGCGTGCGGCTACAGTGCTCGACTCAAGATCAGTTAAACGCTGTGCGATTTCTTCATCTTTGGCACTAATGATTAAGTACGACGCAAAGTAAACGACTTTCTCAATATTCTTGACTGTTAAATTCAGAAGTACGCTCAAAGCACTCGGCGTGCCGCGCATAAACCAGATATGTGCAACTGGCGCCGCTAAAGTAATGTGCCCCATGCGTTCGCGACGTGCAATCGATTTCGTGACAAGGTTGCCTTCCTTATCGACCGCCGCCTCGCGCGAGCGTACACCCTTAAGCTTAGAATCGTGCGGATTAATATCCTTGACTGGGCCGAAAATGCGCTCACAAAATAGACCGTCGCGCTCTGGCTTTTGCGTACGATAGTTGATCGTCTCCGGCTTTAATACTTCGCCGTAGCTCCAGCCCAAAATATCTTCCTTGCTAGCCACACTTAGGCGAATTGAGTCAAAATCATTGGCACTGATAAAATTATCCATCCAAGCCATTTTATAACTCCTCTCCAAGGTCAAGCGATTCGGCATCTTCCAGATCATCTGGCACATCCATATCGTCTGACGCAGTTATTTCTATCCCCTCATCATCCAGCATTTCTGCGGCTTCTTCTTCATCAAGATCAACCAAAGTCTCGATCTTGTCTTCTTGCATACCATGTTGCTGATAAATTAATCGGTCATCACGCTCTTTCTCAATCTGACGTGAAGTGCGTTCGATTACTTCACCGGCATCCGCTGAATCACCATGATCAAGTAGCTCGACCTTCAGACCAAGGCCTTGGAACTCCTTGACTAAGACATTGAAACCTTCCGGAAGCTTCGGCCCCTCGATCGGCTCGCGTTTAATAATACTTTCGTAGGCTTTGGCGCGACCATAAACATCATCAGACTTAATCGTAAGCATTTCCTGCAAAGCTGTCGCCGCACCGTAAGCTTCAAGCGCCCACACCTCCATTTCTCCGAAGCGTTGGCCGCCATTCTGAGCTTTACCACCGAGTGGCTGCTGCGTGACAGCTGTATACGGGCCAGTCGAACGAGCGTGAATCTTGTCTTCGACCATGTGGTGAAGCTTCAGCATATGCATAACGCCGACAGAGGTGCGCTCATTGAACGGCTCACCGGTCAGACCGTCATAGAGCTGGACGCGACCATCGCGCGAGAAGCCAGCCTTTTCGAGCTGCTCAGAAATCGTCTCGTCGGAAACACCGTTGAAGGACGGAGTAGCAACTTTATAGCCAAGCGCCCGCGCCGCCATGCCAAGGTGCACCTCGAAAAGCTGACCGAGGTTCATACGGCTCGGCACACCCATTGGACTAAGCAAGACATCAATCGGAGTGCCGTCTTCCATAAATGGCATATCCTCGACCGGCAGAATACGTGAAACCACACCTTTGTTACCATGACGACCAGCAATCTTATCACCGACGCTAATCTTACGCATTTCTGCGACATAAATCTTAATTTGCATCAGCACGCCGGCTTTTAGCTCGTGGCCCTGCTCGTGCGTATAGACTCGCACACCGACAACCTTACCAGTCGAAGAGCCATTCATGCGCACCGAAGTGTCGCGCACATCTTTGGCCTTTTCGCCGAAAATCGCACGCAGCAAGCGCTCTTCTGAGCTCAATTCCTGCTCGCCTTTTGGCGTAATCTTACCGACGAGAATATCACCTGGCTGAACTTCAGAACCAACTACAACAATACCGTCTTCGCCTAAGTGGCGCAAACTGCGCTCAGGGACGTTTGGAATATCGCGCGTCACTTGCTCCGGGCCAAGTTTAGTCTCGCGCACTTCCACGTCAAAATCTTTAATATTAATCGACGTCAAAGAATCATCGCTGACGAGACGCTGCGAAATCACGATCGCATCATCCATATTGTAACCACGCCACGGCATGAAGGCTACCAGTAAATCCTTACCCAGCGCCAGCTCGCCATCGGTGACGGAAGCGCCTTCGATCAAGATATCACCTTTTTTGACCTTCTGTCCACGCGCGACTTTGACACGCTGGTTATAGCAGCGGTCATCATTGGTCTTTTCAAAATGCTCTAGCTTGTATTCTTTTTCACCAGCTTTGGCATACTTGACTTTGACAGAAATGCCATCCGCCTTCGTCACTTCGCCATCTTCTTCAGCGATGACGACTTGCGAAGTGTTCAATGCTACCTCATGCTCAATCCCGGTACCGACCGTTGGCGCGTCGGTTTTCAAAAGTGGCACGGCCTGCTTCTGCATCGCGCAAGCCATCAGCGAGCGATCAACGCGGTTTTTCTCCACGAACGGAATCAAGCTGGCCGAAGTACCAAGAATTTCCTTATGTGCTGCGTCAATATGCGTCACGAGATTCGACGCAACCTGACTCGGGCGACCGTTGACACGTGCCGAAACCCATTCTTCGACAAACTCGCCTTTGTCATTCAACTTCACGGAAGCATCGGCAATAATCATATCGCTTTCGCTTGCAGCGTCGACATAGACCACTTCGTCGGTAACTTTACCATTCTTGACGACGCGATATGGCGCCTCAATAAAACCATATTCATTAATCCGCGCATAAGTCGCCAAGTTCAAGACGAGACCGACGTTACCACCTTCTGGCGTCTCGACCGTACAAATACGACCGTAATGCGTCGGATGCGCATCGCGGACATCGAAGCCGGCACGTTCGCGCGTCAAACCGCCAGGTCCCATCGAGCTCAAGCGGCGCTTGTGCGCTAGTTCAGAATAGCCATTTACTTCATCCATCAGTTGCGAGAGCTGTGAGCTGGCGAAAAACTCCTTCACCGCGGCAACCACTGGGCGTGAGTTCAAAAGCTGCGACGGCGTTACTTCTTGCGGATTCGCCATCAGCATCCGGTCAAGAATATTCCGCTGTAAACGCAACATACCGAGACGGAATTGGCGCTGCACCAACTCACCCACCAGTTTCACCCGCCGATTCGAGAGGGAGTCAATATCATCGGCCGGCTCTTGTGTGTTGTTGAGGCGAATAATTTCGGAAATAATCGCAATCAAATCCTTCATCTGGAGAGTGCGATGCGCCGCATCATTGGGCGTATCGTAGCCGAGGCGCTGATTCAGCTTATAACGACCTACGCGCGAAGAATCATACCGCCGATAATCGAAGAACGCATGCTCAATCATCGATTTAGCGTTATCGACCGTCGCGAGATCACCTGGGCGCAAACGACGATACACCTCGAGCAAAGCTGCCGGCTGGCTAGTCGTCGTATCTTTGTCGAGCGTAGCGTTGATATAGCTGACGGCGCCATTATCGACTTCAGCAAAGGTCTCGCGAATCTTGTCATTGTCAGCAATGCCGAGCGCACGCAGAAAGGTCGTGACCGGAATCTTGCGGCGACGGTCAATTTTAACATTAATACAGCCACTCGTGGTCGTCTCAAACTCCAGCCAAGCGCCGCGCCCTGGAATCACCTTAGCACCGTAATAACGACGACCATTATTCTCATCAGCAGTAAAGAAAACGCCCGCTGAGCGCACCAGCTGCGAGACCACCACGCGCTCTGTGCCATTAATAATGAAGGTCGCGCGATCGGTCATCCAGGGATAATCACCAAAGTAAATATCCTGTTCCTTAATCTCGCCAGTGACCTTATTAGTCAGCTCGACCATGACATGCAGCGGCGCGGCATAAGTCGATAAGTTTAATTTCGCGGTCTTTTCATCCTCGACCGGCTCCTTAAAGTAGTAATCTTTGAACCGCAACGACAACTTATTTCCATTGTAATCGTCGATAGGGTTCAACTCATTAAAGACTTCGCGGAGACCAGACTGCACAAAATCCGCCCAGCTATCCTTCTGGTGCGAAATCAGATCTGGAATCGGAAGCGCTTGGTCGCCTTCCGTGAAAAAAACGCGGCCGGTGTCGGTTGTTGCTTTGCTCACTTTTCCCTCTCACTCTCTTTAGTGTTGATAATCTCTCGCTAAGCGAGTCAAACTGGCACCACCTTGCCGTCGTCACAGCGAAAGAAAACTGGTATATTTCTCTGTTTAACCGCTCCGAGGGCTACGAGATAAGCTATATCTCTATCTGGTGTCGTCAGTTTGTAGCGCCGAAGATTACTGCGGCATTAGCGCCAAAAGCCGCCACCTTTTGGCTCGTACTCCACACCGCTCACTACTTCTTGTATTACATTATATCGAATTTTCATGAATCCGGCAAGAGACAAAATTCAGACAATGTTGTAATTTTAACAACAAAAATCTTCCTATTTTCACTATATTTTTGCCAATCTGCCCAGAATAGCATAATTAGTATTGACAAAATTCAATATCTGTGCTACAATGGTTGTATAAATACCTAAATATACCATGCGAATGGTTGTATATAGATATTATAGCACATTACTAGTTAATTGACAGAGAGCACCAATCTGCGCAGTAAACTAGTGTTGCTACCTTCCTAGTCCGTCTGATCAGCGGCACTAGCAAACGCGTATAGTCGGCGAACAGACTATTTTTATAATAGATTCCTTCCCTATTTTTGACGAAACGTCAAAAGTCCAAACACGTCCGTTATCCACACTATTTTCCTAAGGAGGAAGATTTATGAAAAAGTTATCTGTTAAAAACCTGGTCAAGCAGGCTATGCTGGCCGTGGCGTCAATACTGGTAATGCTCAGCTTGAGCGCTAGTGCGTGCGAAGCTTGCGCTTGCGAGTCTCAGCCCATTTCCGACAGCAATATCGTGACAAACGGTTTGACTGTTGCTGGTAAGGTAATTGGCGAGGTCATGAAGGTTGCTGATGAAAATCAATCCTTCGACAACGTTGCGATCGCGTTCGTGCGGCACTTTACCGAAGCTAGCAATTCGGCGGAAACCAATCCGGAGACTACCACCGTTGAAGGTGAGCAGCCGCAGGAATCGGCAGAATCTGACGATCTGGAATCAATCCAGGACGAGATTCAGCTCGAGACTTCCGTCGAAATAACCGCCCAGGAGGCCGAAGTAGTTACCGAGACCGAAGTCACTGAGTCCGTTGAGGGCGAAGGGCTGGTCACGGACGAAACCTCCGATGAGCAATCTGACGACGTCGAAACTGGCGAGAGCCAAGTGGACGACAATCAGACGACGAAAGATCAACAAACTACGGACCAGCTGGTCGGTGAGGGCCAGCCTGAGGACAAACTGTCCGATGTCGATACCGTCAACGAATTCGAACTGCCTGACAGCGCTCTGGCAACGCCTGATGTTTTGCTGAGCCTCTTAGAAGACTCTAACGAAACGAACGATCTGGAAGAAGCCAAGGAATCGATCGCTGTCGAGAACGTGAGCGAGGAAACAATTTCCGACAACGTGGATCTCGAAGAGGTTGCAATGGATAATACCGCTACGGTTGACCAGTCTCATGAGACTAGTAGCAACACGTTCGCGGAAGAGCATGCCATTACTGATGAAAACTTGACCGATGAATTTCTGGAGCCTTATCTCGAGAAGTTCAACGAGTACGAAGTAGCAGACCTCTTTGGCGCCAATACCGTTACAAAGGAAATTGCCCTGCGTGCGTTGATGAACGAGGCCGGACTCATGCCAGATGAAGCCCAGCTTTACGATGGAATGAGCCAGGAAGAAATCTTCGCACGTCGTGCCGATGATATTCGGGCTTTGGCTCGGTATTACGGCTTAGTCGAAGAAGGCGACTTGGACTGGGTTTGCGAGATGACTGGACCAGGCCAGGCTACGGTAAGCGAACAATACGTTGACGCAAATATCCATAGCCCGATGTCGGTCGGTGAGCTGAAAGAGCTAGTAGAAAAGGTAAAAAGCGGGGATTTTACCTATTTGCAGCAACAGAACGTCGACCTTGAGTTTCTGGACCAGCAAACCAAAAATGACGCCGCGAGCGTACAAGATCGCATGGTCGGACTGGCTAAAAACAAGCTGCCGAGCGACTGGCTGGAGGACTTCGACGAGAAGAACTGGAAGTTCAAGGCAGGTTGGCATGAAGGCGAGCTAACCAAGAAGGAAGAGGCTGATTATATTAATGATTGTCACTATTCAGGCCAAACCTTCAAGGCTGCCGGGTTTACGTATTACGGTAATAAAACTATTACCGTCAATGGTACGAAAGACCTCGCCTTTTTGCAGACAACAGTCTTGCATGAATTTACCCATTTTGCTGCTTTCCGGGTTTCTCAAGTAAATTGCTACAATGAGCACAAGGTAAACCAGCTTTATCATAAAGAGCTGGAAGGTGCTAAACATTTACTGAGAGATTACGCCACAACAAATCCATCAGAATATATTGCCGAATTCACCAGTTACTGGATCCAGGATCCAGATCTGCGCGAGCAGTTGCGTGAGGCCGCTCCGGAAACATCCGCCTTCGTCGAGACCTTATTGAATGATTATGACAATATCATCAAAAATAAGGTTGCAATCTAACCTCTCATAAAACCGGTTGTCGTTTGAGCAACAAGTCCTGCCGGCTATACTGGCAGGGCTGCTCCGATAACTGCGCCATCGTAGGCAAAATATCTGCGCCCTTTGCGGGACATGCCTACAAGCCACACTCGGTGGCGTCAATTAACTGCTCACACCCATTACGGGTCAGCGCCTCAGATAGAGGCGCTTTTTCATATATTAACTCGTTTTTTGGTATTGGAATGGCGAATCATCACAACAGCGCTCTCACCCCTTTTCGAAGAGGATTCAGACTTACGAATCCAGTAGGAGTGCGAGCAAAGAAAGTGCTACGCATTTTCTTTCAAGCCGACGCCCGACTGCTAGCGACAAAGTCGCGTCGAAAAGATGGTGAGAGTGCTGCGGCATAACCAGATGCTATCCTAATACCAAAAAACCACCCTCAACCGGTGGCTTTTTGAACATATAAGCTCTCAACTTATTTCTGTTTTGTTGGCTCGCAGTTAGCCTTATGTTCTTTCGAACTGTTCTCATTATAGCGCTTTCGCTTAGCAAACACAACCCTTTTCTAAATGTATTTTTGACATTTTTCCTGTAATTTTTACAACATTTGAGTGCTTTACATCTGTTATTTGTGTGGAAAAGTTTTATATAATTATTACAACATGTAAGTTTTACTATTGTTTGCTAAAATGCGCAGTTTGCCACATTTTGCGTTATCACAGACCACCAATTTTGTCAATGTTTTTCTTGACTTCTTATGTAACCTGTGATATAATGAAGAGATGGGGGTGCAACTTACGGCAAAATCTAAGAAAATTAGCAAGCAAAAGCTGTTTCCCTAATCTTGTTCTGGAGGTCTTTTCCAAGACCGTCCCTCGGCAAATTTGGCAAAATTTAGCACAATTCAGAGTAATTTCAGTGAAAATTCAGACGAAAATCAGTGCTAGAGGAGGATTTTATGCAGAAAATAACCCTAGGCAAGCGTCTATCCAAAGCGCTTGGTCGACTCATCAAGACCTTAGTCGGTGGCACGATCTTGTGTATTTTTGCGATACGCATAGCAATGCTGGCTGCGGCAACGTTTTGGAATGGCTCGCTCGAAAATAACGGCTTCACTCTGAAGACGTTCGTACGCAATATTAGCAGCCTAGAGTATGAAGTCCACGGTGAATTCGATTTCTGCGGCTTCAAGCTTTACGAAAGGACTCAGCGACAGCCCCGGCAAGTGGCTTATTACACTTTTATACCGTTTAAGCAGTGGGCGAATTTGGGTAGTGGAAAGACAACCTGCGTACATAATCACCCGGAAGACGCTCCGTTTTCGGTGAATGACCTCTTGACGATCTCGGCCCGGCGCGTAAAATCCAAAGATCTGCGCGAAATCGTAGTCTCGCAGAAGTTCGTTTACTCTTTAGAGGCACCAAACGGCTGGCCAGAGTACGAACAGGCGAAGCAGTTCCTCGATGAGAAGATGGATGATCACTATCATAATCCAGACAGCGAGGAGTGGTTTACACCGCTGTTTTTTCTGGACGACCGCATGGATGGAAACATTCTACAACATCAGGTTGTCGAAGTCGGCTTATGCACGACGGATTTGCTTTTGCAGACTTACGCAGATGAATTCGATCTAGTCTATACTAAAACCCCACTCGAAGAGTGGCTAGCGGCATGATCTAGTGTCGTGACCAACATCTTACATTTCAGCCATGAAGACATCGGCCCAGATACACAAGCTGCTTAGATTTTGCTGCTACCAACTCGGGCCTCCGTAAGGAGGCCCGCTTTTTCGCCCAGAGTAATCCGTGCATCCTTTATTAGATATCGAGATCGTCCAAATCAGCGAGCTCAGCACGAGTCTTTTCAGCGAGGCCGTCGTCCTGCATATGATCAGAGCTGGCCTCAGCGTCTTCGGCGGCGACATCGGCCATAGTCTCAGCGATATCATCATCGACGTCTGCGCGCGAACGCGGAGCGCCACCTTCTTCGTCAGTATTAACGACTTTAAGATTATAGCGAGCACCGTTCTTCGTACCGAGGACACGGAGCAAAGTCCGAATACTCTGTGCCGTAGCGCCACGCTTGCCAATTACGCGACCAACATCCTCTGGATCTACGCTCAAGCTCAGTAGGACGCCGCGCTCGTCGATCTCACGATCAACGACGACTTTGTCTGGGTTGTTGACAAGGGTTTTTACGATAAATTCTACAAATTGTTGGTCAATGGTTGCCATATGGTCTCCAGTTTATTTTGTATATATCACTATTATATCACAAATAGGTAAAATACAAGTGCTTTTTCGGAGTTTCCAGCACGCCAGAGAGGGCATTTTACGAGTTTTCTCTAAAAAGTATGTTTTCAGCACTAGAGAGACAATATATAGCCAGATGATCGTGAGTTTGCTATGAAAAATTGCGCCAAAGCTACCATATGATAACTTTACGTAAATTCTCACCCCTGTTACGCAAAGTGTCAAAGCTATCACGTGATAACTCCTGGGTAATTAATGGCAGAAATGAAAATTGCAAAATGCCCTGAAAACCATAATAAGTATTGACTTTTCCGCTCATGTGTGCTATAATGGAGAGATAAACATCACGGAATGGAGGGGTTATTGTGAAGAACCTTAGAAAAATTGGTAGTATGTTGGTAGCCGTGATTGCTTTTCTGGCGCTGGGGCGCGGCCTCATCGTTCAGGCGGGCGCGGTTGACATTAGCGTACATTCGCGCTATTCGCCGTATGCTCATGGTTATACCGAGGAGTTGTTGACGGTGGATCCGGCGATTATGTCGGCGATTCCCATGATCGGGGACGTCGATCGAATGATGCGAGTGGAACTTGCGCAGCAAAATATGCAATCTTATCGCACTGCGACGCCGCTATTCGTGCCGTATGTCAGGCTTGGGTTTGAAAATCCGTGGGATTTGATGCGATTGTCGTCAGATGATTATCTCAAGGAGCCTTTATTCGACCGGGAGTGGTATGCGCGCAATTTTGTGCCGTTTCTGAACCTTTCTGGCGGCCCTAATGGACGGATGTATATGAACGCAGTTAGCTCTTATTATGACATCACTTACGCGGAAAACGGTTTATCGGGGCTGGGTTGCCTGGGCGTATATCGGCACTGCCAGGAAACTTATCAGTATCCGCAGAACGCACTGACCTCAGCACAAATGGAGCAGGCGCGTCAAGAGCGAGATCGGCTCGCACAAGCGTTGCGCGATGAAATCGACGCGAGACAAGCGCGCTGGCAAGCCTCACAACACCCTGCAGAGCCTGCATTGGTGCGGCATAAGTCAGCAACAGCAGTGCAGACAGCGCTAGAACAGGAACCGGTAACACAAACGCCGACCGAGCAGTCGACGCAGGCGCCTAAGCCTGCCGCAGTCAGAACGCAAGCATCGGCTATGCCGTCTCCGTCGCAGGACTACGATCTACCGGTAACAGATCATGCACATCCGCACGATGACGGCGTCGAAGCGCCCCCTCGTCCCATGCCGACAGAAGAGGCTGACTTAGAACGACGAGAACTCGGAGAGGATTTTTTCCGCAATCAATCCGTCGACGATAACGACAATAGCCGCGACGACAACACGTACACAGATGTTGTTTTCCCTACCGCTAAGTAACCTACCAATACCCCGACCGCTATGGTCGGGGCGATTTTTTGTATAATTAGCTAACATAGGAGGAGATGCCCCTACCATCTTTTCTCGAGGCGCGTCCACGACGCCCGCAAATTTCGCTTTGCGAAATTATGCTGCCTGCGTCGCTTTGAACTGCGTTCAATTGCAGTCTGCGTCATTCGAAAGAGAATGCAAGCATTTTCTTTACTCATTATCCTCGACTGGGCAAGAAAGAAAACATAAGTTTTCTTTCTGTTCGCTATCCTCGGCAGTTCGTCGCGGGGTCGTGGCGCTCAGCCTCGTCGTAACTCCGGATCCTCTCGAAAAGATGGTAGGGGCATCTCCTCGTGATAGCTCATTGGTTGATAATAAGACAGCGAAAAAGCCAGATTATTGCAAAGTTGTCGGAAAATGCTATTGCTTTTTTCGCAAAAGTGTGCTATAATGGGGGTATGAATTCAAAATGGGAGGGATTTTGATGTACATTTTGAGAAAAATAGGTAAAGGCATAGTTTGTCTGGTAATGATGAGCCTGTGGTTGATCTTCCCTGCGGTGGCGGCGAGCGCCAAGAGCGACTTTTGGAGCCGCGCACAGGAAGCGGGATCGGCTCTCTGGAGCACCGCGAAGGAGAAGGCCCCGGAAGCCTGGGACAAGACCAAGGAAACCGCCGGCGACGTGTACGACAAGGCGAAAGAAAAAGCGCCTGAGGTTTGGGACCAAACTAAGGAGGCCGCTGAAAGCTTGTACGACAAAGCCAAAGAGAAGGCTCCGGGAGTTTACGAAGGAGCAAAGGAAGGCTGGAATGCTGCGAGCGGCAAAATCTCGGATTTTCGCGCCGATCAAGAGGAGCAATTCTGGGGTTGGGTCGATCAGCAGATGAATCCAAGCAGTAACGCAGCAATAACTGAAGCAGATAGTGAGGTTTCGGCGCCCGCGAGCGATATGGCGGAAGACGACGCTTCGGAAAATGCTATGGCGATAGCAGATGAACGGATTACGAGCGAATCGACGGCGAGCGAGCCGGCCACGAATGAGGTGACTACAATCGTCGCCGGCACTGAACCGCGGGCATCCGAGCCAGTTACGGTTATGACAAAATCCGCAGCCGAAAAGCTCGAGACTGAAATGCAACAAGCATGGTCAGAGCCGTCCGACAAAGAAAAAACCGATCTGCAGGATAAGGTGGCCGGCTATATCAGGCAGGTAGCCGCGTCTAATGCGATTGAATCGACACGAGAAACGGAGAGTGAGCCAGTAAAGTATGAGCCGGTCGAATCGACTACAGAAGCCGCGACTTCAGAAACCCGATTGTCATCGCAGTATATCGAAGACGTTACCGCTAGGTTGTCCATGTACCAAGACGAAGAACCGGAAGAGCCGGAAGAGACATTGCCATTATGGTTTTATGTCGCGGTGATGCTGGGCTTGTTTGGCTGCATGATTTGTCTAGTGATAGGCGCGTTTGGTTTGCTGCGTAAGCATTAAACGGGCTGTCAGTGTTCACAATCTATCATACCCATTTTGCCCCGATCGCAATGATCGGGGCAATTTTTTAACTTCTAATTCTAACCAGACTATTCTGCACTCTCGGCAGCTTCGGTAGCCGGCTCTTCCTTAGGCTGGTTCTTGCGCAGCTTGTCGGCGTGCTTTGCCTTGGCGTGCTTCTGAGCAGGCTTTTTGTACCAATCTGGAAGCTTAATGCCCTCTTTCTTGAGGATGAAGGCGACACGGCTAGACGGCTGAGCGCCATTCTTGAGATAGAATTCCACTCGCTCGCGGTCGAGGACCGTAGCCTTAGTAGCTGGGTTATAATTGCCGACCTCAGCCACAACACGACCCGAAAGCGGGTGGCGCTGGGATTCTTGGACGACTATCCGG